>CAKSZJ010000007.1 GCA_934525595.1 uncultured Chiayiivirga sp. | reverse complement strand
TGCGGGGTTTTTCTTTGCGCCACACGTCAAACCAGACAACACCAAAACACAAAAATACACCACAAAAAAACGAAACGCAGCTTCAAGGACGCGGCATGAAGATCAAGTGGGTGTTCTTCGGCGACGAACCATTACAATCGCACGATGGATGTTTCACACCTGCTTGATGGTTTGAATGCGGCCCAACGCGAGGCCGTCACGGTTGCTGATCGGCATCTGCTTGTGCTTGCCGGCGCCGGGTCCGGAAAGACCCGCGTGCTCGTCCATCGCATTGCCTGGCAGACGCAAGTGGTCGGAGTGCGGCCGTGGTCGGTGCTGGCCGTCACCTTCACCAACAAGGCGGCGCGTGAGATGCGGCTGCGCTGCGAGGCGCTCATGCCGGACGGTACGCGCGGCATGTGGATCGGTACCTTCCATGGCATCGCGCATCGCCTGCTGCGCCAGCACTGGCAGGAGGCGGGCTTGCCGGAGTCCTTCCAGATACTGGATTCCGACGACCAGCTGCGCCTGGTGAAGCGGGTGATCGTGGATCTTGGTCTGGATGACCGGCGCTACCCGCCGCGGCAGGCGGCGTGGTTTATCAACGCGCACAAGGACGAGGGCAAGCGTGCCGACGCCATCCAGGGCGGACATGCCGCGACCGACGTCTTCCTGTCGATCTATCGAGCCTATGAAGAAGTGTGCCAGCGCGCCGGGCTGGTCGATTTCGCGGAGCTCCTGCTGCGCAGTCACGAGCTGCTGCTGCGTGAGCCGGGTCTTCTGGGCCACTACCGACAGCGTTTCAGCACGATCTTGATCGACGAATTCCAGGATACCAACACCCTGCAATACGCCTTCGTGCGCGTGCTTGCCGGCGATACCGGCTCGCTCCTGGTCGTAGGTGACGATGACCAGTCGATCTACGGATGGCGAGGCGCGCGGGTGGAGAACGTGCAGTACTTCCTGCGCGATTTCCCGCAGGCGCGAATGATCCGTCTGGAGCAGAACTATCGTTCCACCTCCACTATCCTGGCGGCGGCCAACGCGGTGATTGCGAACAATCCGGGGCGCCTGGGAAAGCGTCTGTGGACCGAGGATGCGGATGGCGAACCGATCGACCTGTTCGCGGCGCACGACGAGAACGACGAAGCGCGCTACGCGGTTGCGCGCGTGCGCGAATGGATCGACGCCGGTGGGCGTGCCTCCGATTGCGCGATCCTCTATCGCTCCAACGCCCAGTCGCGCGCCTTCGAAGAAGCGCTGATCCAGGCCGGACTGCCCTATCGGGTGCATGGCGGCGTACGCTTTTTCGAGCGGGCCGAAGTGAAGGATGCGTTGGCCTATCTGCGCCTGATCGCGAACCGTGCCGACGATGCCGCCTTCGAACGGGCGGTCAACACGCCGCCGCGTGGCATCGGTGCGCGCACGCTTGAACAGGTGCGCGCGCGGGCGCGGGAGCAGGGCCTGTCGCTTTGGGACGCCGTGGCGTGCGAGATCCAGGGCAGCGTGCTTGCTGCACGCGCGCGTCATGCGCTGCGAGGATTCGTCGAACTGATCCAGTCGCTCGCGGAGGCATGCGCCGACCTGGACCTGGCGCCGCGCATCGATCATGTGCTTGCCGCATCGGGCCTTCGGGTGCACTACGCCAACGAATCGCGTGGCCTGATGGATGCGCGCACCGACAACCTGGACGAGCTGGTGACCGTGGCCAGCCGGTTCTCGCGCAGTGAGGACGATGCGGCCTCGGACATCGTCATTGCCTTTCTGACCTATGCGGCACTGGAGGCGGGCGAAGGGCAGGCGGAGGCCTGGGAGGACGGCGTGCAGCTGATGACGCTGCATTCGGCCAAGGGCCTGGAGTTCCCGCAGGTATTTCTGGGAGGGCTCGAGGAAGGGCTGTTTCCGGCGCAGCGCTCGATGGAGGAACCGGGGCGTCTGGAAGAGGAACGGCGCCTGGCCTATGTCGGCATTACCCGCGCACGCGAGCGGCTGATCCTGTCATGGGCCGAATCACGGCGTATCCACGGCGTCGACACGCTGGGCGTTCCTTCGAGATTCCTGCGCGAGGTGCCGCCTGCGATCCTGCGGGAGGTTCGGCCGCGCATCAGCCTGGTGCGGCCGGCATTCGTTCCGGGTGCGCATGCATCGGCGTCCGGGGCAGGTTCGGATGCGGCATTCCGGCTGGGCCAGCGCGTGCGCCATGCGAGTTTCGGCGAAGGCACGATCATGGATGCCGAAGGCGCTGGCGCGCATGCACGGGTGCAGGTCAACTTCGAAGACGCAGGCGCGAAGTGGCTGGTACTGGCGTTCGCGCAGCTGGAGCCGGTGGCTTGAATCGGCCTTCAGTTCCGGCGTCCGGCGCTTGACGAGTGCGTATTCCCGTGCCATAAGTCACGCCGCTTTGGCGCCCCGGCGCCGAACGCGTGAAGGGGAGTAGCTCTTCGCTGTCGCATCGTCAGGACGGATCGCAGGCCGATCCCGGTGCGGCAGGTGGCAGGCCAATGGCCTGACGCGAGCAAGACCTTCGCCGGCGACGGCGGAGGCGTGTCCGGAATTCGGGCCCCGACCGCCCCGCGGTCGGGGCTTTCGTTTTCTGGAGACCATCGATGCACACCATCGGCACGCCTTTCATGTGGGTCGCCTTCACCATCGTCGTCATCGTTGCGCTGGCGGTGGACCTTTTCATGCTGCGCAGCAAGGGGCCGCACAAGGTTGCCGTGCGCGAGGCGCTCTGGTGGAGCGCGGCCTGGATCGCGCTGGCCATGCTGTTCAACGCCGGCCTCTGGTGGTACCTGCGCGGTCAGTTGGGCGATGAACAGGCCCAGCACGTCGCGCTGCAGTTCTTCACCGGCTACCTGGTGGAGAAGGCGCTGGCGGTCGACAACATCTTCGTGTTCCTGATGCTGTTCGGGTACTTCGCGGTACCGCCGGTGCAGCAGCAGCGCGCGCTCATCTACGGCATCATCGGGGCCATCCTGCTGCGCGCGGTGATGATCTTCATCGGCGCGGCGCTGATCCAGCAATTCGACTGGGTGCTGTACATCTTCGGCGCGTTCCTGGTGTTCACCGGCGTGAAGATGCTGTGGGGCGTGGGCGACGAGCCGGACATCGGCAAGAATCCACTGCTGACCTGGATCCGCAAGCACCTTGCGGTGACCTCCGAATACCACGGCACCCGCTTCGTGGTGCGCGAGAACGGCACGCGCTGGTTCACTCCGCTCTTTGTCGTGGTGATGATGATCGGCATCACCGACGTGATCTTCGCGGTCGACTCGATCCCGGCGATCTTCGCCATCACCGACGATCCTTTCATCGTGCTTACCTCCAACGTGTTCGCGGTGCTCGGCCTGCGCGCGCTGTTCTTCCTTCTGGCCGGCATGGCCGACAAGTTCCACCTGCTGGCCTATGGCCTGGCGACGGTGCTGATCTTCATCGGCGTGAAGATGCTGATCATGCATTTCTGGCATATCCCGATCGGCGCGGCGCTGGCCGTGGTGGCGCTGGCGATCGGAACCTCGATGGTGGCCAGCGTCCTGATTCCTCCGGCAAAGAAAACCGGCGACTGAAGGCGACGGCGCGCCGTCCGCTGCATCGCACGCATGCCGGCGGGCGGTATGACCTTGCATTTCCCATCATGCGGCCATAGACAAGGGGACCGTCCCTCCGGAATCGCGCACGATGGATGTGCCGCTCAACCAGCCGCTGCCCGATCCACGCGAACAGGCGCGGCTGGACCGCGGCCGTTTCCTGCGCGCGCTGCTGCTGAGCGCAGGCTTCATCGCCGTGCTGTGGTGGATCAAGCTGATCGAAACCTGGCTGGGCGCATCGTTCTCCGCCCTGGGCGTGTTCCCGCATTCCGCAGCCGGACTGATCGGCATCCTGACCGCGCCGCTGCTGCACGGCTCGGTGGGGCATCTGATCAACAACACCCTGCCGCTGCTGGTGCTGGGCACGCTGACGCTGTCGATCTACCCGCGCGCGGCGCTGCGTTCGATCCTGCTGGTGTGGCTGGGTTCGGGCCTGGTGGTCTGGATCATCGGGCGGCCCTCGTTCCACCTCGGCGCGAGCGGCCTCAGTCACGGGCTGATGTTCTTCCTGTTCCTCCTGGGCGTGCTGCGCCGCGACCGGCCCGCGATCGCCGCGGCGATGATCGCCTTCTTCCTGTATGGCGGCATGCTCCTTACCGTTCTTCCGGGCGAACCCGAGGTGTCGTGGGAAGCGCACCTGGGCGGCGCGTTCTTCGGCGCGCTGGCGGCCGTGCTCTTCTTCCGGCTCGACCCTGCGCCCGCACGCAAGCGCTACAGCTGGGAGGATGAAGAGGACGGTGGTGCGCTGGAGGGGGCGCTGGCCGCCGAAGAACGCGACATGTACGAACCGCCGCCGCCGGAGAATGTTCCGGTGCTGTGGGTGCGTCCGGAGGCGTCCACGGGACATGGGTCGGGTGCCGACGTCATCCCGTTTCCGCCGCGCCGGCCCGCGTCGCCCGATCCGCCGGCACAGTGACGTGCTTCAGGCCGGCAGGAATGGGCCGCCGGTCGCACCGCTTCGGGCCATCCCGTGCGATAATTCCGTCTTGGCACGCGTAGGTACGCGCGAGCGCCGACAAGCGATGTGCCGCGATGGAGCGCAGTGAGGAAGCCGCGCTGCGCGCGTCGACTCAGGCCAGACCAGGCCGGGTACCGGATGAATGCTTCCGTGCCTGCCGTGGGATGGGTTCGGAACACTCCAGTGCGATGGACGCAGGAGGCCGCGTGATTCTCGCGGCAGGTCTCCGGCTTGCGGCGTTCTTTCGATCACTGTAGCGTTCGGCGGCTTTGTTGCCGCGTTTCCAGACAGGATTGCCGTGTTCCAGAATGTTTCCATTGCCAGCCTCGCGCATATCGATGCCCCATGCCGGCTCACCTCCGCGGAGGTCAACGAGCGCCTGCGCCCGATGCTGGATCGCCTGGGTATCCGCGTCGATGTGCTGGGCGATGTCGCCGGTATCCACGCGCGCCGCTTCTGGGCCGAGGGCGTCGAGGTCTCCGATGCCGCCACGCTGGCGGCGGAAAAGGCGCTTGCCGAGCTGGACGTGCCGCGCGAGAAGATCGGCCTGCTGGTGAGCACCTCGGTCAGCCGCGAGTACCTGGAGCCGTCCACGGCCAGCATCGTCGCAGGCAACCTGGGGCTTGCCGATACCTGCCAGAACTTCGACGTGGCCAATGCCTGCCTCGCCTTTCTCAACGGCATGGACATCGCCAGCCGGATGATCGAGTGCGGCGAGATCGAATACGCGCTGATCGTCGATGGCGAGTCCGCGAATCTTGCGTATAAGAAAACCATCGAACGACTGCTGGCTCCCGACGTCACGGATGAGCAGTTCCGCCAGGAACTGGCGACCCTGACGCTGGGCAGCGGCTCGGTGGCGATGGTGCTGTCGCGTCGCGACCTGGCGCCGGACGCGCCGCAGTACAAGGGCGGCGTGTCGCGTGCGGCCACTGAATGGAACACGCTTTGCCGCGGCAACCTCGACCGCATGGTCACCGATACCCGCATGCTGATGGTGGAGGGCGTCAAGCTCGCCTCCAAGACCTATCAGGCCGCACGGCAGGCCCTGGGCTGGGTGGCCGAGGAGCTCGACGAATTCGTTATCCACCAGGTCAGCCAGGTCCACACCAACGCCCTGGTCAAGGCCATCGGCATCGATCCCAAGAAGGTGTTCACGATCTTTTCCGAGTACGGCAACATCGGTCCGGCCTCGGTGCCGATCGTGCTTTCCAAACTCAAGGAGATGGGGCGGCTCAGAAAGGGCAGCCGCATCGCGCTTCTGGGTATCGGCTCCGGGCTGAACTGCTCGATGGCCGAAGTGGTGTGGTGAGGCGCGCCGTGCGTCTGCCGCGACGTCCGCACCGTCGCTGATGGCCGCCGCCGCACGCATCCCGGATTTCGAGCGCGTCGATGCGGCGCTGGCGCGCTGCGGCATCGGCATCGACGCGTCCGAGCTGCAGGGACTGCTGGCCGGCTATCTTGCTGCCGGCGGGCCGTTGGCGGCCTCGGACTGGCTTGCGCCATTGCATGTGGATGCCGATGCCCGCCGGGTAGCCGATGACCGGGATCTCGACGATCTCTTCCGGGGCACGCGCGAGGCGCTGGAGGATGGCGAGTTCGGCTTCGACCTGCTCCTGCCCGGGGAGGCGGCGCCGCTCGGTGAACGCATCGACGCGCTGTTCGACTGGTGCCGCGGTTTCCTTTCCGGCGTGGCGCTGGTGCCCGAGCGCCCCGCGCTTTCGCCCGAGGCGCAGGAAGCCTTCGACGACCTCGCCGGCATCGCTGCCTTTTCGGTCGACGAGGACGAACAGGACGAGGATGCGCTGATCGAGATCACGGAGTTCGTGCGCGTCGCGGTGTTGCTGATTCACGGTGACGCGCGTTCCGCTCCCGGGCGCGGCGCGCGGCTGCACTGAGCATGACGGCGAACCCCCCCGGAATCGCGCCCGCCGAGTTCGCGCGCCGCCGCCGTCAGCTGATGCGCATGGCCGGCCCCGACGCCATCCTGATCCTGCCCGCCGCACCGCTGCGGGTGCGCAGCAACGACACCCACTATCCCTATCGGCAGGACAGCGATTTCTGGTACCTGACCGGCTTCGAGGAGCCGGAAGCGGTGCTGGCCCTGGTGCCCGGACGCGCCGCTGGCGAAGCGTTGCTGTTCTGCCGCGAGCGTGATCCGGAGCGCGAGGCCTGGGACGGCGCGCGCCTGGGGCCGGAGGGGGCGGTGGAAACCCTGGGCATCGACGACGCCTACCCGTACACCGACATGGACGAAATCCTGCCGCGGCTCATCGAGGGACGCACGCGGGTCTATTACCACTTCGGTCGCGACACCGAATTCGATCTCACCCTGATTGGCTGGGTCAACCGGGTGCGCGCCCTGGCCCGGCAGGGGGCGCAGCCGCCGCACGAGTTCCAGGAGCTTGGCCACCTGCTGCACGACCTGCGGCTGTTCAAGAGCCCCGGCGAGCGCCGGCTGATGACCGAGTCCGCGCGCATTGCCGCACTGGCGCACGTGGACGCGATGCGCGCCGCGCGACCGGGCATGTACGAATACGAGATCGAAGCCGAGCTCCTTTACCGGTTCCGCCGCCACGGCGTGGTGCCCTCCTACGAGCCGATCGTGGGCAGTGGCGCCAACGCCTGCGTGCTGCACTATCACGCCAACTGCGCCCCGCTGGCCGATGGCGACCTGCTCCTGATCGACGCCGGCGCCGAACTGCAGGGCTATGCCTCCGACATCACCCGCACTTTCCCGGTGAACGGGCGCTTCAACCCGGCGCAGCGCGCGCTCTACGAGGTGGTGCTGGAGGCCAATCGCGCCGCGCTCGACGTCGTTCGACCGGGTGCCTCCTGGGGGGGGATGCACGAGGCGGCGGTGCATGTGGTGAGCGAGGGACTGCTGCGACTCGGCCTCCTCAAGGGCACGCTCCGGCAGTGCCTGAAGGAGCAGGCCTACCGGCGCTTCTTCATGCACAAGACCGGGCACTGGCTGGGGCTGGACGTCCACGATGTGGGCGATTACCGCATCGACGGCGAGTTCCGCGAGCTGGAGCCCGACATGGCCTTCACCATCGAGCCGGGTATCTACATCGCGCCCGATGCGGCCGGCGTGGCGGCGAAGTGGCGCGGCATCGGCATCCGCATCGAGGACGACGTGATCGTGACCCGGCAGGGCGCCAAGGTGCTCAGCGACGGCGTGCCGCGCGACCCGGACGCGATCGAGGCGCTGATGGCGGACGCGTGAGCCGGCGCATCGCTCCGTTCGCGCCGACCGGCTATGCTGGGGCCGGCCCGTCGCCGGACACCTTGTTTCCCATGCGCTGCCACGTCTACAGAAGCCGCTTGCGCCCCGACACCTACGTCTATCTCGCCGAGAAGGATGGCTTCGACGCGCTGCCCGAGCCGCTGCGACAGCGCCTGGGCGTGCTGGAGCCGGCGCTGGAATTCGAGCTGACTCCCGAACGCCGGCTGGCGCGCGCCGACGCGGCGACCGTGATCGAGGCATTGCGCACGCGCGGCTGCTACCTGCAGCTGCCTCCGGTGGAGGTTCTGGCTCCATCGATGGACGCGCCGATTTCATGAGCGGCGCCGCAGCAGGCAAGGAACCGCGTGCGCTGGGTGCGCGGCTGGCCGGATTCCTGCCGGCCGTGGCGCTGGCGCTGCTGCCGCTGCTGCATCCCCACCCTGTGCTGGCGCTGGCGCCGGCGCTGGCCGTTCCGCTTTATCTCATCGCCGCCTCGGGCTGGCTCGCGGCATCGGATGATCCTCCGCTGGGTGCGGTGCTTTCTCAGCAGCTGCGCGGCGGCCTGTGGCGAAGCTGGCTCATGCTGGCCGTGCTGGGCGCGGTGCTGGCCTGGCCCGCCGTGCGCATGGTGAAGGGCGGTGATCTTCCCTCGGCGCTTGCCTTCGGGCTGGCGGTGGGGCTGGCGCTGGTGCTGGCCTGGCGCGGCGCGGCGCGGCCCGCGCTGGAGCTGATGGCGCCGTACTCTGCTCCGCTGCGAGGCCAGCGCGATCCCCTGGGCGACGCGGTGACGCAGGGGGCGGGCAGCTGGATCGCGGCAGTCGCTCTCGTGCTGCTGGCAATCTGCGCGCTGACCCTGGCGCTGCCGGACGTGTGGGATGGCGCTGCGGCCCGTCGGGCCGGCGTACTCGTCCATGCGCTGATCGTGGCGCCGCTGCTGGCCGTGCTGGCGATGTCGGCCTCGCGCCGGCAGCTTGCACGCGCCCAGAGCGCGCTGGCCGAGCGACTGGCCGAGGCTGCGGCGGCGCCGATCGCGGCGCGTCCCTACGCGCCGGGCCCGGGCGTGGATGCCGCGCTCTACGAGGCGGCGCGCGCCGGCCAGGTGAGCGAGGCCCTGCGACTGCTGGACATGGGGGGCGATCCCTGGGCGCTGCCGGATGCGGATACGCGCGACCAGCGCACCCTTCCGATGCTGGCGGCCGTTCTAGGCGACCTGGGCCTGCTGCGCGCGCTGATTGCCGCCGGCGTCGACCTCAACCTGGCCCACGCGGGCCTGACGCCGCTGATGGCTGCGGTGCGCGACAGTTACCACGGCCGGCCCGATGCGGTGCAGATGCTCCTGACCAACGGCGCCGATCCGCGTCCGGCAGACGAGACGGGCCAGACCGCGCTGCACGCTGCCGCGCGCGCTGCCGATCCGGCCATCGCCGCGCTGCTGCTCGATGCCGGGGCACCGCTGGATGCCGTGGACGCGCAGGGCAGCAGCCCGCTGGGCGTGGCCGCGGCGCTGGGAAACCTCGACGTGGCGCGCTACCTGATCGAGCGCCGCGCCGCTTTCGAACCGCGCGGCGGCGATCCGGCCGTGGTGCTGGCGGCGACGCGCGAGGATGACGACCCGGCGATGCTGCAGCTGTTGCTGCGCCATCGCGCCCAGGTGGATGCGCGTGACCGCCTCGGACGCACCGCGCTGCACGCCGCCTGCCTGCGCGACAATCACCGCATTGCCGCCGCGCTGCTGGCAGCCGGGGCGCATGCCGACATCGCCGACGGGCAGGGTGTCACGCCGCTGCTCGAAGCGGCGCGCGCCGGTTCACTGGCCTGCGTGGAGCGGTTGGCCGGGCACGGCGTCGATCCGGATGCCTGCGACCACAGCGGCCGCAATGCGTTGGCGATCGCCTGCCATGCGACGGCGTGCGATACCGCGACGGTCAAGGCCCTGCTCGCGCTGGGCGTCGATCCGCAGCGGCCGGCGGCCGATGGGCGGCGCGCGATCGACTACGCGGTCGCTGCCGGGCGCTGGGCGCACGTGGCCCTGCTCGATCCGGGCTATGTGCTGCCTGCCTGCCTGGCGGAAACCGACGAAGAACTGGTCGACGCGCCGCCGCTGACGCGCCTGCGCCTGGCGCTGGAGCGGGAGAACTTCGATACGGCGAGGCAGTTGCTGCCGTTGGCGACGGCTTCCGATTCCGAACGCGCCGCGCTGTTCCTCGATCTCGCGCCGCGCCTCGGACGCGGCGCGTCCCGGGTGCTGGCGGCGCAGCTGGACCCGGATGCCACCGATGAGGAAGGCATGCCGTTGATGTCCCGCCTCCTCGCGCTGGGGCCGGCGGCTACTGCCGGCCTCGTCGCGCTGCTGGAACGTGGGTCCTCGCCGAGCGGGCGCGGCACGCTGGCGCGCTACCTCAACGCCGCCCTGCTTGATGCGCGTGATCGCCCGGACGGCGAGGACGTGGCTCTGCTGCTGCTCGCGCGCGGTGCCGATGCGTTCGGGGTCGACAGTGACGGCACGCCGCCTCTTCTGCAGGCGCTCAGACTGGGGTGGCAGCGGCTTTTCGACCATCTGCTGGCCGTGGGCACCGATCCGGAAGCCCGCGACCTGCACGGTGCCACCGCGCTCCTGCTGGCCTGCCAGCTCGACAGCGAATGGGCGGTGCGGCGGCTGGTCGCGCACGGTGCGCAGCCGTCCACCCGCGGCCCGGACGGGCAGACCGCGCACGGTCTGGCGCTTGCCTTGAGTCGTACGCACCTGGTGCGCTGGCTGGACTGGCCGCAGTGGCGGCTGCCGCGCCGCAGGCTTCGGGGCAGCGACTTGGTCGCCGCCGCGCAGGTGGGCGATGCGGCGGGCGTGTCGCGGCTGCTGGATCTGGGCCTGGATCTGAATGCCACCGATGCCCAGGGCTGCACCGCGCTGCTGCGCGCCTGCGGCGGTGGCCACGTCGATCTCGTCCGCGACCTGCTGGCGCGCGGGGCCAATCCCGATCTCACCGCCAATTCCGGCGCGACCTGCCTGAGCGTGGCCTTGACCGCGCGCCAGATCGAGGTGGTCTGGGCGCTGGTGGAAAGCGGCGTTTCGGTCGAACAGCGCCTGCCCGGCGGCATCACGCCGCTGATGATCGCCGCCGCGCTCGGGCAGGGACAGGCGATCGTCGCCCTGCTGGCGCACGATGTCGATGTGCGTGCCGTGGATGCGCACGGCGGCACCGTGCTGCACGCGCTGGCGCAGTTCGGCTTTGGCGCGCGCGACGCCGAAGCGGTCAGCGTGATCTGGGAGTCGCTGCTCGCTGCCGGTGCCGACGCCGATGCGATCAATGGCGTCGGGGAAACCCCGCTCCTGCTGCTGCTCGGTGCCAGCTTCGAGCCGGGCACCGCGTACCGGGAAGACGTGATCCTGGCCCAGCTCGATGTGCTGCTGCGGTACGGCGTGGGGCTGGGCGCGCGCGAGCGGCGCGGGTTCGGCCCGCTGCATCTGGCCGCCCTGCACGGCATGGGGCGCGCGGTGCGCCGCCTGCTCGCCGCCGGTGCCGATCCTGATCTGCGCGACACGCTCAACCGCCGCGCAGGCGAAGTCGCGCTGGTACGCGGCTACGTGGATATCGCCTCGGAGTTCGTCACCAGGGTCCCCGCGCCCTCGATCGCACGCTTCCTGCGCGAACCGCGCGAGTAGCGCCCCCTTTCCGCGCGCCGTTCGTTCGGCGCGGCGGCATTCCGGGCCTCGACGGGTTCCTGTCTTCAACCGGAGGCTTGGCCGGGGACGACGCGGGTCGATTCAGCGTCCGCCGCCACCGCCACCGCCACCCCCGCCGCCCGAGGAGCCACCGCCGCCGCCGCCCGAAGAGCTGCCCGGTGGCGTGGACGCCGAGGCGATGGAGTTGGTGAGGCTGCCGCCGATGGATGAGACCATGCTGTCCAGGTTGGAGAAGGAGCCGCCGCTGTACCAGCTGATCGCTCCGGTCGTGGCCGCCGCCGCGGCGGCACCGACGGCGAGGGTGAACTTGCGTGTCCAGGCTTCTTCGACATCCAGCGCCACGGCGTAGGGCAGGAGGCGCTCATAGCGATCGGCATCGAGCGCGGGTGGCGCATCGGGGCCGGGCAGGTTCTTCAGTTCGTCGCGCTCGGCCACGCGCAGATAGGTGCGCAGGCCCTCGATCTCGTCCAGCAGGCGGCGGCCCTCGGCGGTGGGAGCCGCGATCAGGATTCCGAAGGCGATCAGGCTCGCCAGCATCACGACACCGGTCAGGAGGATGACCGGAATGCCGGAGCCGCCCGACAGCGCGAGCGCGGCCACGGCGAACGCCAGGGCGATCAGCAGGGCGCGGCCCCAGGTGCCGAAGTTTTGCTTGTAGTAGCGGTCGTCGATGTGCCTTTTCAGCGCCTTGGTATGGTGGTCCTTGGCGGCCATCAGCGCGGTGCGATTCTTCTCGTCGAATTCGATGTTCGACCCGGGCTGCGGCAGCAGGTTGGCGAGCAGGGTGGCGGCGATGACGGGCGACTCGCCGCCGGGGCTGACGTGGGGGCGCGTGGCCGTCCAGATGTCGCGTCCCGACAGCAGCCGGCCCACGAACCGCTTGACGCCTGCCGGCGCTCCGGTGGCGTCGAGCTTGTCGGATAGGCGATCCAGCGCGCTGTCGCGGTGCAGCCGCAGCTTGCCATGCACCGCAAGCAGCAGGAGGTCGCCGGTGAAGCAGCGTACGTCGTAGGCGCACTTGCGCTCCAGGAAACGCAGTTCCGAAGGCGAGCGCCCGGCGGGCGGATCGTAGCGCGCGATGACGACGCCGGCGCGCGGGTCGCGGCCGATCCGCCACCAGCGCGTGATGCAGTAGTACCACAGCGCGATCAGCCCGAGCAGCGCGATCAGCACGCCGAGGTTGTCGCGCAGCAGCCAGCCCGCGCGCTCGGCGCGGGTGGGTTCGGGCAGCAGGCCCTTGGGGAAGCCGAGCACGATGGTGAAACCTTCCTGCGGAGCCAGCGGTGCGGTCAGGTGCCAGCGCGCGAGGCCCGGCTCGACGAGGGTGGCGGTGTAGTCCTGCCCCTTCGCGCCCTGCGGGCCGGTGTAGCCCTCGGCGCTCATCTGTGCCACCGGCACCGGTTCGGGAAGGCGCACTTCGACCTGGGCCGTCTCGATCGGGAACGCCCAGCCGGTGCCGATGGCGTTCCAGTAGAGCTCGTCGTGCTCGGCGAAGAAGCCGACCTGGCGTGTGGTGCGATACCGCAGGGTGAAGCGGATGTCGGCGGGCACCGGCAGGAAGTCGTCGTTGCCGGTGTTGATGCGTACGCCGTTGGACAGGGTCTCGGTGAACCATGGCTCGGGCCGGCCGTCGCGCTCCACGCCCAGCACGTCGAGCGCCACGACGACCCGGTTGCCGGCGCGGTCGCGGTAGCGGGTGGGGAAATCGCGGTAGATGCCGCGCCGGATCTGACTGCCTTCGGCGCGCACGGTGATGTTTTCCGTCACCTCCAGGCTGGCATCGGGCTGGATGGCCACCTCGATGCGGTAGTCGAGGATGCGCTCCTGTGCGCCGGCGGTCGCGCCGAGGGAAAGCAGGAGCAGGGCGGCGAACACATTGCCGATGGATCGCATGAAGTTTTTCACGGGCGCATCTCCGGCGCTGATTGCGCGGATGCCTCCGCCTGGAAGAATTCGCCCGGCAGGAACGCAAAAATGCGCGCGAGGAGAACATCGGGAACGCGCTGGATGGCGTCGTTGTAGTCGCGCACCGCGCCATTGTAGAAACGGCGGGCGTACTGCAGCTGGTCCTCGACCGCGACCAGGTCGCGCTGCAGCTGCGCGAAGCTGGCGCTGGCCTTGAGGTCCGGGTAGGACTCGCGCAGCGCCAGCAGGCGGCCGATGCCGGCGTGCAGTTCGCTTTCCGCGCGCCCCTGCGGGGTGGGTGTGCTGGGGCTCATCGCGCGGCTGCGCAGCTGTGCGACCGCCTCCAGTGTCGCCTGCTCGTGCGTGGCATGGCCGCGCACCGCGGCGACCAGTGCGGGGACCAGGTCATGCCGGCGATGCAGCTGCACGTCGATGTCGGCCCAGGCCGTGCGCACCTGGTTGCGCAGGCGCACCAGGCGATTGAACGCGACGCCCGCCCACGCCAGCAGGCCTGCGATGAATGCGGATATCCCCCATGTCATGCGCGTTCTCCCCGGGTGCGGCAAGGCTTATTGCTGTGACGCAAGCCGCGGCGGAGTGTGACCCGGTGCGGCGGCGCCGGAGGCCTACAGGGCGTCGCCATCCAGCTCGCCGGTGCGGATGCGGATTACCTGTTCGAGCGGGGAGACGAAAATCTTGCCGTCGCCGATCTTGCCGCTGTTGGCCGAGCGCTGGATGGCTTCGATCACCCGCTCCAGCTGGTCTTCGGTGACCGCCACCTCGATCTTCACCTTGGGCAGGAAATCGACCACGTACTCGGCGCCGCGGTACAGCTCGGTGTGGCCCTTCTGCCGGCCGAAGCCCTTGACCTCGGTCACGGTGATGCCGGTCACGCCCGCTTCGGACAGCGCCTCGCGCACGTCGTCGAGCTTGAACGGCTTGATGATGGCCATCACCATTTTCATGGGTGCTGCTCCCTGCGCTGCGGACTAGGAATTTTCTCAGGCGATTCTAGTGCGTCTTCCGACGGCGGCAACGCAGACCGCATGCCAGGATTGGGGCACCCCCACAGAAGGACGCCGCCATGGTGAACCTGCAGCTTGCCGATGATCTCGCGCGGCGCCTCGGCGCGCTGCTGCCATCAACCCTTGGCGATGCGCGCGGCAATCTCGAAAAGACGTTCCGCGCCGCGCTGCAGACGGGCCTGCAGCGGCTCGATCTGGTCACGCGCGAGGAATTCGAGATGCAGCGCGCGCTGTTGTTGCGCACCCGTGCCCGTCTGGAGGCGCTGGAATACGCCGTTGCGATGCGCGCCGCCGCCGGCGAGCCGCCCGGCTGAGGCGCGCATCGGGGACGCGCCTCTTCGTGCAGTGTCGCGATTCCCCCGAAGCGCCAAGCCATCCGGTCGCTCGCGCTGAATACCCGGCCACGCTGTCTCCCCGCACCCATCGAAGCCCATTGGCATGACACCGAATTTCCACACCATCGGACACTCCAACCGCAGCCTCGCGGACTTTCTCGCGCTGCTGCGGGCGGCTGGTGCGGGCGGCGTCGCGGACGTGCGCGCCTTTCCCCACTCGCGCGCCATGCCGCAGTTCGATGGCGAGGCGCTGGATGCGACGCTGACCTCGCGGGGCCTGGCCTATCGGCACTTTCCCGCGCTTGGCGGACGGCGCCCGGCCACCGCGGGAATCCCTGCGGCGGCCAACGCCTGGTGGGAAAACCGCAGCTTCCACCACTATGCCGACTACGCCACCACGCCCGCCTTCCGCGCCGGGCTGGCGGAGCTGCTGGCCTGGGACGCGGGCCGCCCGGCCGCGGTCATGTGCGCCGAGGCGGTCTGGTGGCGCTGCCATCGCCGTATCGTGACCGACTACCTCATCGCCGCCGGATGCACGGTGTTCCACATCCTGGCCGAGGATGCGGTGAAACTCGCGCGGATCACCCCGGGCGCGGTTGCGCGCGGCGATGGCGCGCTGCTGTATCCGGCCGCCGCGGAGCCGGCACCGTGAGCCTTGCGTTGGTCCACAGCCGGGCGCAGTCCGGTGTGCAGGCCCCCGAGGTGCGGGTGGAAGTGCATATCGCCGGAGGCTTGCCGGCGGTTTCGATCGTCGGCCTGCCCGACGCCGCGGTGAAGGAGAGTCGCGACAGGGTGCGCGCCGCGCTGGCCTGTTCGCAGCTCGAGCTGCCGCAGCGACGCATCACCATCAACCTGGCGCCGGCGGACGTGCCAAAGGACGGCAGCCGCTTCGACCTGCCGATCGCGTTGGGAATCCTCGCCGCCTCCGGCCAGCTGCCGCGTGATGCGCTGCGCGACTGGGAGTTCCACGGCGAGCTGGCGCTGACCGGCGAACTGCGCCCGGTGGAGGGCGCGTTGCCGGCGGTGTTGGCCGCGGCGCAGGCAGGCCGTCAGATCGTCCTGCCGCTGGAGAATCGCGCCGAGGCCTCGCTTGCGCGACACGCCGGCGTCCGCTTCGCGCGCACTCTCCTGGAGGTGTGTGCGCTGCTGCAGACCGGGCGCGAGCTGCCCGGGCCGCTGCCCGAACCTGCGCCTGGCGAGGTGGACGCGGGCCTGCCCGACCTTGCCGACGTGCGCGGCCAGCCGCAGGCGCGCCGCGCGCTGGAGGTCGCCGCCGCCGGTGGCCACAACCTCCTGATGGTTGGTCCGCCGGGCAGCGGCAAATCGATGCTGGCGCAGCGCCTGCCCACGCTCTTGCCCTCGATCAGCGACGAAGAGGCGCTGGAGGTTGCCGCCATCGCCTCGCTCGCCGGGCAGCGCCCGGACCTTTCCAACTGGCGCCGCCCGGCGTTCCGCGCGCCGCACCACACCGCCACTGCGGTAGCCCTGGTTGGCGGTGGCGGGGCCGCTTCGCTGCGCCCTGGCGAGATCAGCCTGGCGCATCACGGCGTGCTGTTTCTGGACGAGCTGCCCGAATGGGAGCGGCGCACGCTTGAAGTGCTGCGCGAGCCGCTGGAATCGGGCCGCATCGTCATCTCGCGCGCCGCGCGACAGGCCGAGTTTCCCGCGCGCTTCCAGTTCGTCGCTGCGATGAATCCCTGTCCCTGCGGCTGGGCGGGCGACCCCAACGGGCGCTGTCACTGCAGCCGCGAGCAGGTGGCCCGCTACCGCGCGCGCATCTCCGGGCCGCTGCTGGATCGCATCGACCTGCAGATCGAGGTGCCGCGCGTGCCGGCCGCACAGCTGCGTCCGGAGGCGGCGCGTGGTGAGCCCAGCGCCGCCGTGCGCGCTCGCGTCGAAGCCGCCCGTACACGCCAGCTGCGGCGCGCCGGGGTTGCCAACGCCGCCCTGCCGCAGGCGCTGACCGAGCGCGACTGCGCACTCTCGCCGGGCGACCGCGGCCTGCTAGAGCGCGCCATCGACCAGCTGCATCTTTCCGCCCGCGCCAGCCAGCGCATCCTGCGCGTGGCGCGCACCATCGCCGACCTCGCCGGCACCGACGCCATCGGCACCGCGCACCTGGCCGAGGCCATCGGGTATCGGCGGATGGAACCGGCCGGCTGATCCTGGTCAAGAACATCTGAAAACGGGCCTCATTGACCGAAGCACGCGAGTACCATCGCGCCTTTCGTTTCGGGGAAACATCAATGCGCACCCTCGCCTTTGCCGCCATGGCGGCTGTTGCGTGCGTGGCCTTTTCGAGCGCCAGCGCCGAAGAATGGATGGTCGAGGCGCACTGGCCGGACCGCGCCGCGCTGCACCGCGCCACCGCGCAGCTGCAGCATGCCCAGATCGACGCCGAGCGCCAGCTGCTGCGGGTGGATGTGGATGAGGCCGGCATCGCGATGCTCGAGGCCGCCGGGCTCACCGTGAGCATCGATCTGGCCGGCACCGCGCAGCTGCGCGATTTCCGGAAGTCGATGGATGCCGCGCTCGCGGTCGGAACCCGCACGCCCAGCGCTGGCGGCTATCCGTCGATTCCGGGTTTCGCCTGCTACCGCACGGTGGAGGGTGCCTACCAGACCATGGACGACCTCGCGCTCGCCTATCCGCAACTCGCCGCCGTCGGCAGCATCGGCCCGAGCTGGGAGAAGAGCCGGAACCCGGCGAACGGCCACGAAATGCGCGTGCTGCGCCTGACCAACTTCGACACCCTCGCATCCGATCCGCAGCGCCCGGTTTTCGTCGCCTACGGTTCGATCCACGCGCGCGAGTACACCCCGGCGGAGCTGCTCACCCGCTTCGCCGAGTGGCTGGCGACGGGCTACGGGATCGATCCGCAGGCCACCTGGCTGCTCGATCACGTCGATTTCCATTTGATCCTCATGGCCAATCCGGACGGCCGCAAGAAAGCCGAGACCGGGCTGTCCTGGCGCAAGAACACCAACAACACCAACGGCTCGTGCGGCAGCACCACCTACGGCATCGACCTCAACCGCAATTTTCCGTTCCACTGGAACACCACCGGCGGGCAGGGTTCCAGCGGCAGTGCGTGTGCCGAAACCTATCGCGGCCCGGCTCCGATGTCGGAGCCGGAGACCGTGAACCTGGTGACCTACGTCGCCGGCACGCGCGGCGCGGGCGGGGTGTATTCGGGCGGCGTGCTGCAGGACCGCCGGCCGGACGACACCACGACGCCTGCGCCGGACGACTATCGTGGCGTCTTTTTCGACGTGCACAGCTATTCGAAGCTGGTGCTGTGGTCCTGGGGCGACGTCTCCACCGCCGCGCCGAACGACGCCGCGCTGCGCACGCTCGGCCGGCGCATGGCCTGGTTCAACGGCTACACCCCGCAGGCGGCGGTGGAGCTGTATCCGACCGACGGCACCACGGACGACACCTTCTACGGCCTGCTGGGCGCGCCGTCCTACACCATCGAGCTGGGCACGGCCTTCTTCGAGGGCTGCGCCAGCTTCGAATCGAGCACCTATCCGATCAACCTCGCCGCGCTGCGCTACGCCGCGCGCGCGGCGCAGGCGCCCTATCGCCTGCCCTACGGGCCGGACACGCTGGCGGTGACGGCATCGCCGGATCTGATTGCCGAAGGCGATCCGGTGAGCCTGAGCGCGTCACTGCACAGCGGCCGCTTCAACCAGTCCAACGGTACCCAGGCCACCTATCCGATCGCCTCGGCGGCGGCCTATGTCGGCACGCCGCCCTGGGCGAGCGGCGCGGCGGCCATTCCGCTGGCCGCCGCGGACGGTGCGTTCGATGCACTCGGGGAAACGGCGATCGGTTCGCTTTCGACGGTGGGCTTGCCCGAGGGACGCCATCTGGTGTTCGTGCAGGGCACCGACAGTCAGGGGCGCGCCGGAACGCCGGATGCGGCCCTGGTGGATGTCGCGCCCGCCGCGCAGATCGCCGCGCTCGCCGGCACCGTGACGGCGCTGGCGGACGGTGCGCCGCTGGCTGCCAGTGTCACCGTGCGCAATCCGGTGACCAACGAGGAGCGCGTCGCGCAGTCCAGTGCCGCCGACGGCAGCTATCTGCGTACCATGCGCGCCGGCGCGGTGGACGTGCGCGTCAGCGCGCCGGGCTATCTTGCCGAAGAGCTCCATGGCGTGGCGCTGGCCGGCGGGCAGCAGCAGGTGCGCGATTTCGCGCTGTTGCACGTCTGCGAACGCCTGTTCGATGACGTGGAGCAGGGCGGTGCGGGCTGGGGCGCGCAGTCACCCTGGACCATCGGCAGCAGCATCGGCGGCCACGCTGGCAGGTCCTGGCACACGCCCGGCTACCCGAACAATGCCAGCGCCTCGCTGACGATGGCGGCGAACCTCGACCTTTCCGGCTATGCCGACGCGGTGCTGGAGTTCGAGGATCGCTGCGCCACCGAGGCCGGCTACGATTTCGGGTTCGTCGAGTACAGCAGCAACGGCGGCAGCAGCTGGACCGAGATCTACCGGTGCAGCGGTCGCGCCGCCTGGCAGTCGAACCGGATCGAACTGCCCGCGGCGGCCGGTGGCAGCGCCTTCCGTCTTCGCTTCCGGCTCCAGTCGGATGCGTCGGTCAATGCGGCCGGCTGGGCGGTGGACAACATCCGCCTCAGCGCCGGCGGCCAGGCCTGCCGTGATTCGCAGACTCCGCTCGGCGATGCGATCTTCGCCGACGGCTTCGGGGTCGGTCCAGGCTGATCCCGATCCGGCGGCACGGCAGCGTGCCGCCTCGTCGTCCGCCCGATCAGCGTCCGCGTCGCGACAGCTTGCCGCAGTCGTTCCCGAGGCGTCTGGATTCGGTTTGCATCGTCATCGTGCCGATCGACTGGCCTTGCATCCGCGCCTCGGTGGTGTGGTGGCTGGGGCTGTGCAGGGTGGTGGTGAAGTCGCCCTGCATCTGCGGCTTGCTGCAGGTTACCCGCCCGCTCCAGGTATTGCCCTTCTGCTGCACGCGCGAGTAGACGCATTCCCCTTCCTGCTGCCCTTCGCGGATCGGGCCGGCCTTGGCGTCTTCCGGGGTAATGCACACGCGAAAGGACACGCCTTCTCCGCCGGTGCCGAGAGCGACGCCGGCCCCCGCCATCTGCTGCTCCATCATCTTGCGAACCTCAGGCGGCAGGTTCTTGAGCTGCTCCTGCATTTGTGCCATCTGCGCGGCAACGGGGCTGGAACCATCGGGCGAGTCCATCTTCGTACGGAACTCCCACAGCCCAGGTTCGATTTCATTGGCCAGAACGGCCGGGCACACGGCGATCAGGGCGAGGGAGAGCAGTGCGCCCAGCAAAGGCGTGCGACGGAGGCGGGTGTGCGGAGCGGTGGAATGGTGCATGGGTCGTTCCTCGGTCGGGGTGGGTGTGCGGCCAGGATGGCGCATGGAGGCCGGAGGCGCTGCTGCGGACAGTGCCGGCTTGGTGTCTGTTACGGAGCCGAGTGCGGAAACCGGACACGCGCCGGCGGTGGGCGGAGGTTTCAGGAAACTTCGGGATGCCCGTGGCGGCCCTGCGGGGATGCGATCACGCCGCGTCCATACGCAGCGGCAGGCGCACCGTCACTTCGATGCCTTCGTCGGTACGCTCGCTGGAAAGCCCGTAACCGGATCCGTAGAGCTGTGCGATGCGCGCCGCCGCGTTGACCACACCGATGCTGTGCGGACTCTGGTCGTCGCAGCGGCTGTGGTCGCGCACCCGGATCACCAGGCTGTCGCCTTCGGCCCGCACGAATACCCGCACCGCCACCAGGGTCATGGCCGGATCGTCGCCGTGGCGCATGGCGTTCTCCACCAGCGGCTGCAGCAGGAAGCGCGGCAGGACGGCACGCGCCAGCTCGGGCGGGGCGTCCACCTGCACGAACAGGCGCTCGGCGTAGCGCAGGCGCATGATGTCGAGGTAGAGATCGAGCACGCGCAGCTCGTTGGCCAGCGTGGTTTCGTGCGAGGCATCGCTGGCGAAGGAGTGCTTCAGCAGCGCGGTCATGCGCGCGATCATTTCCTCGGCTGCCTTGGGATTGGCGTAGACCAGCTGGGCGATCGAACGCAGGGTGTTGAACATGAAGTTCGGTTCGAGCTGGCGCTGCAGCGCCAGCAGCTGGGCCTGGGTGAGCTGGGCGCGCAGTTCGACGGCCTCCAGCTCGCGGTTGCGCGCGCCGCGGTAGCGGTCGATCACCGTGGTCAGGGCGGCGACCACCGCGTACACGATGAGCCCGGTGGGCAGCGCAAGCAGGTAGCGGTTGGGTGAAAGCGCGTAGTCACCCGAGCCGACCACTCCCGGAACGGCGATGAGCAGGTCGCGCAGCAGGTAGGTTGTCGTGGTGTGGACGAAGCCGACCGCCATGGCGATCAGCAGTTGCAGCGGCAGATGGGTTTTCCAGCGCGCGCCGAACGGCGGCCAGCGCCGCACCGCCCACACCATCACCGGCACCAGCAGCGCGGCAGTGAACGTGCCGGTGGACTCCTCGATCAGGACGCGCAGCCACTCGCCGGCGCGATCGTTCGCCAGGCGGCCCAGGTAGCGATCCAGGAAGAGCAGCAGGCTGATCGCCGTGGCCATGGCCAGCAGCCCGCCCCACAGCTGGGCCGGGGTGAAGCGGCGGCGATGCCGCGCGGGCGTGGACGCAGAGGGCACGCCGGCTACCGGTTCGCACCGGGGCGGGAGGCACCGCAGGCGTGGGGTGGAGGAGGCTGCGCGAATCGGAGCGGCATGGCGATGATCGGTGGGAAAGGCCGCAGCATAGCGCGATGGATGACGTCGCCGGGACGGAGGCCGCCGAGGATCACCAGCCCGTCGCCTGGATCAGGCGGCGCGTGGCATCGTCCGATGGTCGTGCCACCAGTCCGCCGCGCCCGCCCAGGGTGACGGTGAAGCGCGTGCCGTCACGCATCGGCAGGTAGGCCGCGCTGCCGTAATGGGCATCGACGAAGGGCAGCCAGCGCGGGAAGCGCCCCTTGAGCGCCCACAGGTCGGGCAGGGCACCGGCATCGAGCGCGTGGACGCTGCGTTCGGATTCGCGTTCCTGTGCGATATCGCGGTAGCGCCCGGAAACCCGCTCCACCCGGTACAGCGGCGGTGCGCCGGCGAGCACCGCCGGCAGCTTCCAGGAAATCACTCGCGCGTCGAGCTGCCACTCATCGCCGGCCAGCTCGACGCGCCGCTCGCGGCCATCCGCCAGGGTGATGCGCACCTGGAATCGCTGCGGCGCCATTTCGCTGAACGCCAGCTCGGCCACCGTCACTTCGCTCTCCAGCGCCAGGTAGTGCCGGATCGAAAGGCACAGGCCCGTGAGCCCCAGTGCCGTCAGGCCGAAACCCGTCGCCAGCAGCATTCGCAGGCCCGCGCCCAGCGCCGCGCGCCGGCGAATGCGGCGCCATGCGCCGGCGGCGAAGATCAGCGCGAAGATCGCGCAGGCGAGAGCCGGGATCATTACGAACAGGGACGGCGACATGGCAGGCCCAGGTGCGGAATGGCGCGATTATACTGGCACCATGAAACGCATCCCGCGCATCCTCCTGCTGTGTCTCCTGGTCCTTGCCGCGTGCGCCTGCGGAAACAAGGGCGATCTCGTCCGCCCGACCGGATCGCCCACCGCGCTGTCGCCGTGAGCCTGCCGCCCACGCCCCTGCGTTTTTCCAAGATGCACGGCGCCGGCAACGATTTCGTCATCGTGGATCGGCGCGGCGGCACGGTGGAACTTTCGCCGGCGCGCGTGGCGCGCCTTGCCGACCGGCATCGCGGCATCGGCTTCGACCAGCTCATCACGATCGAACCGCCGCGCGATGCGGGCGCCGTGGCCGGCTACGCCATCTTCAACGCCGACGGCAGCCGTGCCGGGCAGTGCGGCAACGGCGCGCGCTGCGTGGCGGCATGGCTGCTGCGCGAGGGGACGGCACGAGGAGACGGGTTTGCGCTGGATGGTCCGGCCGGTCGCGTCCTGGCGACGATCGAGGATGAAGGCATCGGCATCGACATGGGCGTTCCCGATTTCTCGCCTGCCGCCGTCGGGCTTGCGCGCCCGGAAGCCGATCCCTGCGTCTTCGTGATCGACGGCGAGCCGATCGGGGCCGGCGTGGTCTCGATGGGCAACCCGCACGCGGTGGTCGACGTGCCCGATGCGTGCGCCGCGCCGGTCGAACGCATCGGCCGCGCGCTGCAGCGCGATCCGGCGTTCGCCGACGGCTGCAACGTCGGCTTCGCCCAGGTGTTCGATCCGGGCACCATTCGCCTGCGGGTTTACGAGCGCGGCGCGGGCGAAACGCTGGCCTGCGGCTCGGGCGCCTGTGCCGCGGTGGCGGTGCTGGCGCGGCGCGGGCGGGTGGGCGAGCGCGTTGCCGTGCATCTTCCCGGCGGCGTGCTGCGCATCCATTGGCCCGGCGCGGGACGCAGCATCCACATGGCCGGACCGGCCGAGTTCGTTTTCGAGGGAGAGTTCCTGACATGAGTGATTCCGCACGACGCGAGCTGTCGGGCGCCGAGGTCGCCGCCTGGCTGCGCGAGCACCCCGCCTTCTTCTCGCACTACCCGGACGTCGCGCTGGCGATGGACGTGCCGCGCGAGGACGGGCGCGCCACGTCGCTGGCGAGCTACCAGCTGGAGGCGCTGCGCGAGAAGAACCGCGAGCTCAACCGGCGCCTGCTCGAGCTTTACGCCATCGCCAACGAGAACGAGCGCCTGACGGTGCGCACCCACCAGCTCACCCTGGCGCTGCTGCGAGCGCGCAGCCTGCCCGAAACCCTCGCGACCCTGGTTGCCACGCTGCGCGAGGACTTCGGCAGCGAATGGGTGCGGGTGATCCTCGTCGGCCCGCGGGATGCCGCTCCGGAGAGCCCGTGGTGGCGCGTACTGGCGCCGGGCGATGCGGCGCTTGTGCCGTTTACCGATTTCCTGGCTGGCGAGGAGCCGCTGTGCGGCCGCCTGCAGCCGCCGAAGATGGGCGCGCTGTTTGGCGAGGATGCGGACAAGGTGCAATCGACCGCGCTGCTTCCGCTGGGGCAGCACGGGCTGCTCGCGGTGGGCAGCAGCGACGCCAACCGCTTTTATCCGGGCATGGGTACGCTGTTCCTGCGCCTGATGGCCGAGGCGCTCGCTGCGGCGCTGTCGCGCTTCGACGGCTGAGTGCCGGAGCACGGAGATGGCTGCGGGGCGCGACTGCGACCAGGATGCCCAGATCGCTGCGGATGATGCGCTCGCCGCGCCGGTGCTGGCGTACCTGGATGGACTGCGGGTGGAGCGCGGTTATTCGCCGAACACCCTGGCCTCCTATCGCCGCGACCTCGCGCGCCTGACCGGGTTTGCCCGGCGGCGTGGCGTCGCGGAGTGGCGGGCGCTGGACCCCGAACAGATGCGCAGCTTCATTGCCGTAGAGCACCGCGGCGGTCTTTCGGCCGGCAGCTTGCAGCGCCTGCTCTCCTCGTGCCGCGGTTTCTTCCACTACCTCCTGCGCGAAGGCGGCCTTGCGGCAAGTCCCGTGGCCGACCTGCGCGCACCGCGCGCACCGCGCAGGCTGCCGCAGGTGCTCGATGTCGATGAAATGAGCCGCCTGCTGGATTTCCCCGTGCTGACGCCCGACGACGTGCGCGACCGTGCCGTGCTGGAACTGCTGTATTCCTCCGCACTGCGCCGCGCCGAGCTGTGCGCGCTGCGCTGGGGCGACCTGCGTCTGGAAGAGGGCCTGGTGCGGGTGCGCGGCAAGGGGGGGCGAACCCGCGACGTGCCGGTGGGCAGCAAGGCACGCGAGGCGCTGGCGGCGCTGCGCGCGCTGGGCGCCGCCGGTCCCGCAGAACCGGTGTTCAAGGGCGCGCGCGGCGAGCCGATCAGCGGAACCCTGGTGGGGCAACGCATCAAGGCGATCGCGCAGCGCCAGGGCATCGACACGCGCGTGTATCCGCACCTGTTCCGCCACTCCTGTGCCAGCCACGTGCTGGAATCCTCCGGCGACCTGCGCGCGGTCCAGGAGCTTCTCGGCCACGCCGATATCGCCACCACCCAGATTTACACCCACCTCGACTTCCAGCACCTGGCCAAGGTCTACGACGCGGCCCACCCGCGCGCGCGGCGCAAGGGCTGAGCGCGGGCTGCCCGCGCTCAGTCTGTCGTTCCCCGGGCGTGTCAGGCATCGAACGCCTCCGGAGTAGCACGTCTTCGACGTCCGGACACCCTTGCGCCGGGATATTGATCGACACCGGATTGCCCCCATATTCCTGCGATCCCGGCCCAGAGCGCGCGTCCATGTCCGAAACTTTCCATGCCACCACCATCGTGTCCGTGCGGCGCGGCGATCGCGTCGTGATCGGCGGCGATGGGCAGGTCACCCTGGGCAACACCGTGGTCAAGGCCAACGCGCGCAAGGTGCGCCGGCTGGCCAATGGCAAGGTGCTGGCCGGGTTTGCGGGCGCCACCGCCGATGCCTTCACCCTGTTCGAACTGTTCGAGGCCAAGCTGGAAAAGCACGGTGGCCAGCTGGTGCGGGCGGCGGTGGAGATGGCCAAGGACTGGCGTACCGACCGCCGTCTCGGCCGGCTCGAAGCCATGCTGGCGGTGGCCGACAAGGACGCCTCGCTGCTGATTTCCGGCAATGGCGACGTGCTCGAACCCGAGCACGGGCTGATTGCCATCGGGTCCGGCGGCCCGTTCGCGCAGGCCGCGGCGCGCGCGCTGATCGAGAACACCGAACTGGACCCGCGCCAGATCGTCGAGCAGGCGCTCAAGATCGCCGGCGACATCTGCATCTACACCAACCACAACCGTACCATCGAGGAGCTTTGAACGATGCGCGAAGCTGCGCCGGTACGCATCGTTGCCGCCGTGATCTTCGACGATGCGCGCCGCGTGCTGCTGGTGCGCAAACGCGGTTCGGGCACTTTCATCCAGCCCGGCGGCAAGCGCGAGTACGGCGAGGCGGCGCTCGACACGCTGGCGCGCGAGCTGGCCGAGGAGCTGGGCGTGACGCTGGTGCGCGAAAGCGCCGTGGCGCTCGGGCACTTCTCCGATCAGGCCGTGCACGAGACCGGGCGCCGCGTGGAGGCCGAAGTATTCGCATGCACGGTCGAAGGCAGGCCGCAGGCCCGTGCCGAGATCGAGGCGCTGGCCTGGGTCGATCCTGCCGCATTGCCGGATGACCTCGTCATCGCGCCCTTGAGCCGAAACCACATTCTTCCCCGCGTCGCCGTACCGGGCTGACGCTTCTTCCAGGAACACGCCATGTCCTCCCTCACTCCCCGCGAAATCGTCAACGAACTGGACCGCTGGATCGTCGGCCAGAACGCTGCCAAGCGCGCCGTTGCCATCGCGCTGCGCAACCGCTGGCGGCGCATGCAGCTCGATCCGGAGCTGCGCCGCGAAGTGACCCCCAAGAACATCCTGATGATCGGCCCCACCGGCGTCGGCAAGACCGAAATCGCCCGCCGCCTCGCCACGCTGGCGAACGCGCCCTTCGTGAAGGTGGAGGCCACGCGCTTCACCGAGGTGGGCTATGTCGGCAAGGACGTGGAGCAGATCATCCGCGACCTTGTCGATACCGCGGTCAAGATGCAGCGTGAACAGGCCAAGGCGCGCGTGCGCAGCCAGGCCGAGGATCGCGCCGAGGATCGCATCCTCGATGCGCTGCTGCCGCGCCGCAACGATGCCGCCGGCTGGCCGCAGGACGAGCCCGCGCAGGGCGATACCCGGCAGAAACTCCGCAAGCAGCTGCGCGAAGGCACGCTCGACGAGCGCGAAATCGAACTGGAGACGGCGGTGAACGTCGGCGTCGACATCATGGCCCCGCCCGGCATGGAGGAAATGGGCCAGCAGCTGCGCCAGATGTTCTCCCAGCTCTCGGGCATGAAGACCCAGAAGCGCTCCCTCAAGATTGCCGCGGCACGCCCGCTGCTGATCGAGGAAGAAGCCGCGAAACTCGTCAATGAGGATGACATCCGCGAGCAGGCCATCGACCTGGCCGAGCAGAGCGGCATCGTCTTCATCGACGAGATCGACAAGGTGGCCAAGCGCTCGGAAGGTTACGGCGCCGACGTCTCGCGCGAGGGCGTGCAGCGTGACCTGCTGCCGCTGGTGGAGGGCAGTACGGTCAGCACCAAGTACGGCGCGGTCAAGACCGACCACATCCTGTTCATCGCCTCGGGCGCCTTCCATCTGGCCAAGCCCTCGGATCTCATCCCCGAGCTGCAGGGCCGCTTCCCGATCCGGGTTGAGCTGACCTCGCTCTCGCGCGAGGATTTCCGCCGCATCCTGACCGAGCCGCACAGCGCGCTGACCCGCCAGTACCAGGCGCTGCTGGGCACCGAGGGGCTGAAGATCGAGTTCACCGGCGATGCCGTCGACCGCCTCGCCGACATCGCTTTCACCGTCAACGAATCCACCGAGAACATCGGCGCACGACGCCTGCACACGGTGCTGGAGCGGCTGCTCGACACGCTCTCCTATGAAGCCCCGGATCGCGACGGCGAAGCGGTCACGATCGACGCAGCCTACGTGGATCGCACCCTCTCGGGGCTCGTCGGGGATCAGGACCTGAGCCGTTACATCCTGTGAGCGCCCCGCGTCCCATCGAGATCGTCCTGCATCGCGCTGCGCGTACCCTGGAGGTTGCGTTCGACGACGGCGCGCGCTTCGAGCTTCCGGCTGAATACCTGCGCGTGCATTCGCCCTCGGCCGACCTGCAGGGCCACGGGCCGGGGCAGAAGGTGCTGCTGGGCGGGCGCCGCCAGGTCGGCATCGTGGGCATCGAGCCGGTCGGCAACTACGCCGTGCTGCTGCGATTCTCCGACGGCCACGCCAGCGGCATCTACAGCTGGGAAACCCTGCGCGGGCTGGGACGTGACCAGGAGGCCAACTGGGCCGCATACCTGCGCGAACTCGATGCGGCCGGCCTTTCACGCGACCGCTGATGCCTTGCGCGTGACGTCTTTCGCGTCGCTGCGGTAGATTGCCCGTCATGGCCGGTGAGGCAACCCAACTTCTGCACGACTGGCGGGCCGGCGACATGGAGGCTCGCGATCGTCTCGTGGCGCTGCTTTACAGCGAGCTGCGCGGTCTGGCCGCACGGCAGTTCGGCCGCGAGCGCGCCGATCACACCCTGCAGCCGACTGCGCTGGTGAGCGAGGCCTATCAGCGACTGGCGGCGCTGGAACGCATCGACTGGCGCGATCGGGCGCACTTCATCGGCGTCGCGGCGCGGCTGATGCGCGAGATCCTGATCGACCACGCGCGCAGGCATCAGGCGGAAAAGCGCGACGGCGGCCAGCGCGTGACGCTGTTCACCAATCTTCCGGCGCAGGAGGGCGCGCTGGACGCCCTGGCGCTGGAGCAGGCGCTGCAGCGGCTGGAGAGATTGGCGCCGGACAAGGCGCGCGTGGTGGAGCTGCGCTTCTACGGCGGATTGTCGATCGAGGAAACCGCCGAGGTCATGGAGATTTCCCCGGCCACGGTGAAGCGGCACTGGCAGGCGGCGCGGATCTGGCTGTTCGACGTGCTCGATGCGGGACATTCCGGCGCCGGAAGCGGGGAGGCGGGGACGTGACGGTCACCCAGGTGCTGAATGAGGACGGCGATGATCGTCGCGCGCTCGACGTGCTCGAACAGCTCCTGGATTTTCCGGAACGCGAACAGGAAGCCGCGCTCGCCGCGCTTTCGCTGCCGCCGGCCCTGGTGAAACGGGTACGCGCCCTGCTGTCGCTGCAGGCACGCGCGGTGGACCTCTTCGAGACCGCGCCCAGCCCTTCGGCGCGCCTGCATCCGGGGCTGCCGCAGCCGGACGAGCGCATCGGGGTCTATCGCATCGAGCGCCCGATCGGTGCCGGCGGCATGGGCGCGGTGTTCCTGGCCTCGCGCGACGACGGGCTGTTCGAGCAGCGCGTGGCGATCAAGCTGGTGCAGCCGATCCATCCGTTCGTCGATGCGGACTGGCAGCGCGGCGTGCTGGCGCACTTCGAGGAGGAGCGGGCCATCCTCGCCCAGCTCCAGCATCCCAACATCGTGCGCATCATCGACGGCGGCCAGACCGACACCGGCCTGCCGTACCTGGTGATGGACTACATCGACGGCGTCGACCTGATGCGCCATTGCCGCGAGCAGCGGCTGGAGCTGGCCGACCGCATCCGCCTCTTCTGCCAGGTCTGCGAGGCGGTGCAGGAGGCGCACCGCCACCTGATCGTGCATCGCGATCTCAAGCCGGGCAATGTGCTGGTCGACGCCGGCGGCACGCCGCACCTGCTGGATTTCGGCATCGCCAAGCTGCTCGATCCGGTGCGCGCCCAGGGCGCGCCGGAAGATGAAACCCAGGCCACCCTGCTGGGCGCGATGACGCCGGCCTACGCCAGCCCCGAGCAGCTGCGCCGACGCCCGCTCACCACCCGTTCGGACGTCTATTCGCTCGGCGTGATGCTCTACCAGATGCTGGCCGGAAAACGTCCCTATCAGATCGATTCGCTCACGCCGGCGGAGCTGGAGCGTGTGATCTGCACCACCGAGCCGCCCAGCGTCTCGCGCGCGCTGCGCGACGCGGACGCGTCGCCCGGGTATCTCGACATGCCGCGCCAGATCGCGCCGGATCTGGAACGCATCGTCGCCCGCGCGCTGCACAAGGAGCCCGGGCGGCGCTACGGCTCGGCGCAGGAGCTGGCGGACGACCTGCGCCGCTATCTGGCGGGCCAGCCGGTGCTGGCGCAGCCCGATTCGCTCGGCTACCGGATGCGCAAGTTCGTGGGGCGTCATCGCGCTGCCACCACGACGGCGGCGGTCGCGCTGCTGCTGATCCTGGGCGCCGGTGCCACGGCGCTGGTGCAGGCGCACCGTGCGCGGCTGGCCGCGGCCGACGCGCAGGAGATCAACGCCTTCCTGATGGAAGTGCTGACCGAGTCGAGCGTCGATCACGCCGGCAGCGAGGTCGGCCTGGGCGACGTGCTGGAAGCCGCGGGCGCGAGGATCGATGCACGCTTCGCGCAGCGACCGGAGATCGCCGCCGGCCTGCGCCATGCGCTGGGCAACAATCTGCTCAACCTCAACCGGCTCGAAGCCGCTGGCAGGCAGCTCGAGGCGGCGCTTGTCGAGGCCAGGGCGGCCTTCGGGCCATCCAGCCTGCTGGCCTGGCAGATATCCGACAGCCTGGCGCTGCTGCGGGTGGACCAGGGGCGCTACAGCGAGGCCGCGGCGCTGCTGGAAGAGGTGCTGGCAGACGTGCTACGAACCGGTCAGCGCGATACCCCGTTCTTCGTGCGAGCGAGCAACAACCTCGGGTATCTCTACATGGAGCGCGAGGAGTACGAGCTGGCCGAGCCGCCCGTGGCCGCCGCGCTGGCCGCGATCGAACAGGGCGGCGTGCAGATTCCCCGCGATGAATACAGCAGCCTGCTGGCCAACCAGGGGCAGATCCTCCATGGGCTGAATCGGCGTGAGGAAGCCGATGTGCTGTACCGACGCGCCTACGAGATCCTGCAGGAGGAGTATCCCGAGGCGACCCGGGAAATGGCCATCCAGCTCAACAACCGCGCGCTTCTGCTGTTCGACATGGGGCGACGCGAGGAGGCGCTGGAACTGGCGCGCGAATCGGTCGAACTGCGCCGGCGTACCTATCGCGGCGATCACCCGATGGTCGCCTTCGGGTTGACCAATCTCGTGGGCATGGCGCTGGGAGCGGGCAACCTGGACAAGGCGCTGGCCGCGGGGGAAGAGGCCGTGGCAATGGCCGAGCGGCTGGAGGACACGCGCAGCGACATCAAGGTGCTCGCCCAGGCGGCACTGGCCCAGGCGCATGTGGCGCGCGGCGATCTCGCCCCGGCGTGGACTGCGCTGGCACACGCCAGGCGTGCCCTTGAAGAAATGCCCGAAGTCTCGCCGCGCGCCAAGGCAACCCTCGACGGGCTGGAGGCCACGCTGCGCGAGCGGGAGGCGCAGGAGTGAGCCGGAGGTCCGGTCCGCGCGCCGCGCCGCGCCATTCGGCGGAGTTTCCCGGAGCGCGTCGGTGCGGGTGCTGATCACCGGCGCCTATGGCTTCATCGGCATGCACGTCGTGGCGGCGCTGCTGCGCGCCGGACACGTGCCGGTGGCCGCGGTGCGCGGTTCGCGCGCTGCCATGCCCGGCGTGGCGGCGCTGGCCTGCGACTTCACGCGCGACGTCGATGCCGCGGCGTGGCGCCCGCGGCTGGCCGGGATCGACGCGGTGGTCAACTGCGCCGGCATCCTGCGGGAAGCGCGCGCGGGCGACTTCGAGCGGGTCCACGCGGCGGTGCCGCTGGCGCTGGCGCAGGCCTGTCGGGATGCCGGCGTACGCCGCCTGGTGCAGGTATCCGCCCTGGGCGACCCGCGCGACGCCGGGTTCGTGGCCTCCAAGCACCGGGGCGACGAGGCCATCCTACGGAGCGGCATCGAAGCGGTGGTACTGCGCCCCTCAGTGGTCTATTCCACCCGCGGCTCCTACGGCGGCACCACGCTGCTGCGCGGCCTTGCGGCGCTGCCTCTGATCCCGCTTCCCGGGCGCGGCGAGACGCGGCTGCAGCCGCTGGATGCCGAGGACCTGGCAGCCGCGGTGCTCGCCGCGCTGGAGCGTCCCGAGGCGGCCGGTCAGCGCCTGGAGCTGGGCGGCCCGGAGGCGATCACGCTGCGCCGCTACCTCGGCCTGTGGCGGCGCTGGCTGGGAATGGGCGAGGCGCGATTCATCGCGGTTCCGCGCGCGCTGGCGCGGCTCGGCGCGCGGCTGGGCGAAGCGTTCGGGCGCGGGCCGCTGGGCATGACGATGTGGCGCATGCTGGAGCGCGGCAGCGTGGTTTCGGATGCGTCGCTGTCGCATAGCCGTGCGGTGCTGGAGTGGAATCCCGCGCCGATGGAAGCGGCGCTTGCGCGCGGCGCGGCCAGCAGCGCGGACCGCTGGCAGGCGCGAACCGTGTTCCTTCGGCCGCTCCTGCACGCGGCGTTGGCGCTCACCTTTCTCGCCTCGGGCGCGGTCGGCCTGATGACGCCCGTGGCGACGGTGGAATCGCTGTTCGAAGCCGGCGGACTGCCGCAATCCTGGGCCGGTCCGCTCGCGCTGGGCGGAAGCCTTGCCGACGTCGCGCTGGGCCTGTGGCTCCTTCTCGCGCGCCGCCCGCGCCGCCCTCTGGCCGCGATGGCCGCGCTCGTGGTCGGCTACACCGTCTGCATCGGCGCGCTGCTGCCGGGCGTCTGGCTGGACCCGTTCGGGGGGCTTCTGAAGAACATCGTGGTCCTGGTCGCCATCGCGATCGCCGCGGCGGGGACGGAGCGGCAGTAGTGGAGTTCCTGCTCGTCAAGACGTTGCACATCCTCTCCTCCACGGTGCTGTTCGGCACCGGGCTGGGCACGGCCTTCTTCCAGTGGATGGCGTATCGGCGCGGCGAGGTGGCGGCGATCGCGGTCACGGCGCGCCACGTGGTGCTGGCCGACTGGCTGTTCACCACTCCGGCCATCATCGTCCAGCCGCTGACCGGCTTCTGGCTCCTGCACCTGATGGGGCTTTCCTGGGACGCATCGTGGATCCGGCTCTCGCTCGGGCTCTACGCGCTGGCGGGCGCGTGCTGGATGCCGGTGGTCTGGATCCAGTATCGGCTGCGCGCCCTGGCCGAGGCCGCGGACGCCGCCGGCGCGCCGCTTCCGCCGTCCTACCATCGCCTGATGCGCGGGTGGTTCGTGCTGGGCTGGCCGGCGTTCGCGGGCCTGGTGGCGGTGTTCTGGTTGATGGTGGCCAAGCCGGGATGACTGGAATGCGCACGCGTAACGCCATCAAATTCCGGCGGCAGGCCGCATTGTTCGTTGGCGCGCTTGCATTGGCCAGCCTTCTTTTCAGCGTGTTCGACGGTTCTGAGGGAGGGAAGGGGCGCCAGGCCGGTGTGGAAGCGGGCACCCGCCAGGAGGGCGGGCCAATGGACGAACCCGCGCCTGGGCAGGACGTACTGTCGGCAGGGGGGAGCGCCGATCGCTCCGTTGATCCGGCTGCGGCGCGTCCGCCGGTACCCATGCCGGAAGCCGCGCTGCCGCTGGTCGAACAGATGGATGCGCTGGAGCGGCTCGCGCAGGCGGGCGATCCGGAAGCGGTGTGCCGCCTGTTCGTCGGGACGCGGCGCTGCCGGATGGTCGAACAGCGCCTGCGCCGCGCCGAACAGATGCAGGCGCGTCTGGAGCGTGGGGAGGCCCCCCCGGATCAGCGAAGACATGGCCGTGCTGTCGATCGCCAACGCGCTGGAGCAAACCCGCGCCCTGGCATCGTGGTGTGAAGGCGCCGACCCGGCGCGCCTTCAGCCGCATGAGTTCGGCGCAGAAGGTGCTGCTCGTGATGTCGCGACAGGACGGCAGCATCGCCAGGATGCCCCGACATTTCGGTTCGCCGGGCGGCCTTGGCGGCACCACCGGATTCATCTACCCGCAGTTCCTGTCGGACCGCGGGCACGCCGCTCTCGAAGAGGGCGTCCGGCAGGCCAACCCGCTGGCGCTGGAAGGCATGATCATGCTTCACAGCCCGGCGTGGATTCCCGGCGGCGAGGAGACGCGCCGCCTGTCCATGCCCGACCGCAGGCGGTTCGCGCGCTACGCGCTGCTGATGACCCGCGTATTCGGTGAGGACGAGGTGGGCCCGGCGGTGGGTGGCGTTCTTGCCCGCAGCCTTGCGTCCATGGGAGCGGACCAGCGGGTGGAGGCGGAGCGGTGGGCCGATCGCGAGGCCGCGCGCTGGCGGGCGCGGGCGTCGAACGGGATGGCGCCGGCCGAAGGCGGTGAATCGCAGGGGGGAATCGCACGCGGCTGCGAGAGCCTTCCCTGAGGACCGCGGGCGGTTCGAGGGCGCGCCTTGCGATGAACCGCCTCGCGCCGTCTCGCGCCGGGTTGGATGCCCCACGAAAAAGCCCCGCCCGGCGAGGCCAGGGCGGGGCAATCTCTGCTGCGGATCGTCAGCCGCGTTTGCGGTAGGGCGCGAGGCTCGAGATGAGGCCGTCGAGCTTGCCCGACAGGGCGGACTGGGCCTGCGAGTCGGCGTTGAGGGTGGTGAACTGCACTTTTTCGCTGAGGCCGCCGCCGATCGAGCTGCGGTCCGAGGTGCGGTAGGCGCGCACGGTGAGGGTGGCGGTGTAAAGCTCCGAGGTCCGGCCGTAGTAGCTGAGCTGCTGCGAGCCGACCGGCTCGGCGCGCACCACCACGGCCACGGTGGCCGAACGGCGCAGCGCGTTCAGCGCGCTTGCGAGGTCGCCGCCGCCCACGCCCAGCGCCTCGGCATCGACCAGGTCGAAGCCGGCGGCGGCGAGCTGGTTCTCGATGCGGCTGCGCGCCGGCCCGGAGATGGCCGAATCGCCCAGCGCGATCACCGCCACGCGCTGCGGCGTGGGCGGCGTGACCGGGCGCGGTGCGGCGCTGGCCACGGTCTGCGCCTTGGCGGTTGCAGGGACGACGGCAGGTGCGGCGGCTGCCAGTACCGCGCCTTCTCCCGGAGAGAGCGAAGGCGCGCTGGCGGGGGCTGCGGCACTCACGTTGCCGGCCGGGTCCGCTGCGGCCACAGGGACGGGTACCGCAGCGGCCGATACGGCTTCCACCGCGATCTGGGTCGAGGCGGCAGGCGCCTGGTCCTGAAGCACGGCATCAGACACCGCTTCCGGGTCTGACGTGGCCGCAGCGGCGGCTGACGTGGCTGCCATCGTCGCCCCAGATGGCGTGGGCGTGGAATCGGCAGCGAGGCTGGTGCCAATCGGATTGCTGGCCTTGCCCGTGCTGCGTCCCGCGTCGTAGGCACCCTCGGTGCGGCCGGCGAAACCGTCGCCGAAGCCGCGCACGAAATCCACGATCTGGCCGCGGAAGGCGAACGCGCCGCCGGCGACGGACAGCACGAGAACGGCGGCAATCGCGAGCGGGACCCAAGCCGAGCTGCGCTGCGGCACCGGGCGCTCCAGAACCGAGGGCCGGACCTGCGCGCTGGGCGCGGTTGCGCGTTCGGGAACGATCGGTGCGGACTGCGCCGGCGTCGCGCCCGAGCGGACCACCGGCGGAGGCGTCACCTTGCGCGCGGTGGACTTGGGCGCGGGCGTGCCGATGACGGTCGCGGCATCCGGGACGAGGGCCGGACGCGCGAGCTTGACGGTGCCGCCGCGCGCCATCAGTGGATGCGCCTCGAGCGCCGCGGCCAGGTCATGGCAGTTCTGGAAGCGCTGCTCGGGCTCCTTGGCGACTATGCGCGCGAGGATCGCCGCGGTCTGGACGTCGACCTCGCCATTGAGCTCCTGGATGTTCGGGATCTCGGCCTTGACCACTTCCAGCATCAGGCCCAGCGGGCTTTCATCGCTGAACGGGGTGCGCCCGCTGAGCATCTCGAACATCACGATGCCGAGGGAAAAGATGTCCGAGCGCTGGTCGATCGGCTTGCCCAGGCACACTTCCGGCGAGAGGTAGCCGGGCGTGCCGACGAACTCGCCGGTAGTGGTGAGCTTTTTCGAGACGTCCTTGGTGGCCAGCGCGATGCCGAAGTCGGCGATCTTGACCTGGCCGCGGTCGCTCAGCATGAGATTGCCGGGCTTGATGTCGCGGTGGATCACGCCGCGGTCGTGCGCGGTGGCCAGGCCCTGCGCGGTCTGGTGCAGGATGCGCAGGGTGTTCTCCACGCCGATCTTGCCGTCGCGCTTGAGGATGGACGAGAGCGATTCGCCCTCGACGAACTCCATGGCGAAGAACGGCTGCGAGGTCGCCTCGTCGGTGCCGATGTAGTAGATCTGGATGATGTGCGGATCCGACAGGGACGCCATCGAGCGCGCCTCGCGCAGGAAGCGTTCGACCAGCTGTGGATCGTGCGCGAGCGAGGGCGAAAGCTCCTTGATCGCCACGTGGCGGTTGAGTGCCGGCTCGAAGGCGCGATACACCACGCCCATGCCGCCGCGCCCGATCTCCGACTCGATCTCGTAATGCCCCAGGTGCGTCTTCATGCTTGCCTCGATATGTCTGTTTCGGTTTCGCCGCCCGCTGTCATCCTAGCACTCGCTCCGAGGCGGTCATGGCTTGTGGCGGGTGGTGCAGGAAGGGGTACGGCGGAGGGCAGGCAAATCTGACACCGACGGACGTCAGATTAAGCAGGTGTTCAAGCCTTTTCAGCCGGTTCCATCTGTTCGGTCCGGTTGGCGAGCGCTGCGGGATGGCTCTGGAGGTGGCGCAGGGTGTCGCGGTAGCCCAGTTCCACCACCTGGTCGAACTTCTTCCAGTCCAGCAGATCGATGCCGGCCAGCGGCGGGCGCAGCAGCAGGCTGGAGAGCTTGCGCTGGCGCGCCGCGTTCGCGTCGGAGTTCACCATGGCGGCGCGCCACAGGATGCGCCCGATGCCGGGGTACTTCTTCTGCCGCCACTGGCGCAGGAACTCCAGCCAGGAGGACGGCAGGGCGGTTTCCTCCAGCGTGGTTTCCAGCCGGTAGCTGCCGCCCACGTCCACCGCCACGATGGCCCCGCTCAGCCGGTGCTGCATCTCGTCCACCGGCAGGTTGTCGATGACGCCGCCATCCACCAGCACCCGATGGTCGTGGAACACCGGCGGCACCAGACCGGGCAGCGCGCTGCCGGCGCGCAGCGCGATCCACAGCGAGCCGCGATCGTGCACGTGCAGCTTGCCGCCGGTGAGGTCGGTCGAGACGCAGAAGAAAGGAATGCGCAGGTCCTCGATGCGGTGCTCGCCGAACATGGCGCGCAGCGCGCGGGAAACGCGGCGACCGCTCGACATCGCCACCAGCGGCAGGGTGCGGTCCGAGAGCGGATCATGGTCGACGAAGGCGGTGCGCATCGCGCGCACCAGGTGGGCCTCGTCCCAGCCCGCCGCGACTCCGGCACCGACCACGGCACCGGCGCTGCATCCGCCGATGTAATCGGCCTGGATGCGGTGCTCGCGCAGCGCGCGGATCGCGCCGATGTGGGCGAAGCCGCGCGCGCCGCCGCCGGAGAGCACCAGCCCGGTCGCGCGCCCGCCCAGCAGCCGGGCGCAGCGCGCGAGGTCATTGTCGTCGATGACATGGTGGTGCATGGCGCGACCGGGAAACGCCTCCAGCCAGGCATGCGTGCTGCCTGCGGCAGGGACATCGCGGCGCAGCAGCACCAGGTGCAGCGGCAGGTGCGGCGACAGGGCGTCCGGTGAGGGCAGGACGTGGTCGGGCTTGTCGTCGGTATCGGCCAGCATCAGCACCGCGTCGCTCTGGCGCACGCAGCGCTCGCGCCAGGCCGGGTCGTCGTCACCGACGTAGACCAGCCCGCGACCCTCCTGCTCCATCCGGGAAAACCAGCCACCGCTGCGGCTGCGCGCCTCGTCCGCTTCCACCACGCGCACCTTGCCCAGCCAGGGCAGGGCGCGCGCCAGGCGGCGGGCGAACGCGACGGCATCCACGCCCGGCGTACCGGGAAGCACGGCGATGCAGCGCACCTCGGCCGGACGATGCGCGGTCGCGGCATAGCGCTTCAATGCCTCGCGCGTGAGCCGCAGCATGGCGGCGGGATGGTGCGCGATGAGCTGCTCGAATTCGCTGCGCGACCAGCGCACCAGCTCGCTGTCGCGCAGCGCGAACACGGTGGCGGTGCGCGGCTGGTCGAGGATCAGCCCGACCTCGCCGACGCACTCGCCCGGACTGATCTGTCCGAGGCGCCGGGTCTGGCCATCCTCGCCCGTTCGCCACGCCGCCAGTCGCCCCCAGCGCAGCACCAGAAAGGCGTCGGACGCCGTACCCTGTTCGAGCAGGGTCGTGCCGCCGGCCAGCGCGACGCTCTCGGCGCGCGCGGCCAGCTCGTCGAGCGTGACCTCGGGCAGATCGGAAAACAGCGACAGGCCCGCGAGAAAGCAGCGCAGACGCGCTTGCGGGCCGTCGGTGGTTGGCGTTGGCGGCGCGGGGTGTGGCATGCCGTGAACGCTAACGCATTTGCGCAGCGGCAGACAGATCGACGTGACCGAGGGGACGGACACGGGTGGACTTTTGAGGAGTTTTCCATGGATCAGTTTCTTGTCAGGGACGCGCGACCGACCGATTGGCTGCAGACATCGCACGTCACAGCCGGATTCATTCTCGCCTTGGTCTTCTTGTTGGTGGTGCCCACAGCCTTGGGTGCGGCCAGCGGCGCTGGGCCGCTCTTGCGCACGGTCGACGCGGGCACGCGCCACACCTGCGCGCTGGACGAGGGCGGCGGGGTCTGGTGCTGGGGCTGGAACGCATCCGGCCAACTCGGCGACGGCAGCCGCGCCCTGCGCACCACGCCGGTTGCGGTGCGCGGCCTGCCTGGCGCAGCCATCGCGCTGAGCGTCGGCGACGACCATGCCTGCGTCCTGATTCGCGAGGGCGGGGTGTACTGCTGGGGCGCCAACGCCGGCGGTCGCCTGGGCGATGGCACCACGGTTAACCGTGATGTCGCGGTGCCGGTCAATGGCCTCGAACAGGGCGTGACCGCCGTGGCCGCCGGCAGCAACTTCACCTGCGCCGCGGGTGAATCCGGCGTGGTCTGCTGGGGCCGCAATCCCTGGGGCCAGCTCGGTGACGGTGCGCTCGAGGATCATCTCGTTCCTAGTGCCGTGCCGGGCCTTTCCGACCCCGTACGCGCACTGGCGGCGGGCGGTGGTCACGTCTGTGCGCTGACCGAAACCGGCGCGGTGAAATGCTGGGGGCGTGGCGGCAACGGCCAGCTCGGCGACGGGGAGTGGCAGCTGGCGGGGGCTGGCGACCACCCTGCGCCGGTCGCGGTGACCGGCCTGGCCAGCGGTGTGCGCGCGATTTCGGCAGGCGAACAGCACAGCTGCGCCCTGGACGGTGCCGGCGTGGCGCGGTGCTGGGGCAACAATCTGGATGGCCAGCTCGGGCAGTCCGGCGTTCCCTTGCTCGAAATGCCGCAGTGGCCGGTCAGCGACCTGCCGCTGGATGCCCTGGATCTCGCCGCCGGGGGCAATCATTCCTGTGCGGTGTTCAGTGACGGCAAGGTCTGGTGCTGGGGGAGCAACCGCCAGGGTCAGCTAGCCCGACCCTCCGGTGCGTATAGCCCGCGGCCGCATGTGGTCCCCGGCCTGCCGGCGATGCGCAGCGTGGCGAACGGCAGCCGCCACAGCTGCGCGGTGTCCGCCGAAGGTTCAGCGTACTGCTGGGGCGATGGTGAAACCGGGCAGCTCGGTGCCGGCGATCGAAACAGGCGGCGCGAACCGGTGGCCGTGGACTGGAGCGCGGTGCCGAACCCGGGCGCGCGCGCGATGCTCCGTCTGGACAGTGCGACGGGCTTCGTGCACAAACACATCGTGCGCGGATCGGGCACCCCGGTGAGCTTTGGCTGGATCCTGCACGATGTACCGGCGAACGCCATCTGTTACATCCGCCGCCACCCGGACGACGTGGGCATCTTCCGCATTCCACGCGGCGAGCTGGCGCAGGGAGGGTGGACCAGCACCACGCTGCACGCGTGGGCGACGGGGGATCGCGGGTTCTATATTGCCTGTTCGGGTGGCCCTCGTTCGCTTCCTGTCACCCTGAGCATCGACGAGGCGGAATACCCACTGGAGATCACGATCGCCGGCGACGGCGCGGGCGTGGTGATCAGCGAGCCGGAGGGAATCGACTGCGGTTCGACCTGCACCGCCTCGCGTACCGTCGGTTCTCCGCTGACGCTGGCGGCGGTGAGCGATGCGCCGGGTTCGGCCTTCGTCAGCTGGTCGGGTGCGTGCGACAGCTGGAAGGACAGCTGCGATCTGGTGATGTCGGGCGCGCGCCAGGTCACCGCGAACTTCGTCCGGCTGCGCGAAGGCAATCGCCAGATCAGCGCCGGAAGCGGATACAGCTGCGGCCTGGATGCTGCGGGTGACGTGTGGTGCTGGGGCAGGAGCCTCTGGGTCAAGTCCGGGCTTGCCGGATCCGCCAGGGTGTCCTGGCCGGAGCGCGTGGAAGGACTCCCCGGCCCGATGCGCGCGGTCGCGGTGGGTGATTCCCACGCCTGTGCGGCCAGCGAGTCCGGCCGTGTGTGGTGCTGGGGAGGGAACGATCGGGGTCAGCTTGGTGACGGAAGCTTCGTCAGTCGCGAAACGCCGGTCGAAGTCCAGGGCCTGGGGTCGAACGTGCGTGCGGTGGCGGCCGGTCCGGCACACAGCTGTGCCATCACCGGCGTGGGTGCCATCCGCTGCTGGGGTGCCAACAACGCCGGACAGCTCGGTAGCGGCGGATCAGCCGCCGCGAGCAATCGTCCGGTGACCGTCTCCGGGATCACCCAGGACGCGCGCGCCATCGGAGCCGGCGGCAGCCACACCTGCGCCCTCATGACGGGCGGCGAGGTGCGCTGCTGGGGAGGCAACGGATTCGGCCAGCTGGGAACCGGCGACAGGATCCGACGCCCGGCCCCCGCCGTCGTGCAGGGCCTGCCGTCCGGCGCGGAGCAGATCACCGCGGGCCAGACGCACACCTGCGCGTCGGTAAACGGAGCGGCCTGGTGCTGGGGCAACGGCTTCTACGGCCAGCTGGGCAATGGGGACACCACCCCGGGGCAATCGCGGACCGAACCGGTCGCCGTGCAGGGCCTTCCCGACGCCGTGGAACAGATCTCGGCCGGGACCGATTTCACCTGCGCCCTGACGAGCGGAGGGACGGTCTGGTGCTGGGGAAATGGCTGGGACGGCCGGCTCGGGCTGGGTGACGGCACCTGGACGAATCATGCGCAGCCGGTGCCGGTATCGGGCATGGGTTCCGGCGCGCGGGCCATTGCCACGGGCGGCTGGCATGCCTGTGCGCTCGATGCGCAGGGGCGGGCGTATTGCTGGGGCGCGAACACGCGCGGCCAGCTGGGCGTCTCGGGCACCGTCTACTTCCCGGTTCCGACGCCGGTGATCTGGCGCTGAAGGCGGCGGGCCGGGGGATGACACCGGCCCGCGCTTGAAAACCCGCGGCGGGCGCTCCATGTCGTCCCGATGAAAAACACCACCAATCCCCTGCTCTGCGACGGCGGGCTGCCGCCTTTTTCCCGTATTTCCGCAGCCGATGTGGCGCCGGCCGTCGCTGCCTTGCTGGAGGGCTATCGTGACGAGGTCGAGCGGCTCGTCGCGGACTCCTCGGCGCGTACGTTCGATGCCCTCATGCGCCCACTGGAGCTGCAGGAAGATCGCCTCAACCGCGCTTTTTCGCCGGTTTCGCACCTGCACGGGGTGAAGGACTCGCCCGAGCTGCGCGAGGCCTACGAGGACGCGCTGGATGCGCTCACCGAGCACGCCACCTGGCTGGGCCAGAACCGCGCGCTCTACGAGGCGGTGAAGGCGGTGCGCGAGGCGCCGGGGTTCGAGGCCATGGCGCGTGCGCAGCGCAGCGTGGTCGAGGACAGCCTGCGCGGCTTCCGGCTCTCGGGCGTGGCGCTGGAGGGCGCGGCGCGGGAGCGCTTTGCGCAGATCCAGACCGAGCTTTCGCGGCTGACCACCCAGTTCGACAGCGCCGTGCTGGATGCCACCGACGCCTGGCATCGCGCGGTGTCGGAAGCCGAACTTGCCGGCCTGCCGGAATCGGCGCGCGCGCTGCTGGCGCAGGCGGCTGCCGATGCGGGCGAGGCCGGTCACCGCGCCACGCTCAAGGGACCGGTCGTCACCGCCATCCTGACCTTTGCCGACAGCCGCACGCTGCGCGAGGACGTCTGGTCGGCCTACCAGACCCGCGCCTCCGATCAGGGTCCGCACGCAGGGCGGTTCGACAACGGCGGACGGATCGAGCAGATCCTGGCGTTGCGCCACGAAGCCGCGCAGCTGCTGGGGTTCGCCAATGCGGCCGAGGTGTCGCTGGCCGACAAGATGGCTGCCACGCCCGAACGGGTGCTGGGCTTCCTGCGCGATCTCGCCGCGCGCGCCAGGCCCGTGGCCGAGCGCGAGCTGGCGGAGCTTGCGCGGTTTGCCCGCGCCGAATTGGGCATCGCGACGCTCGCGCCCTGGGACATCGGCTATGCCAGCGAAAAGCTGCGTCAGCAGCGCTTCGATTTCAACGAGGAGGACATCCGGCCGTACTTCCCGGCGGAGGCTGCGATCGGCGGGCTGTTCGAGGTCGCCTCGCGGCTGTTCGGGTTGAAGTTCGCGTCGCGTGAGGATGTCGATCTGTGGCATCCGGATGCGCGCTACTTCGATGTGCTCGATGCCGACGGCAGCGTGCGTGCGGGTTTCTATATCGATCTCTACGCCCGCGCCGGCAAGCGCGGCGGTGCCTGGATGGACGTATGCCGCAGCCGGGTTCGCATCGGCGAGGTGCAGCAGCGGCCGGTGGCCTATCTGGTGTGCAATTTCGCTCCGCCGGCGGCCGGCGCGCCGGCGCTGCTGACGCACGACGACGTGGTGACCCTGTTCCACGAGTTCGGCCACGGCCTGCATCACATGCTCACTGAAGTGGATCTGCCCTCGGTGGGCGGCATCGAGGGCGTGGAGTGGGACGCGGTGGAGCTGCCCAGCCAGCTGCTGGAGAACTTCGCCTGGCGGCGTGAATCGCTTGATCTCTTCGCGCGCCACTGGAAAACCGGCGAGCCGCTGCCACAGGCGCTGCTGGACAGGATGCTGGCCGCGCGCCACTTCCACGCCGGCCTGTTCCTGGTGCGCCAGATCGAGTTCGCGCTGTTCGATTTTCGCGCGCATCTGGAGTACGACCCGGCACGCGGCGCGCGCACGCTGGAACTGCTGGAAGAAGTGCGCGAGGCGGTCGCGGTGATCCGGCCGCCGTCGTGGGCGCGCTTCCCGCATGCCTTCACACACGTGTTTTCGGGCGGCTACGCGGCCGGCTACTACAGCTATCTGTGGGCCGAGGTGCTGGCCGCCGATGCCTTCGCGGCGTTCGAGGAAGAGGGCGTCTTCGCGCCCGCACCCGGGGCGCGCTATCGCCGCGAGATCCTCGCCGTCGGCGGCTCGCGCCCGGCGCTGGAGAGCTTCATCGCCTTCCGGGGGCGCGAGCCGGATCCGGGCGCGCTGCTGCGCAGCTACGGGTTGGCGGCCTGATACGCCGGCCCGTCCCGCGAATCAGAACGGCCACAGCTTGGGGATCATGACGATCCCGATGAGCCAGAAGATCAGGTTAAGCGGCAGGCCGACCTTCATGAAGTCCACGAAGCGGTAGCCGCCGGCGTTGTAGACCATGGTGTTGGTCTGGTAGCCCACCGGGGTGGCGAAGCTGGTACCCGCGGCGAAGGTCACGGCGATGAGGAACGGGGTGGCGTCCACGCCCATGAGGTGGGCGGTGGACATGGCGATGGGAGTCAGCAGCACCGCCGCCGCCGCGTGGCTCATCACTTCGGACAGTATCAGCACGGCGAGGTACAGCATCGCCAGCACGACCCACGGCCCGAAGGGCTGGACCAGGCCGATCAGGTGCCGCACCAGGAATTCGGCGGCGCCGCTCTGGCTCATCGCCACGCCGAGCGGCAGCAGGCAGGCCAGCAGGATGATGATGCGCCAGTCCACGGCTTCGTAGACATCGTCACCGCTCAGGCAGCCGGCCATGACCATCACCGCGGCGCCGAGCATCGAGCTGAGGGCGATCGGCATCCAGCCCACCGCCGACACGCCGATCACCAGCGCCATCGTGACCAGCGCGAAGGGCGCGCGCCAGCCGTTGGGCTTGGAGGCGCCGCGCCGGGACAGCACGATCACGTTCTTGTCCCGGCGCAGCATCTGCATCTCGTTCTCGGGCACGATCATCAGCAGGATGTCGCCCACTGCCAGGGCCACGTCCTTGATCTTCTCGCGCAGCACCTGGCCGCGCCGCTGGATCGCGAGCACCGTCGCGTTGTGTCGCCAGATCCGGTCCACTGCTTCCATGTCGAGGCCTTCCACGCGTGAATTGGGCGCGATCATGACCTCGGTCAGGACGAGGTTGGCGTCCTTGCGCAGCTGGCGGTCCTTGAACTTGAACTCGGCCTCGATTTCCAGCCCGGCTTCCTCCCTGAGCGCATCCAGCCGCGCCCAGTCGCCGCGCGCCAGCAGGATGTCGCCGGCCTGCAGGGTCTGCGAGCGCGGCGCCCACAGTTTCTTGCCCTCGCGCAGGAGTTCGAGCACGAAGACGTCGAACCGCGCCGCCAGCCGCGCCTCTTCCACCGAGGTGCCCAGCAGGGCGGAGCCTGGAACCACGCGCAGCTCGGTGATGTATTTGCCCGGTTCGAATTCCTCGTCCAGTTCCGGCTGGTGGGTGTCGGGCAGGAGCCAGCGCCCCAGGGTGAGCAGGTAGAGGCCGCCCGCGCCGAAGCACACCGCGCCCAGCGCGGTGAATTCGAACATGGTGAATCCCGGATGCCCCAGGTCGCGCGCGATGGCGTCCACCAGGAGGTTGGACGAGGTGCCCACCAGGGTGCACACGCCCGCGATCTGCGACATGTAGGAAAGCGGGATCAGCGCCTTGGACGCAGGCATGCCGATGCGCGCACTGGCGGTGAGCACGAGCGGCATGAACACCGCGACCACCGCCGTGTTGTTCACGAACGGCGAGACCAGGGCCAGCGCGGCGAACAGCAGCAGCAGGAATACGGTGGGTGACTGCACCCGACTCAGCATCCGGCCCACGCCTGAAAGCGCGCCGCTGCTGCGCAGCCCCGCGGCGAGCACGAACATGGCCGCCACCGTGATCGTGGCCTGGTTGCTGAAGCCGCTGATGGCCTGCGTCGGGGTGATCAGGCCCAGCACCGTGAGCGCGGTGACCAGCAGGATCGCCACCACGTCCATGCGCAGTTTTTCGGTGGCGAACAGGGTGATCGCGCCGATGGTGACGGCGAGCACCAGCACGATGTCCAGCGTCATGTGCGGGCCACTGGACGCGTATCGGCGCCGTGCCGACGCCTGTGGGTCCGTGAACGGACGAGGGTTCCGCTCATCTGCGAGTCTTCTTCAACGCGTTTCCCCGGGACTCCCTGCACGCCGGCAGCGGATCGGGCGAATCGTACCGGCGAACCACTGCGATTAACTACCCGTGCCGCGCATGGGCCTGTCGACGCGTGTCCTCGGCGATCTGGCGCAGGTCGGCGAACAGCGGCGCGAAACCCTCCGACAGGCGGACGTAGTGGCGTTGCAGATCGATCGCGCAGGCTTCCAGCCGGTCGCCACCGCGAGACAGGCGCCGCCCGATGCCTGCAAGCGCGGCGCGCGCGCCATCGAAGTCCGCATAGGCGGCCAGCCAGTCCTGCTGCGCCATGCGCGCGGCCACGCGGCGGGCGGATTCGGGCAGGAGATCGGCGTGTTCGTGCAGGGCGCGGTAGACGCGTGCGGTGAAGACCGGCAGCGGTTCGCTGGCGTGGTGCGGCCAGTCGCGCGCGAGCACGTGGTCGTGGAACACGTCCATCGCGATGTCGGCGAGGCGCCGGCGCTCGGGCGCGAAGCACTCGCGCGCGGTGCGCATGACCGGATGCGCGTCGCAGCTGGAGTCGATGCGGCGATGCACGAGGATTTCGGTGGCCACATCCGAGGCGAACCCCGTCACCGGACCCTTCGCGAAGTCGCCCAGGAAGGCGCCGACCAGGGCGGGGTCGCCGCGGTCGGCCAGCAGGAAGTGGGCAAGGAAGTTCACCGCGGTTGGCGGGCGGGAAGCGGGGCGCATCCGGGTGCGCCGTGCACCCGGATGCCGGGCCCGTTCACCTGACCAGGCGCTCGCTGACCAGCTTCTCGACCACGCTGGGGTCGGCCAGGGTGGTGGTGTCGCCGAGCTGTTCGGGCGCGTTTTCCGCGATCTTGCGCAGGATGCGGCGCATGATCTTGCCCGAGCGCGTCTTGGGCATCGCCGCGGCCCACTGCAGGTGGTCGGGCGTGGCGATCGGGCCGATTTCCTTGCGGACCCAGGCCACCAGTTCCTTGCGCAGCTCTTCGCCTGGCTCCTCGCCGGCGTTGAGGGTGACGTAGGCGTAGATGCCCTGGCCCTTGATGTCGTGCGGGAAGCCGACCACTGCGGCCTCGGCCACCTTCGGGTGCGCCACCAGCGCGCTTTCCACCTCGGCCGTGCCCATGCGGTGGCCGGAAACGTTGATCACATCGTCCACGCGTCCGGTGATCCAGTAGTAGCCGTCGGCGTCGCGGCGGCAGCCGTCGCCGCTGAAGTAGGTGCCCGGGTAGGTGGTGAAGTAATCCCTGTAGCGTTTGGGGTCGCCGTGGACGGCGCGGAACTGGCTGGGCCAGGAGCCGGTGATCACCAGATTGCCCTCCGTCGCGCCCTCCAGCATCCGGCCTTCGTTGTCCACGATGGCCGGCTCGATGCCGAAGAAGGGCAGGGTGGCCGAGCCCGGCTTCTGCGGAATCGCGCCCGGGATGGCGGAGATGAGGATGCCGCCGTTCTCGGTCTGCCACCAGGTGTCCACGATCGGGCAGCGGCCCTCGCCCACGACGCGGTGGTACCACTCCCAGGCCTCCGGGTTGATCGGCTCGCCGACGCTGCCCAGCAGCCGCAGGCTGGCACGCGAGGCTTTCCTCACCGGCTCCTCGCCTTCGCGCATCAGCGCGCGGATCGCGGTAGGGGCGGTGTAGAAGATGGTGACCTGGTGCTTGTCCACCACCTGCCAGAAGCGGCTGAAGTCCGGATGGTTCGGCACGCCCTCGAAGATCACCGAGGTGGCGCCGTTGGCCAGCGGCCCGTAGACGATATAGCTGTGGCCGGTGACCCAGCCCACGTCCGCGGTGCACCAGTAGACGTCGTTTTCCTTGAGGTCGAAGATCACCTCGTGGGTGAACGAGGTGTGCACGAGGTAGCCGCCGGTGGTGTGCAGCACGCCCTTGGGCTTTCCGGTGGAACCGGAGGTGTGCAGGATGAACAGCGGGTCTTCGGCGCCCATCACTTCCGGTTCGCAGGCGGCCGGCTGGCCTTCGACCAGCGTGTCGTACCAGCGGTCGCGCGGCGACTGCATGTTCACCGGGTTGCCGGTGTGGCGTACCACCACCACGGTTTCGACGGTGTTGGTGTCGGGGCGCTGCAGCGCCTTGTCCACGTTGGCCTTCAGCGCCACCGGGCGGCCGCCGCGCAGGCCCTCGTCGGCGGTGATGATCACCTTGGGGGCGCAGTCGGCGATGCGGGTGCCGAGCGAGTCGGGCGAGAAACCGCCGAACACCACGCAGTGCGGTGCGCCGATGCGCGCGCAGGCCAGCATGGCCACCGCCGCCTCGGGAATCATCGGCAGGTAGATCACCACGAAATCGCCCTTCCTCACGCCGAGGTTGCGCAACGCGTTGCCGAGCCGGCAGACGCGGGCGTGCAGGTCGCGGTAGCTGATGCGCTCGGACTTCGCCGGATCATCGCCCTCCCAGATGATCGCGGTCTTGTCGCCGCGCGTTGCCAGATGACGGTCCAGGCAGTTCACCGAAACGTTGAGCTGGCCGTCCTCGTACCAGCGCACGTGCAGGTCGTCGGGCTGGAACGAGACGTCCCTGATCCTGGTGGGGAAGCGGAACCAGTCGAGCCGCTTGGCGACCCCTGCCCAGAACGCGTCCGGGTTTTCGATCGACTCGCGGTACATGCGGCGGTAGTCGTCGGGCGTGATGTTGGCCTGGGCGATGAAATCGGGCGAGGCTGTGTGGACGCGTTCCTGGTTCATGGGTGCACTTGTCCTTGTCTTGCGGGCGGGCGAAAGGTCATGGGGCAAGGGTACCCTGTCGACGGCAATCTCTTGTGCTTCACAGGCTTAGACCTTGGTCGAGGCGGACCGCGCATCTCCCGCAGGTGGCATCCCACGACGCAGCTTGTCATGCGGACGGGTTAGTCGCTACAATGCGCGACTGCCCATGCGGCAGCCGGTGTTTCCGCCGGCGCGTCCCGGCATCCCGGGCACGTTTCCGATTCAACCCACTCAATCAGCCCCGCACGTCGGGTCGGTGCCATCATGACCAGCAAGCTCATCCAGGAATTCGAGGCCGAGCAGGCCCAGCGCCAGCTGCCGACGTTCGGCCCCGGCGATACCGTCATCGTCAACGTCAAGGTGAAGGAAGGCAATCGCGAGCGTATCCAGGCCTATGAGGGCGTGGTCATTGCCAAGCGCAATCGCGGCCTGAACTCGGCCTTCACGGTGCGCAAGATCTCCCACGGCACGGGCGTGGAGCGCGTGTTTCAGACCCATTCGCCGGCGATTGATTCGGTCGAGGTCAAGCGCCGCGGCGCGGTGCGTGCCGCCAAGCTGTACTACCTGCGCGAACTCGAAGGCAAGGCTGCGCGCATCAAGGAAGACCTGAGCGCGCGCGCCCGGGCCCACTGATCCGTTTCACCCGCAGCACCGAGCCGCACAGGGCTCACGCGACGGCCGCGCAAGCGGCCGTCGGCGTTTTCGCCGCCTTGAAAACGCGTATCGCGAACCCATCTGCTGGCCATCTTCCGCCCGGATTACAGGATTCGCACCATGACCGAAGAAACCCGCAGCTACGAGTTCCAGTCCGATGTGCAGCAGGTGCTGCGCCTGGTGACCCATTCGCTGTATTCCAACAAGAACATCTTCCTGCGCGAGCTGGTGTCCAACGCCTCGGACGCGTGCGACAAGCTGCGCTTCGAAGCGCTCAAGGCTCCCGGGTTGTACGGCGACCAGCCGGAGCTGCGCATCGACCTCTCCGTGGACAAGCAGGCGCGCACCCTGACGATCTCCGACAGCGGCATCGGCATGTCGCGCCAGGAGCTGATCGATAACCTCGGCACCATCGCGCGTTCGGGCACGCGGCAGTTCCTGGATGCGCTGGGCGAGGCGCAGAAGGCCGATGCACAGCTCATCGGCCAGTTCGGAGTGGGCTTCTACGCCGCCTTCATCGTGGCCGATCGGGTCACGGTCACCAGCCGCCGCGCCGGCAGCGGCGAGGCCTTCGCATGGGAGTCCGGCGGTGACGGACGTTTCACCCTGGAGCCCGCAGAAAAGCCCGAGCGGGGCACCACCATCGTGCTGCACCTGAAGCCGGACGAGGACGAATTCCTCGATGGCTGGGCCCTGCGCTCGCTGGTACGCACCTACTCGGACCACATCGGTTTCCCGATCCGCATGCCGGTGGAGCGTGACGATGCGGACGCCGATGAGGGCGCGCCGGGCGATGCGTGGGAAACCGTCAACCAGGCCGCGGCGTTGTGGACCCGGCCCAAGGCCGAGGTTTCCGACGAGGAATACCAGGCTTTCTACAAGCACGTGAGCCACGATTTCGGCGAGGCGCTGGCATGGAGCCACAACCGCGTCGAGGGCAACCAGAACTTCACCTCGCTGCTGTTCGTGCCGGCCCGGGCGCCGTTCGACTTCGGCTTCGACCGCGACGGGCGCAAGGGCCTGAAGCTCTACATCAAGCGCGTCTTCATCATGGACGCGGCCGAGGAAATGCTTCCGGCCTACCTGCGCTTCGTGCAGGGCGTGGTGGATTCCGACGACCTGCCGCTCAACGTCAGCCGCGAGATCCTGCAGAACAGTCGCCAGGTCGAAAAGCTCAAGAGCGCCCTGACCCGGCGCGTGCTGGACCTTCTGGACAGGATCGCGCGCGAGGAGCCTGAGAAGTACGCCGGCTTCTGGCGCGAGTTCGGCGCCGTGCTCAAGGAGGGGCTGGCCGAGGATCCGTCCAACCGCGAGCGCATCGCCAGGCTGCTGCGCTTTGCCTCCACCCATACCGGTGAGCGCGAGGCCCTGGTTTCCCTGGACGACTACATCGCCCGCATGAAGCCCGGCCAGGAAACGATCAACTATCTCAGCGCCGACGGCTGGAACGCCGTGCGCCACAGCCCGCAGCTCGAAGGCCTGGCCGCGCAGGGTGTTGAAGTGCTGCTGCTGCACGAGCGCATCGACGAGTGGGCGATCGGCCACCTGACCGAGTACGAGGGCAAGAAGCTGCGTAACGTTGCCAAGGGCGAGCTGGGCCGCGCCGAGCTTGGCGAGGGCGCGCCGGATGCGAAAACCCGCGAAGATACCGCCAAGGGCGCTGCAGGGCTGGTGGAAAAGCTCAAGGCCACGCTCGGCGAGCGCGTTTCCGATGTGCGCGTGTCGCAGCGCCTCACCGATTCCCCCGCCTGCCTGGTGATGGGCGAATACGACATGGCCCTGCACATGCAGCGCCTGCTCAAGGCCGCAGGCCACGACGTGCCTGCAGGCAAGCCCGCGCTGGAAATCAATCCCGCGCACCCGCTGCTGCAGCGCTACGACACCGAAACCGACCCGGCCAGGCGCGACGATCTGGGCCTCCTGCTGTTCGAGCAGGCGCAGCTGGCCGAAGGCGCGTCGCTCGACGATCCGGCGGCGTTCGTGCGACGCATGAACGCGCTGCTGCTGGGGTGACGCGGCGCGGCTTGCTTCCGGGGCGTCCGGGCCTCTTCACCGACATTCCGGCGAAGGCCGGGATCCGGCGTGATGCTGCCGAGAAAGGCGGCATGGATCCCGGCCTTCACCAGAATGACCCGATGGTGTTTCCCGCTGCCTTGAGGGTAGAAGGCGCTGCGCCGTGTGCCTGATCCTCGTCGCCATCCGCCCTCGTCCAGGCAGCCGCGTGCTGCTGTTGGCCAATCGCGACGAATTCCACGCTCGCCCCAGCGCCGCTGCTGCGCCTTGGGCGGAAAATCCGGCGGTGGCCGGCGGGCGCGACCTGGTGGCCGGCGGAAGCTGGCTGGCGGTACGCGCCGACGGACGCTTCGCCGCCGTCACCAATCTCCGCAACGGCACGCCCGCACCCGCGCCGCGCTCGCGCGGAGAGCTGGTGAGCGGCTTCATACTGGGCCGCCAGGAGCCCGCTGCGTGGCTGGAGGCGCTGTGCTCCCGCAGCGGTGAATACGCGCCCTTCAACCTGGTGCTGGGCGATGCCTCAGGGGCGTTCGCTTTCGATGGTGGATCGCGCCGCACGCGGCGACTGGAGCCGGGGCTGCACGCGATCAGCAACGGTCCGCTCGACAGCGACTGGCCCAAGATGCGCCGCATCCGCGCCCGCGCCGCAGCTGCACTTGCCTCCGGTGCGGCTGACGCCGAGCTTCTGGCGCTGCTGCGCGACCGCGAAATCGCGCCCGACGCGCAGCTTCCCGATACCGGCTTCGGCCTGGAACGCGAGCGGCAGCTGTCGCCGATCTTCATCGCCGGCCGCGACTACGGCACCCGCGCCAGCACCCTGCTGGAGCAGGGCGATGACGGCGCGCTGCGGCTGATCGAGGCCAGCTTCGGACCGGATGGATTGGCCTCGGGTCGAGTCTCCTGGAGCACCCGTAACGGCGGCTGGCTGGCCACATAGCGCGTCCCCCGATCGCGCCGCGCGCCGCGATTTCCGGCGGTGGTTTCCGTCGCGCTTCAATCCGAACTTGCGGGCGACAGATACAACGCCGCCCGACGGGATTTGTCGGGATGTCCAGCGCGTCGTGGCGATAGCCGCGGCCTGCTTCCAACGGCCCGGATCGACAGGGCTCAGCGGCTCCCGCACCACTGGCTTTCGCAGGGCACACCGTCACCGTCACCATCCATCTGCGTGCCCGGGCAGTGGCGCAGGAAAAACCTTGCCTCCTCACACGAGCGCATCTGACTGCAGTGGACGCGGCCGTCGCATTGGAAGGCGGGAGGCGCAGCGGGCCGTGCTTGTGCCGGACTCAGGCTGGCGGCGGGCTGCACGATAGCCTGGCCGGAGGGCGAAGGACGAATCATCTTCGCCACGCTTTCCCGCACCCGCTCGGAGCCTGCGCCCAAGGCGGCAACGGCGAAAAGCAACAGAATGGCCACAGCGCGCGGCAGCCCGCCCCTGCTCGACGTGCGCGGGGCAGAGCGCCTGCTGGTACGGGCCGGCGCGCGCCTGGCCGGCTGTTGCTGCCCGGGCAGGCGGACTCGTACCGCGCGTCTGCGGCCATCGGCGGCGGTTTCCACCTCGAAGGAGATCGTTGTCCCGATCTCCGGTCGCGCGCCGCGCGCAAATGCGGAGATATGGACGAATACGTCCTCGCCGCCGGTGCCGGGAGTGATGAAGCCGAAGCCGCGCTCCTCGATCCAGCGGCTCAACGTTCCGGTCTGCACGGACGTCATGGCGAGGTGTCCGGATACAGGGCGCGCAAGCGCGGGTCAATCGATTCGGACGGCGCGGGCCATGCCGTGGCGATGGAGCGGCGAGGGCGCGGCGGGTTTGCCGGTCCGGCGGCGGCGCCGACCTCTCCGCCGGCGTCGCTGATCGTGTCGTCGACCTGGGTTTCGTGCCGGCCGATCAGGGGCTGCGCCGAGCAGGGCGCAGCACCCCTCGGAAGAATGCCGGGCATCAAGGCGGGAGCGCACGGGATGATGAGGGGTTGCATGGATTCTCGGCTGTGCGGGGCGGTGTCCATACGGACGCAGGGAGGGCGAACTCGTGACGCAGAAGTTACCTGCACGCGCTGTCTGCGTCATTTCCACGAAATCGGGGGTGGAGCGGGTGGCCGGCGGGCCATTGGCGCGACAGGGCGCATGGGCGCATGAAGTGGCGTGACCTTTCGTGACGCGGATTGATATATCGCCGTAATGTTGCGCTGCAATACTGGGCGGCATCATCCGTGCAGGCAAAGGGAACGAGGACGACATGGCGTGGCGCATCCGCATCATTGCAATCGCAGTTCTGGGCATCTCGCTGGTGTTCGCGCCCGCCAGGGCGCAGGACGACGTGTGGCTGCGTACGGCTGAAGACTTGGGGACATCGCTGTTCATGGTCGACCGCGCGGTGCGGGTGGCGGCGCGGGAGGCGGAGCGTTCGCGTGTCTTTCGGCGCGACGAGCGCGTGCAGGGCTGGGTGGCCGACGTGCAGCCCGAGATCGTCCGGATCACCTACGTGGGCACCGAGGGCGGCGTGCCGGTCGGGTTGTACCGCGTGGGAGTGGATCGTTCCGGCAGGATCCGCGAGTCGCTGGAAAGGATCGATGCCGAGCCGCTGAGTGCGCGGCTGGCGATGCAGCATGCCATCGGGCGCACGGTGCGGAACGTGCAGCGCACCGAGTGCTCCAACGAGGTGGAGACGCTGGTGCTGCCGGCCGATGAGGGCTGGCATGCCTATGTATTGCCGCGTACCGCGTTCGCTGACGTGTATCTTCTGGGCGGCAGCTATCGCATCGAGCTTTCGGCTTCCGGCGAAGCGGTGACACAGGTGCAGGCGCTGGCGTCAGAGTGCGTCATCCTGCAGAACAAGGAAGGCGCCGACGTGATGCTGTTCGCCGAGGATCGGGGCGAGATGCCGAACGAGCTGCATGTCTACATCAGCCGCCTTGCGGGCAAGGCGCTGTATGTCACGACCACGCCGAACGGGCGCACCTGGCTGATCCACGACGGCCGCATCCAGGGCGTGCAGGGAATTCCGGCCACCGCGGGATGAGCGGATGCGGCAGCGCTGGGGCGCTGCCATCGTCCGGCTAGGGCTGCTCCCTGGCGGAACGCGGCCCGGTTTGCCGCGCATCCACGCGGAACTGCCCCACGTCGATCCGCTCCCTGGCGCTTTCCAGCCGCCGCGTGGTGGCCTGATGGGTCGGGTGGGCGCCTCCGAAGCCGATCTGGAACTCCAGCTGCACCGTCACCGGGCCGGTGAGCGACTGGCGTCGGTCGCCGAAGTAGTGGGTCTGCACCCGGTAGGTGCCGGGCAGCGGGCGGGCGATGGTGAAGACTTCCGGGCCGTAGCCGCCGGTGAAGTCCCGGCTCAGGTGCCCGCCGCTCCTGCTGCGCGGCTGGGAGTAGAAGATCCGCTCGCCCGCAGGGTCGATCACCCACAGGTCGATGTCGGTGTTGTCCGCGTCCCAGGTGAGCACCACGCGCAGGCCCGTTTCCACCGGAGCCAGCAGCTCGGGCGGGATCGCCAGCGCCGAGATCGGCGTGTCGGGATGCGCGGCCAGCAGCGCGGTCAGTTCGTGCAGGGCGATCAGGTCGATATCGGGGAATCGGCCGGACCAGGTGCCCGTCGCCACGTGCCACAGCAGGGCGGCGGCGCGCGCGTTGTCGGGGTGCGGCTGGCGCGCCAGCGCCAGCGCCAGGTCGCGGTGGCTCTGCGGCTCCTCCGGACGCTGCACCAGCGCATCTTCGAAGGGGCGGACGGCGAGATCGGGGCGCTCCCACTGCGACAGGCGATAGCCGAGCACGCGCAGCAGCGCGGTGTTCTCGTCGCCGATTTCCGCCAGGTTCGAAAGCACCCGCAGCGCCAGCGCCGGATTTTCTGCTTCGCTGCGGAAGAAATCGGCGGCGTCGAGGAAGAACGAGGGCGTGTCGCCATGCTCGCGGCGCAGCTCCAGATAGGTGGCGTAGGCGTCCCCGGCCTCGCGCAGAGTCTTGAGGTAGGGCGCGTCCGGGTTCCAGCCGCTGAGATCGATGCGTGCGTGCACGGCACCCGCAGCGGATTCGCCGCCCGCATCGCGGGCGGTCAGCGAGCCGCTGACTTCGATGCGGTCGAGCGGGGCTCCCGCGTCGGCCTGCGCAGGCTGCCGCTGTGCGGCCTCGCCCGGGGCCGGCGGCGGAGCGGGAGCGGGCAGGGGGAAATGCGCCTGCTCGGCGAGTGGGACCGGCGCGGATTCGCCGGGCGGGTGGTCGGACTCGGGCCTGTGCTCCAGCCGGCGCTGGCGCAGTGCGTCCAGCCGCAGCATCAGCGCGGTGGCGTCGCTCTCCCAGACGGCGCGTGATTCCGCCTCGGCGCCGTCTTTCGACCAGCGTTCGGCAAGGATCCGGGCCTGGCGCGCGATGGCTTCGATGGCTTTGCGGGAGTCGGCCAGTTCTTTCGCGGGGAAATCGGACGAGGGCGCAAGCCGCCCCCACGCGGCCACTTCAGCATCGGCGGTGGAGGCGAGCAGGGTTTCCAGCCAGGCGTGCCGCTCACCGTGCCAGTCGCGGAACTCGCGCCAGCGCCGCGCAAGATCGGTCAGCCTGTCTTCGCGCGCGGTGGTCTCGTCGGCCTTGGGCTGGCTCAGGCGCAGCTGCCGGTACTGCGTGCGCAGGTTGGTCTCCTTCGGCTCCACGCCGTAGCGCACGTAGTCTTCGATCCGGTCGAGCACCAGCAGCGAGGTGTGCGCGGTGACCACGCCGTGGCGCACGGCCAGGCGGGTGATCGCATCGATGTCCGGCTTCGGCTCGGCGCTCAGCCGTGCAATGCGCGCGTTCGCCACGGCGCGCCAGACCGAGTCGCCCAGCGCGCCGGCAACCGGCGCATCGGTGCCGACGGCGAGCGTGCGCTCGATGCGCGCACCACCGGCATCGCCGAAGGTCAGGGTGAGCGTGGCCTTGCCGGTGCAGCGCGCGGTGAGCGTGAGGATGGGCTCGACGGACTGCGGGGCAGCCGGGGAAATATCGGCGCACTGTCCCGCGGTGCGCGTTTCCAGAAGCCGCCAGGCGGGTGCATCGAGCGCGGCGGTGGCCTGTGCAGCCTCCATGCGGATCAGATCGATGACGCGCCCGCCGCGATGTGCGATGCGCTGCAACAGGGCGTGGTCGGCGCGCTGTGCGGCGTGCAGCGCAAACACGCGCGCCGGGGCGTTGGAGAGTGCCACCTGGCCCGGGCCGAAGGTGTCCAGGCCGTCGCCCACCACCAGGGCCACGTCGGCGTTCGCGGCGGCGGCAAAGTCGATTGCGCCGTAGTTGCTCGCGCCGTCCAGCGGCAGCGCTTCGAGCGCGGCCAGCAGCGCGTCGGCGTTGCCCTTTCGCACGGCGAAGCGGCGCGGCGCTTCGGCCACGTCACGGAAGGCGATCAGGCTGACGTCGGTGCTGTCCACGGCCTTGAACCACGCCGCCAGCGCGGCGCGTTCGCGCGCGAGGTCCCGGTCGTTGGCGCTTCCCGAGGCGTCGAAGAAGATCGCCACGCGCCTGGGCGCGGGTGCGGCGGCGAGGCGCTCCGGATAGCCGGTGTCGATGCGCGCCAGCACCGCGCGCTCGGCCGGCTCCAGCGCGTCGGGCGCTTCCAGCACGGTGCTGTCGCCGGCCTGCCTCGGAACGCGGAAGCTCAGCTCGCGTTGCGGAGTGACGTTCTGGCGGGTGAGCTCGGCGCGCCACAGCGTGGCGGCCTGTTCGAATTGCAGGGCGACGTCGGGCGAGTCGGACACGAGCTGCGGTGCAGCCGCCTCCAGCGGGGCTTCGGCCTTGACCGAGAACCTCTTCACCGCGTCGCGGAAATGCAGCGGCAGGACATAGCGCCAGTGGCTGCCGGCATCGTCCATCACCTGCTCGAACTCCAGCGCGATGCGCTTGTCGCCCTTGGCGGGGATCGGATAGAGCCGGGTACGGAACACGTTGCCGCGGGTCAGCTCGACCAGGCCGGGATCGATGCGCTGGCGCGAGGTTTCCTCGAAGGCCACGCGCGCGGTTTCCTTGGGCACCACCACGCCCTCGCGCATCGTGCCGTCGACGTCGAGCGCGTAGCCCGAAACGGTCTGGCCGGGGCCGAGCGGGAATACGAACTCGCCTTCCATCACCCGCGCGTTGGGGTTGTGGAAGCGCATGTCGATGCGGGTGCGGGCGATGAAGCCGTGCATGCGCACCTCGATCGCCACTTCATCCAGGGTGATGGGCTGGTTGCCGGGTTCGGGCGGGATCCAGATCTGCGGCGGCTGTTGCGCCGCGGCGGTGCCGATGACGGCGGTGGCAAGCCACAGCAGGGCGGCGGGCAGGCGTTTCATCGGTGCTCTCCTCGGTGCCAATCACGCAGGGTGAATCATGCAGGGTGAATCATGCAACGAAGCCTGGCGATGCGTGGGGTTGAGTTGCGAAACCCAAAACGACGACGGCCCGGAGTGCTCCGGGCCGTCGCGTCCGGTGGCTTCGATCAGTTCTCGAAACCGTTGGCGAAGATCGTGTCAGGCAGGGCGCCGCAGTTTTCGCCCACCGCAATTGTCACCGTCGCAGGGGGCGAAACGCGGGTGCCGTCGGAAGCACGGTAGGTGAAACCGTCTGCGCCGCAGAAGCCGGCGTTCGGGGTGTAGGTGAAGCCGCCGTTGGCGACCAGGGCGAGGCTGCCGTGGCTGGCGCTGGCCATGACCTGCGCCGACAGCGGCGCGCCCTCGGCGTCGCTGTCGTTGGCCAGCACCCCGCCGGCGGCCGCGACGGTGAGCGCGCCGTCCTGCGCCACCGCGTAGCTGTCGTCGTTGGCCGCCGGGGCGTTGAGGTTGAGCACGCAGTTCGCCGGCTGGGTGGAGGTGAACAGCGCCGGCGTCACCCACTCGGGGTGGTCCACGAACGGGTTGCGGTTGTTCTGGAAGCTCTGGATCACGCCGTTGCGGATGACTTCTTCGACGTCGGGCAGGTCGTCCGCGTGCCAGGCCAGAAGGTCGCTGAGCAGGCCCATGTAGGCCTTGGCCGCGGTGTTGGAGGTGTCGACGATCAGGCTGCGGTTGTCGGTCAGCTCGAGGTCGGGCGTGTCGCCGTCGTGGCTATCTTCGGACGCGATGCCCTCGTAGCGGATCGCCATGTAGAACATGGCGCGTGCCATTTCGCCCTTGCGGTGGTTCCAGGTCTGGAACGAGCCGGTGTTGCCGTTCGGCCCCTTGTACCAGTTCGACTGGCCCGTGCCGCCGACGCCGCCGTTCACCTCGGTGGTGAGCTCCGAACAGCCGCTCGACGCCGGGCAGTTGGCATAGGGCATGTTGCCGCGCGCGCTGTTCTGGTCGGTGTCGGACAGCCACAGCATGTGGGTGTCGGTGTAGGCGGCCAGGCTGGTGCTGGCGAAGCCCAGCGAGTTGGGCCAGCTGTGCTCGCGGTTGTAGGTAAGGCCGCTGCCGGTGCCGACGCGGTCGCTGCCCTTGGCGTAGGAGCGGTTGCGGTACACGTCGATGATGCGATTGGAGTTGGCCGGGTCTTCCTGGGCGATTTCCAGGATCGTCCAGGTGTTGGTGCCCGAGCCGCTGTAGGGATACACGGTGTGGCCTTTGATGGTCTCGTGCAGCGAGCAGCGCAGCATCTGCGGCGAAGCCAGGTTGACGTTCTGATAATAGGCCGAGGTGTTGGCGGCATCCAGTACGGTGAAGTCGATCGTGACGTCCGCCGCCATCGCGCCGCCGTCCAGATCCATGATGGCGGCAGCGTGGATGGTGAAGCTGCACGCGTCGCCGGGCACCAGCGCGGTGCCGGTGTCGATGGTGAAGTTGACGCCGCCGTCATTGGAGGCCGGGGTCAGCGCAATGCCGGTGGAGGCCGTGCAGTCGAGGGTGAAGGCGCCCGCGCCCGCGAGGACCGGTTCGCTGAAGGTCACCTTGAGGTCGCCGGCCGACGGGAAGTTGCTGGCACCGTGCGTCGGCACCGTGCCGGCCACGGTCGGCAGGACGTTGGGCGGCGGCGCGACGGTGGTGAAGTGGATCGTGCCCGGATCGTCCAGCGGGAACGCCGAGGCGCCACGGTCGACGATGAAATCGGTGTCGAAGGTCAGCTCGCAGCTCTCGCCCACGGCAAAGGCGGTGGCAGGGGTCAGGAAGTACTGCGCAGGACCGCCACTGACCAGAACGTTGGAGGGGGTGCGGTAGCCCGAGCTGGAGCACTGGATTTCAAACCAGGTGCCGCTCACGTCGACCGGCTCGGAGAAGGTCAGCGTCAGGGGCGCGTTTGCGGGGAAATCGCTGGTGCCGTCGGCGGGATAGCTGGACACCAGCGTCGGCGGCACGTCCACCGGAGTGCCGAACACCACGTCGTCGATCGCCAGGGCGTCGTCCACGCCCGAGTCGTTGACGTCGGTCCAGCGTACCCACAGCGTCGCGTTGGGGGCGAGATTCAGGCCGGAAATGGTGCCCGAGACCGCGGCGCGGTTGGCTGCGAGATTGCCGTCGAGCTTCTGTCCGCTCGTGCCCGCGGTGACGGGCGAGATCGCGTCCAGCGCCGCCAGAGCGGTCCAGTTGCCGGTATTGAGCGCGGTGGCGTCGGTGCTGTAGGTAAAACTCAATCGGTCGGCGCCGTTGGGGTCGCCCATCCGCCACTGTTCCACGTAAAAGCTTATCGCAAGCTCGGTCAGCGTCGCACCGCTGTCGTTGCGCAGCTGGGCACCCAGCGTGGTGGTGACGCTGCCCGAGCCTATCCCGCCCAGGGCACGCTCGCTGGAGCCTACGGTGCCGTAGCTGTAGGTGTTGCCGGAATTGGCGGTGCCGTCGTCGACCGCATAGGTGCCCGAATTGGCGTTTGCGGTTTCCAGGAAATACCAGCCCGCAGGCAGTATCGACGAGGTCGTGCCCTGCTCCGACGCCAGCGTATTGAAGTCCTCCGACGCCCCCGCGCCGGGCCCGGCGAGCGATACCGCGCCGCTGCCTACCTGTTGCCCCATCGCCGCCAGCGGCAAAGTCATCACCATCACGGCCAGCAGGCCGCGAAAATCCGTTGCTTTCATTCCTTGTCCCCGATATCCGTTCGAGGGTCGCGGTCGCGACCCCGTGCACGCGCGTGAGCGCCAGAAGGCCGGCGCATCTTCGATATCCGGCCCGGGGCACATGATACCCTCCGCCCCGTGCGTGAGACGTGAGGCGGAACACGGTGTCGGCGGGCCTTCGGCCGGCAAGGATGAGCGGCATCGCGCCGTGCGGGAGCTGCCGGCCGCGCGGCGCGGGGCACGTGTGAGGCCGATTGGAATCGTTCAAGAATCGGGTGTCTGTGCCGGATGTGGCCGGCGTAACACACGAGGCTGCCGCTTCGCGGGGCGTGCCGGCGAAGCGCGTGTTTCGGACCAGGAGTGACGTCCCCCATGAAGATTTCGCGCGTTTCGGGCCTGCTGCTTGCCCTGTTCGCATCGTCCGTGCTGGCGACGCCACCGGCGGCCTGGACGCTCGCGCCGTGGCTCGCGCGCGACGTGCCTCAGCTTCCGGCGCACCAGCAGGTGGCCGTCGACGTTGCCGCCGAGCGCCTGCTCACCGGCCCAGCGGAGCTGCTTCTGCCCTTGCCGGGCGGCGCGTTCCAGGCGCGTCTCGACGCCTTCGAGCTGCACGGCGCAGGACGGGCAGGCTGGCGCGGCCACCTGATCGACCATCCAGGGCACACGGTGATCCTGAGCGTGGCCGACGCTGCCGTGGCCGGCGTGGTGCATACGCCGGCGGCGGTGTGGGAACTGGTCCCGGCGCGCACGTCCGGGCAAAGCTGGCTGATCGAACTGGATGCGACGCGGCTGCCGCCGGAGGCGCCGCCGCTGGTGGTGGAACCGGACCATCCGTTCGTGCAGCGGCCGCAGGTTCCGGTGGAGCCGTTCGACGTGGGCGAGCAGACCGACGTGCTGGTGATGTATTCGCCCCAGGCGCGTGATCAGGCGGGGGGCGAAAGTCAGATCGTGGCGCAGGCCCAGGCGGCGGTGAACGTTGCCAACGGGATTTTCGCCAACAGCCAGATGCGCACGCGGTTTCGCATCGTCGGCGTCGAGCTGCTTGCCGACTGGGTGGAGGGAACCACGTCGGCCAGCGCGGAGCTCGGCGCGTTTCGGGTGCACCCGGTGCAGCAGGCGCGTCGCAACGCGCGCGCCGCCGATCTGGTCAGCCTGCTGGTGGCCAACCTGCCCGATGCCTGCGGCATCGGTTACCTGATGCGCTCACCCGGCGCGGGCTTTGCGCCGTATGCGGTGCAGATCACGGCGCGCAGCTGCGCGGTCGGCACCATGAGCTGGGCGCACGAGCACGGCCACAACATGGGCTTCGAGCACGATCCGGCCAACGGCGGCGCTCCCGGTGATGCCTCCTGGCCGTGGTCATTCGGCCATTACGTCGAAGGCCCGGGCAGCGCGTTCCGCACCGTGATGGCCTACCAGTGCCCGGCGGGCGGCTGCACCCGGCGCGCGTACTTTTCCAACCCGGACGTCACCTACACGGGCCATCCCACCGGCATCGAGGACGCCCGCGACAACGCGCGCACCGGGGACCTGGTGGCCGATATCGTCGCCAATTTCCGGCAGGGCAATGCCAGCGGCGTATTCTGCTCGGGGTTCGAGAATGCCGAACCCGGGTTCAGCTGCCCGCCGGCGTCGCGCCCCGGGCGGTGAGCCGGCGGCCACGGCGCGCGGTGCGTGCGTGCGTGCGCGAAGCGTCTGCGGCGACGGCATTCATCCTGGAACTCCCCGGCTCACTTATCATGCGCAGTCCCCGCAGGCTGCGGGGAGCGTCTTCAGGGCGGGGCGGAAATCCCCACCGGCGGTAGGTCGCGCAGCGACGAGCCCGCGAGCGCTTGCGCCATGCGCAAGGTCAGCAGATCCGGTCCGATGCCGGAGCCGACGGTCACAGTCCGGATGAAAGAAGACAGCGCGCGGCCGGTTCAGGCGCAGCGCGGGCCTTGACGGCGTTTTTCGCCCTGTTTCGCGGAGAACGACCCCATGTTTACCGGCATCATCCAGGCCATCGGCCGCGTCGCGCGGATCGAGCCGCGCGGCGGCGACGTGCGATTGCACATCGACGCCGGAACGCTCGATCTTTCCGATGTTTCCCCCGGCGACAGCATCGCGGTTTCGGGCGTGTGCCTGACCGCGCTGGCGCCTTCGGCCCGCGGATTTTCCGCCGATGTCTCGAACGAGACGCTCGGCTTGACCACGCTGGGCGATGTCGTCGAGGGCGATGCGGTGAACCTCGAGAAGGCGCTGCGATTGTCCGATCGCCTCGGTGGACACCTGGTCACCGGGCACGTGGACGGGCTGGTCGAAGTGATCGCGGTCGAGTCCGACGCGCGCTCGCAGCGCTGGTGCTTCCGCATGCCGTCTGGACTGTCGCGCTACGTCGCGCGCAAGGGTTCGGTGTGTCTGGACGGTGTCAGCCTCACCGTGAACGCGGTGCACGAGGACGAATTCGAGGTGAACCTGATTCCGCACACGATCCAGGCCACCACGTTCGCACACCGTGCGGTGGGCGACGCGGTAAATCTGGAAATCGACCTGATGGCGCGCTACGCCGAGCGGCTTTTCGCGCCGGAGGGCCAGGCATGAGCTTCGCAGCCGTTCCCGAACTGGTGGAAGACATCCGGGCCGGGCGCATGGTGGTCGTCGTGGACGACGAGGACCGCGAGAACGAGGGCGATCTGGTGATGGCGGCCAGCCTGGTGCGGCCCGAGGACATCAACTTCATGGTGACCCACGGGCGTGGCCTGGTCTGCCTGCCGATGACGCGCGAGCGCTGCGAGCGGCTCGGGCTGCCGCTGATGGCGCGCGACAACCGTTCGCAGTTCCGCACCGCGTTCACGGTGTCGATCGAGGCGGCGCAGGGCGTCACCACCGGTATTTCCGCCGCCGATCGCGCCCACACCATCCGTACCGCGGTGTGCGCCGGGGCGCGCGCCGAGGACCTGCATCAGCCCGGTCACGTGTTCCCGCTGATCGCGCAGCCCGGCGGCGTGCTGCGCCGCGCCGGCCATACCGAGGCGGCGGTGGACCTTGCGCGCCTGGCGGGACTGGAGCCGGCCGGGGTGATCGTGGAGATCCTCAACCCCGACGGCACCATGGCGCGGCGCCCGCAGCTCGAGGCGTTCGCGCGCACGCACGGGCTCAAGATCGGCACCATCGCCGACCTGATCCAGCACCGCCTGCGCACCGAGCGCAGCATCGAGCGAGTGGACATGCGCGAGGTGCAGACCGATGCGGGACGATTCACCCTCGCCAGCTACCGCGACCTCATCGACGGCGCGCTGCATTTCGCACTGGTGCGCGGCGATCCCGCCGCCGGCGACGAGGCCCTGGTGCGGGTGCACGTGGAGAACCGCCTGACCGATCTGCTGCGGATCGAGCGCGAGGATCTCGGCGTTTCGCTCTCGCAGGCGCTTGCGGCAGTCGCGGCGAGCACCTGCGGCGTCGTTGTAGTGCTCGGCGCCGCGCCGGAGCCTGAAACCCTGCTGGCGCGGCTGCGCGGCGAGGTGCAGGATGCGGCGCTCGACGGCCCGGCGCAGTGGCGCCGGAACGGCGTCGGTGCGCAGATCCTGGCCGATCTGGGCGCGCGCCGGCTGCGCGTGCTGGGCGTTCCGCGCCGGCAGGTGGCGCTGACCGGCTTCGGGCTGGAAATCGTCGGCTACGCCGAGCCCGGGCGCGGCGGCTAAAATGCCGCTTTCCACCCAGTCCACCACCATGCCCATGATCGAAGGCCGACTCCGCGTTCGCCCCGGCGCGCGCTTCGCCATTGTCGCCAGCCGCTGGAACCCTGGCATCGTCGACGCGCTGGTCCAGGCGGCCGTGGCCACGCTGCGTGCGCACGGCGCAGGCGCCGCACAGTGCGCGACGGTGCGGGTGCCCGGTGCCTGGGAAATTCCCCAGGCGGCGGCGCGGCTGGCGGCGCAGGGCGAGTACGATGCCCTGATCGCGCTGGGCTGCGTGGTGCGCGGCGATACCCGGCACTATGAGCAGGTCGCCGACGGCTGCGCGCAGGCGTTGATGCAGGTGGCGCTCGAGCACGGCGTGCCGGTTGCCAACGGCGTGCTGGCGGTCGAGCGGCACGAGGATGCGCTGGCGCGCGCCGGCGGCGCGCACGGCAACAAGGGCGAGGAGGCGGCGCTGGCCGCGATCGAAATGGCCGATCTTCTGGAGCAACTGGCATGACAGGCACCCCGACGCGCCGCGCGCGCCCCGACGGCATCGACCCGGCCGCGCGTTCGCGTGCCCGCCGCCGCGCGCTGCAGGCGATCTACGCCTGGCAGATGTCGGGGCAGCGCATCGCCCAGGTGATCGAGCAGTTCCGCAGCGAACAGGACATGGAAATCGCCGACCTGGCCTACTTCGAAGACCTGCTGCGCGGGGTGGACGGCAATCTGTCCAGAATCGACGAGGAGCTGCGCCGCTTCGTGGATCGCGACATCGCCCAGATCGATCCGATCGAGCGCGGCGTGCTGCGTCTGGCCGCCTATGAGCTGCTGTTCCGCCCCGATGTGCCGTATCGCGTGGTATTGAACGAGGCGATCGAGACGACCAAGCGCTTCGGCGCCGACCACGGGCACAGCTACGTCAACGGCGTGCTGGACCGCGCCGCGGCGCAGTGGCGCGGTGCGGAAGCGGGCGGCGGGCGCTGACGGCGGCCGCCATGGCCGAGTTCGACCTGATCGAGCGGTTGGCGGCGCGCGCCGGCGCGCGCGACGACGTGGCGCTGGGCATCGGCGACGACGCCGCGCTGCTGGAGGTGCCGGCGGGCGAGCAGCTGGTGGCCTGCTGCGATGCGCTCAACGAGGGCGTGCATTTCCTGCCCGGCACCGATCCGGCCGACATCGGCTGGAAGGCGCTGGCGGTGAACCTTTCCGATCTCGCGGCGATGGGCGCGCGTCCCGCGTGGGCGCTGCTGTCGCTGTCGCTGCCGCGCGCCGATGCGGGTTTCATCGATGCGTTCATGCGCGGCTTCTCCGCGCTGGCCGATTCGGCCGGGATCGCGCTGGTGGGCGGCGACACCACCTCGGGGCCGCTGTCGGTGTGCGTGACGGCCCTGGGCCTGGTTCCGAACGGCCGGGCGCTGACACGCGCGGGCGCGCGGCCGGGCGATGCGGTGTACGTGAGCGGCACGCTCGGTGACGCCTCGGCCGCGCTGCAGAACCTGCGCACGGGCGGGGCGGTGGACGACGAGAACGCGCGCGTGCTGCTCAACCGGATGCTTCGCCCGACGCCGCGCCTGGCGCTGGGGCGGGCCCTGCGCGGCCACGCCACGGCGGCCATCGATGTTTCCGATGGGCTCATTGCCGATCTTTCCCATATCGCGCGCGCCAGCGGCGTCGGTATCGAGCTGGACGCAGACGCCTTGCCCGCCTCCGCTGCGCTGCACGGGTGGTGCGACCCGGCCACGCGCCTGCGCCACCAGGCGACGGGCGGCGATGACTACGAGTTGGCGTTTACCCTGCGGCGGGATGAGGCCGACGCGCTGCGTCCTGCCGTGATTTGCGAATCGCAGGCGCCGGGGGAACGGGCCGGCGGGAGCGCGATTTCCGGCGCCGTTACCCGTATCGGCCGCGTCGTTGCCGGCGAAGGCGTGCGCGTGCTGGATGCCAGCGGCATGCCCGTCGCGTTCGAGCGCGCAGGCTGGGAACATTTTTCGGAGAACGGGCTGTGAGCCGGCGCGTTCCCGGCGTGGCGCGCGCGCTGCTGGTCCACCCGGCCGGCTGGATAGCCAGCGGCTTCGGTTCGGGCCTGGTGCCGTTCGCGCCGGGCACCTTCGGTTCGCTCGCGGCGCTGCTGCCGTGGCTGGCGCTGCGCGAACTGCCGCTGCCGTACTACCTGCTGGTGCTGGCGCTCGCCTTCGCGCTGGGCTGCTGGGCCTGTGGCTGGGCGATGCGGCGGCTCGGCGCGGAGGATCCGGGGCTGGTGGTCTGGGACGAGTTCGTTGGCCTGTGGATCGCGCTTACCGCGCTGCCGGACGGATGGCACTTCGCCGCCGCCGGCTTCCTCGCATTCCGCTTCTTCGATATCGCCAAGCCCTGGCCGGTGCGCTGGGCCGACCGCAACCTGACGGGCGGATTCGGCACCATGCTCGATGACGTGCTGGCCGGACTCTACGCGCTGGCGGCGGTGCAGGGACTGGCCTGGCTGGTCGGCTGATCAGCCCAGATCGTCGAGCGTGAATGCGCCGCGGATCCATTCGATCTGCGGCTGCTGCGGCGTGCCCGAGATGGCCACCACGTCGAAGCGGCAGGGGCGGCGCGCCTCGGACGGGTGCGCCGCCAGCCAGGCGCTGGCGGCCTGCGCGATGCGGCGGCGCTTGGCTGCCGTCACCGACAGCGGTGCGCCGCCGAACCCGTCGCTGCGGCGATAGCGCACTTCGGCGAAAACGATGGCCTCGCCGTCGCGCAGCACCAGATCCAGCTCGCCGAAGCGGTAGCCGACGTTGCTGGCGATGGCGCTGAGGCCCGCACGCTCCAGATGCGCGCGGGCGGCGTGCTCGAATGCCTGGCCGGTATCGCGCGTGGTCACGGTGCCGGTCAGCGCGGGTCGAACTCGAGTTCGTCGCCGATCAGGCCGCGGGCATCGACGGCCGGCAGGATGCGCCCGCCGCGGAATCGCGCCCAGGCCGGCGTGCGGATGATCTGGCCCAGCCCGTCGGCGCGCAGGCGCCCGGTGGCGCCGTCGAGCGAGGCGCGCGGGTCGCGAACCAGATGGTCGAGGTGGCCGATCAGGCGGAAGGCGTCCAGCCCGAAGGCGAACAGGCGCATCCCGCCGCCTCGCGCCGTGTCCAGCCCGGCGAGCGATTCATGCGTCGGGGTGCCCTCCACCTCGCCGAAGAGCCAGGGTGATTCGGTGAACTCGATGCCGTCCAGCTCCCGATCCAGGCGCGCGTTGCCGGCACCGGCGGTGATCTGCGAGGTGGCATAGATCGGCAGGTCGTAGATGCCGGCTACCCGAAGCTGTGGCACCAGCAGCCGCGCCTGGTCGGCCCGGCCGGCGAAGAAGATGGCGTCGGCATCCAGCGCCAGCCGGTTTTCCTCGATCCGCGTGTCGCCATCGGCCGCGACGGCGCGCGCGCCCAGCTGCGGCAGCGCCGCGGCGATGGCCGGGCCGTAGTTGGGGCTGTCCCCCGGAATCCGGAGGGTGGCGACAACGCTTCCGCCACGCTGCTCCAGGCGCTGTTGGAGCGCTGCCGCGGCGCGCTGCCCGTATTCATCGTCGGCGAGGACCACCAGCACGCGCAGCCCGGCGCGGCGCGCGATGCGGTTGGCGGCGGCCACGCCTTCGTCCTCGGGCGCCAGCGCGAAGCTCAGGCTGCCTGGCGGTGGCGGCGCGCTGCTGCCGCGGTTGAGCGCCAGCAACGGAAGGGTGCCTTCGCGTTCGGCTTCGAACACCGCGGCGACCTCCTCCTTCCCGAGCGGGCCGACGACCGCCTGAGCGCCGTCGCGCCGGGCGGCCTGCAGGGCGGCGAGAGCGCTTTCAGCGTCGTTGCCGGTGGCGTAGATGCGAACTTCCGGCCGGCGGCGGGTTTCCTGCAGGTAGCCTGCGATGAATCCGTCGCGCACCGCCTGCGCGGCGGCGTCGATGCCGCTGCCCAGCGGCAGCAGCACGGCGATGCGGGCGTAGGGAAGATAGCCATCAGCATCGCTTTGCGCGGGCGCATCGGCGAGCGGGTGCGGCAGCGGCAGGCCGCGCTCGGTGAGGGCGCGCGCCGCGTGCGGGTAGAGCGGGTGGCGCGCCTGCAGCGCGGCGGCACCAAAAGCCAGTGCCGCATCGTCCACGCGCGTCAGGAGTGCCTGGATCTCCCGGACATTGGCACGCCGTTCGGATGCGCGCAGCCGTTCGCCCAGTTCGGCGCGCAGCAACGCCGCCTGGAACAGATTGCCGTCCGCCGCTTCGGCGCGGGCGGAAAGCTCCAGACGCCGCAGCGCGTGCTGCTCGCCGACCTGCGGGCCGAGTTCCTCCAGCAGGGTGAGCGCGTGCGGCGCGTCGCTGCGCGAGAGCGCCACCTCGACCTGCAGCAGGATGAAGCGCTCGCGCGCATCGGCGTCGAAGCGCTTCGCCGAGATGCCTTCGAGCGCCATGCCGGCGCGCTGCAGATCGCCTTCCTCGCGCCAGGCCTCTGCCGCGCGCAGGCGCAGCGCGTCGCGCTGGCCTCGGCTCCAGCTCGCCGCTTCGAGGAAGCCTTCGGCCGCGCGCGCGAACTCGCCGGCGGCAAAATCGCGCTCGGCGGCCTGCGCCGCATCGGGCATGGCACGGGTCGGAACGGAGTCGCAGCCGGCCAGCGGCAGGACGCAGGCGAGGAGCAGCGGGACGAGACGCGTGAGGATTCGCGGCATGGTGGCGTGGACGTTGGGAAGGCGAAGGTGGAATGATACCCAATCATTCCGGCGCGCCCGGTCGTCGTCGCGATCCTCGCCCGCCGCCTCGCCAGGAGAATCCATGTCCCGCACCATTCCTGGCCGTCTGCACGTCGTGGCCACCCCGATCGGCAACCTCGGAGACCTTTCGCCGCGTGCGCTCGACGTGCTGCGCGGCGTGGACAGGATCGCCGCCGAGGACACCCGCCATACTCAGCAGCTGCTGGCCGCGTTCGGTGCGCGTGCCACGCTGGTGGCGCTGCACGAGCACAACGAGGCCGCGCAGTCGGCCCAGCTGGTGGCGCAGATGCTGGCGGGGGAGAACATTGCGCTGGTGTCCGACGCCGGCACGCCGCTGGTCTCCGATCCGGGATTCCGCCTGGTGCGCGCCGCGCGCGAGGCCGGCATTGCGGTGAGCCCGGTGCCCGGCGCCTGCGCCGCGATCGCGGCGCTGTCGGTGGCCGGCATCGCCAGCGACCGCTTCGCCTTCGAGGGCTTCCTTCCGAGCAAGGCCGCCGCGCGCCGTGCGCGGCTCCAGGCACTGACGGCCGAGCCGCGCACCCTGATCTTCTACGAGTCCAGCCACCGCATCGCCGAGACCCTGACCGATGCGGCGCAGGCCTTCGGGCCGGAGCGGCATGCGGCGCTGGCGCGGGAGCTGACCAAGCGTTTCGAGACCGTGCTCGACGGCAGCCTGCCGGCGCTGGCGAAGCGTCTGGCGGAAGACGCCGACCAGAATCGCGGCGAATTCGTGCTGATCGTGGAAGGCGCGCCCGAAGAAGACGGCGGCGAGGCGCTGGCACTGGGCCGGCGCGCCTTCTCGCTGCTGCGCGAATACCTGCCGCCGTCGCAAGCCGCGCGCCTGGCGGCCGAGATCAGCGGCGCGCCGCGCAAGCGGCTGTACGCGGCGGCGGATGCCGCGGTACCGGACTGAGCGGCATCCCGCTCAGGCGTCGGCGGCAATCGGGGCAACGATCGCGGAAAGCATCTCCACGACGACCTGCGGCGCCACTTCGATCATCAGGCCGCGCTGACCGCCGTTGCAGAGAAGGGTGGCGTGCGGAAGCGCGCTGGCATCGAGCGCAACCGGAACCGCCTTCCTGCGCCCGAACGGGCTGATGCCGCCGATGCGGTAGCCGGTGATGCGCTCGGCGTCTGCCGCAGGCAGCATCGTCGCGTGCTTGCCGCCCAGCGCCGCGGCGAATTTCTTGAGGCTCAGCTCGTGGTCCACCGGCAGGATCGCGCAGGCCGGCTTGCCGTCGAGCGCCACCATCAGGGTCTTGAACATCCGCGCCGGGTCCGTGCCCAGCGCGGCGGCCGCGTGCCGGCCGATGTTGGCGGCGGCGGGATCGTAGGCGTAGTCATGCAGGCGGTAGGGCTGCCTGGCGGTGTCCAGCGCGCGGGTGGCGGGAGTGGCGTGGCTCATGCGGTCGTGAGTGCAGTGGAAGGTGTCGATTCCGGCTTCGCGTGATTCCGGCTTCGCGCGATCGGGCCATCCGCGCCGGGCCGGATCGATGCAGGTCAGCCGGTGGCGCGCTGGCTGGCGATCTGCAGCAGGTCGGGCCAGCGCTTCTGGATCGCGGACTGCACCCCGCTGGCGTCCAGACCGCACTGGGCCAGCAGCTCTTCGCGGGTGGCATGTTCCAGGAACGCATCGGGCAGGCCGAGGTGCAGGATCGGCATGGCGATGCCCTGCTCGGCGAGGAATTCGGCCACGGCGCTGCCCGCGCCGCCCGCGATGGCGTTGTCCTCGAGGGTCACGAAGCCCTCGAGGTGGCGCGCCAGCTCCAGCAGGAGGTCGTGGTCGAGCGGCTTGACGAAGCGCATGTCGACCACGGTGAGGTCGAGCGCGCGCCCGGCGGCTTCGGCGGCGGGAAGCAGGGTGCCGAAGCTCAGGATGGCCAGCGCGCGTCCGCGCCGGCGCACGTTGGCCTGACCGATCGGCAGCGGTTCCAGACCTGCCTCCAGCGCCGCCCCCGGTCCGGTTCCGCGCGGATAGCGCACCGCTGCCGGGCCGTGGTGCTGGAAGCCGGTGGTGAGCAGACGTCGGCACTCGTTCTCGTCCGCCGGTGCCATCACCACCAGGTTCGGGATGCAGCGCAGGAAGGAAAGGTCGAAGCTGCCGGCGTGGGTGGCCCCGTCCGGGCCGACCAGGCCTGCGCGATCGATGGCGAAGGTGACGTCGAGGTTCTGGATCGCCACGTCGTGCACCAGCTGGTCGTAGCCGCGCTGCAGGAAGGTGGAATAGATCGCAACGACAGGCTTGGCACCCTCGCAGGCCATCCCGGCGGCGAGCGTGACCGCGTGCTGTTCGGCGATGGCGACGTCGAAGTAGCGTTCGGGGAACTCCTGCGAGAAACGCACCAGCCCGGAGCCTTCGCGCATGGCCGGAGTGATGCCCATGAGGCGCGCGTCGGCGGCGGCCATGTCGTACAGCCAGTCGCCGAATATTTCCGTGTAGGTGCGCCTGGCCGGCGGCGGCTTCTTCACCACGCCGACGCTGGGGTCGAACGGCCCCACCGCGTGGTACTGGATCTGGTCGCCCTCGGCCGGGTCGTAGCCCTTGCCCTTGGTGGTGATGACGTGCAGCAGCTGCGGCCCTTTGAGGCTCTTGAGGGTCTTGAGCGTGGTGAGCAGCGCCGGCAGGTCGTGGCCGTCGATCGGGCCGGTGTAGTGGAAGCCCATTTCCTCGAACATCGTCGAGGGCACGAACATGCCCTTCCAGTGGCCTTCCCAGCGCCGCACGAAGCGCGCCGGGCCGCCGCGCTTGTCGCCCAGCAGCTTCTTGCCGCCTTCACGCAGCGCGTTGAGCGTGCGGTTGCCCGAGAGCCGGCCGAGCATCTTGGTCAGGGCGCCGACGTTTTCCGAGATCGACATCCTGTTGTCATTGAGGACCACCAGAATGTTGGGCTCGGACTCCATGCCTCCGGCGTGGTTGAGGGCTTCGAAGGCCATGCCGGCGGTCATCGCGCCGTCGCCGATCACCGCGACAACCTGGCGCGTCTCGCCGCGCTGCTGCAGCGCGATCGCCATGCCCAGCGCGGCGGAGATCGAGGTGGAGGAGTGGCCCACGCCGAAGGTGTCGTAGGGGCTCTCCTCGCGCCGCGGGAACGGTGCCACCCCGTCCTTCTGCTTCACGGTGTGGATGCTGTCGCGCCGTCCGGTGAGAATCTTGTGCGGATAGGTCTGGTGGCCCACGTCCCAGACGATGCGGTCCTCGGGCGTGTCGTAGAGGTAGTGCAGGGCGCAGGTGAGTTCGATCACGCCCAGCCCCGCGCCGAAATGGCCGCCGGCGCGGGCTACGGTGTCGATCAGGTGGCCGCGCAGCTCGGCGGCGATTTCAGGCAGCTCGGCCTCGGCGAACTGGCGCAGGTCGGACGGGGAGGCAATGCGCGAAAGGCGCGGGTAGCGGGAAGGATCGATCATCGGTCTGCCATGGCCCGCGGCGGCGCGGGCGCGAAAAACGCCGAGGCTGCGGCGCAGCCGTCCGGGCGGAAGTCGGATTGTCCCGCCCCGTCGTGGCCGGGGCAAGGCGGAAACGGGCAGGTGCGTGGCCTGTCGGGTGCCTTTGCGGGCAATCCAGGCTCTGTGGAGCCCTCGTCCGAAGCGCCTGCAATGAGGTTCAGCGCGCTCCGCGCAGGCGCTCCAGCAGGCTCTTCTGCGGCGGCGCGACGGCCTCGACGCTGGGCGCGGCCTCCACTTCCGCATGCCCTGAAACCAGGCTGGCGGCGATGAAGTCGTTGACTTCGGCCACCGTCACCCCGCTCTGCTCGGCCAGCTCGGACGGGGCCTGGAAGCCCTTCATCATCGCGGTGGCGATGCGGAAGTGCTTGGGAAACTCGCGCTCGATCTGCGGCCACTTGTTGAGGCGATAGCGCGCGCCGGGCGCGGCGTCCGCGATTTCCCCGCCGCTGCCGCCCAGCGCCGCCAGCCACAGCAGACGGCCGATCGGCTGCGCGTCGCCGATCTCGCGGCGCTGCGCGTCGAACTCGTCGGCCGGGACAGGCGTGATCGCACCGTTCCGGAGGACGGCCTGGGTGTGCGGCAGGTAGGGTTTGATCGCGCTGCCGCACAGAAAGACCTTCCGCGTCAGGTCGAACAGCAGCGGCGGCTGACCCGGGAGTTCGAGCCGGCGCGGGCCGTCGCCGGCGTCTCCCGACAGCATCAGGTCGATCAGGCGGCGCTCGGTCGGCGGCCTGCTCGGCGCAGCGGGCGCGGGGGCCTGCGTTGGCGCGGGGGCCGGCGCAGACGCGGGCGCCTGAGGCGCGGGCGCGGGATGCGCCGCGGCAGGAGGCTGCGGTTCGGACGCCTTCGTCGGCGCCGGCGCCGCGGGGGGCGCCGCGCCCGCCGGCTCGGGTGCCGCGGGTGTCGGAGAGTGCGCGGCGGAGAGGCCGTGCAGCACGCGGCGCATGGCTTCCGGAGTGACCGGGCGATGCAGGACATGATCGGCGTCCGCGGTTTCGCCGGCGGTGAGCGCGACGATGGCCTGACCGGAGCTCTGCGCGCGCAGCCAGGTCATGTGTCCGTAGAGGGTGTCAACGTCGATCACCAGCACCCCGGCGCTGTCGGCGTCGCTGGCCAGGGCCCAGCGGTTGCCGCTGCGGCGGTTGATCTCCTGGAAGAGGGTGGTGAGCTGTTCGGCGTCGGATGAGTCCATGCCGGTGAAGAACACCGAGGCGGGCTGGTTCATGTTGTCCCCTGAGGCAAGCTGCGGTGCAGCGGGATTGGCCGCGTGGCCGGATGGTATGGCCGGGGCCACGGGCACCCTGTCGTGGCAGCGCAAGACTGGCGGCAAATTATTGGCGAGGCGGCGGTTCGGGTCAATTTGATGGCGTGGCGGAAGCGGTGATCTGCGTTCTTGCGCACGAAATGCGCCGCTACAGCGCGGCCAGCCGCTGCGCGCGGCGCGGCAGATGACTGCGCAGGAAATCCATCTGATCGGCCAGGATGTTGCGGTTGGAGAGGATCAAGTGTTCCACCCAGCTTGGCCGGTAGGGCACGGCCAGAAGCGGCATGTGCGCCTGTGCCGGCGTGCGCCCGCCCTTGCGGGTGTTGCACGACAGGCAGGCGGTGACGACGTTTTCCCAGATGTCACGCCCGCCCTGCGAGCGCGGCACGACGTGGTCGCGGGTGAGCTGGTAGCGCGAAAACTCCTGCCCGCAGTAGAGGCACAGGTGCGTGTCGCGGGCGAACAGCGCAGCGTTGTTGAGCGCCGGCGAGGGCGGTGCGGCACTCGCCCGCGCGTGGCCGCGCGCCGCGACGATGGGGTGCAGGTCCAGGCGGCTCTGCTGCCCGGTGATGCGGTTGATGCCGCCGCGCAGGATGAAGCAGGGATCGCCGAGGGTCCAGGCGACCGCATCGCGGGCGTACAGGTGGGCGGCTTCGCGCCAGGTGATCCAATCGACGATGCGCCCGTAGGCATCGAGCGAGAGCACCCGCGGCAGGTTGCGCTCGCTGCCGGAAACCAGCCAGATCGCCGGACCGGCGGCGAGTGCGGGTTCACATGACGAGGCGGGCAAGGTGGTCATTGGAAGCCTGAGCATAAACCACCCGGCCGGCACCGCGCACGCGCCGCGACGAGTCGCGGCCCCATCGCGACCAAGGTCGCTCCTGCGCGGCAGCATCACGCCCCGACGTGGGCAGGATGATTTTGTGGGAGCGGGCTTGCTCGCGATTTCTCTCGTCAGAACGCCTCTGCCTCCAGCGCCATCAGGTTCCCTGCGCCGCTGAGGATGGCGGCGGCGTGGGTCTGGGTGCGGGGCAGGATGCGCTGGAAGTAGAAGCGTGCGGTTTCGCGTTTGGCGGTCTTGAAGGCATCCGGGTGCGCGCCGGCGTCGGCCGTGGCCACGCTCCTGGCCCACCAGTAGGCCAGCACGACATAGCCCGAGTAGAACAGGTAATCGACCGAGGCCGCGCCGATCTCCTCCGGGTTCTGGCCCGCGCGCCGGCCGATTTCCAGGGTGAGCTGCTGCCAGTCCTGCGCCGCTTTGGCGAGCGGCGCGATGAACTCGGTCATCGCCGGGTTCTGCGTCTGCGCGGTGCAGAACTCCACGATCATCGTCAGGACGTGCTTGAGCCCGACGCCCTGCGTCTGCAGGGTCTTCCGCGCCAGCAGGTCGATGGCCTGGATGCCGGTGGTGCCTTCGTAGATGGTGGTGATGCGCGCATCGCGCGCGAGCTGCTCCATGCCCTGTTCGCGGATGTAGCCGTGTCCGCCGAAGCACTGCAGCGCGTGGTAGGTGCCTTCCACCGCCCACTCGGTCAGGCAGGCCTTGATGATCGGAGTGAGGAAGGAGAGCAGCTCGTCGGCCTGCTTGCGCTCGTCGGCGTCCGTGCTGCGCTCGATCACGTCGAGCAGGCTGGCGCCGTGCAGGGCAAGCGCGCGCGAGCCTTCCGACAGCGCCTTGCAGGTGAGCAGCATGCGGCGCACGTCGGGATGCACGAGGATCGGATCGGCCGCCTTGTCGGGAAACCGGGGCCCGCCGAGCGCGCGCATCTGCAGGCGCTCCTTCGAATAGGCCAGCGCGCAGCGGTAGGCGCGATCCATCAGGCCCAGGCCCTGCAGGCCCACGCCCAGGCGCGCCGAGTTCATCATCGCGAACATGGCCATGAGGCCGCGGTGGGGTTCGCCGATCAGCCAGCCCTGCGCGCCGTCGAAGTTCATCACGCAGGTGGCCGAGCCGTGGATGCCCATCTTGTGCTCGATCGAACCGCAGCGCACCGCGTTGGCCTCGCCGGCCACGCCGTCGCGGCCGGTCTTGCGCTTGGGCACGATGAACAGCGAGATGCCCTTGGTGCCGGCCGGGGCGTCGGGCAGACGCGCCAGCACCAGGTGGACGATGTTGTCGGTGAGGTCGTGGTCGCCGCCGGTGATGAAGATCTTGGTGCCGGTGACGGCGAAGCTGCCGTCGGGGTGCGGTTCGGCGCGGGTCTTGAGCAGGCCCAGATCCGAGCCGCAGTGGGGCTCGGTCAGGCACATCGTGGCGCACCATTCGCCACTCACGACGCGGTTGAGGAACACCGTCTTCTGCCAGTCCGAGCCGAAGTGCTTGAGCGCCTCGATCGCGCCGTGCGAGAGCAGCGGATAGTTGCCCCAGGCCAGGTTGGTCGCGTCCACCAGCTCCTTGATCACCGCGCCGACGGTCTCCGGAAGGTTCTGCCCGCCGGCCGATTCGGGCGCGGTGAGGCCGCTCCAGCCGTTCTCGACCCATTGCGCATAGGCCGTCTTGAACCCCTTGGGCGTGGTGACCGCGCCGGTGGCCGGATCGAAATGGCAGCCTTCGGCGTCGGCGCTCTGGTAGAGCGGGGCGAGCACGGTTTCAACGAAGCGCGCGCCCTCGTCGAGCACCGCATCGATCAGCTCGCGGGTCGCCGCGTCGCTGCCGGGCAGCCGGGCGTAGAGGGCGGGAACGTCGAGCACCTCGTGCAGCACGAAGCGGATGTCGGCGAGCGGGGCGGTGTAGGGATGCATGGCGAAACTCCTGGTGGGGTCGGTTCAGCGCAGCACGCCGGGCAGGCCGGGCTGGGGCCAGAGCTGGCCTTCGAAAGTGAAGTCGTCGCGGCGCTTGTCCGGCGCGGTGCTGGTGAGCGTGCCGCTCAGCGCGTAGCTGACGCTGCGCCCCGCCACCAGCGCCTCGTTAACGCGCGCGGCGGCGTCGGGCGAGGGCGTGAGGAGGAGCTCCTCGACTTCCGCGTTCTGTGGCCCGATCGTCAGCTCCGGCGCGAGCTGCAGGGTCGCCGCCTCCACGCCGCCGATGCGCAGCCGTGCCGAAAGCGTCGAGACGGTATGCGGCACGTTGCTGAAGCTCTGGATGCGAAGCTGCACGCGCCACGGACCTTCGGCCGTGACGCGCAGCTCCTGGATGCTGGCCGTGGGCGGGAAGATGCGCTTGCGCGGACCACTCGAACAGGCGGCGAGGAACAGCGCAAGGACCAGGATGGACAGCAGGAACGCGGCGTGGCGCGGCATGCGCAAGGCTCCGGGCGGATGAGCCGCCGATGATAGCCCGGAAGGCCGGGAGCCGGCCCGCCCCCGCTCATCCTGCCGCGGCGGCGCTGGCATCGAGTCGCCGCGCCGGTCTGCCCCGATCCGCCCTTCCGGGTTACCCTGAGCGCATGCGCGATGCCCCGCCGACGCTGATCAATTTCGACCACATTGAAGCGCTGCCCGCGGCGCTGATGGCGGGGCGCGGAAACGCCGCCGTGCGGGCGCTGGCGGGGGCGGAATGGCTGCTGCGGCGCAAGTCCGACGGCCGCTGGCTGGCGGTGGTGGCCGGCCAGCGGGTGCGCGCACTGCGCCCAGGGGCGCTGCGCGCCGCGCGCGGTCGCATGGATGAGACGCATCTTGTCGAACGCCTTGCGCGCCCGCCGCGCCGCGCCGCGCCGCATTCCCTGCCGCTGGCTCCGCTGCGCACCCTGCTGGCGGATCTGGGCATCGAGGCCGATTACGGGCGCAGCCGCGGTCTTGTGCTGGTGCCCGAACCCGCGACGCTGGCGTTCGCCGGATTCGACCGCTACCAGCGCCCGCTCTGGCTGACCGCGGCCGCGGCGCGGGGCTGGGGGGCGATGCGCGCCGCGGCGCGCGACGAGGGCATCTTGCTCGACGCCATCTCCGGTTACCGCAGCCACGCCTACCAGCTCGGAATCTTTCGCCGCAAGCTCGCGCGCGGGCAGACGCTGGAGGACATACTCGAGGTCAATGCCGCGCCGGGCTACAGCGAGCACCACGGCGGCCGCGCGCTGGACATCGGTACGCCCGGCGAGCCGCCGGCGGAGGAAAGTTTCGAGGCCACGCCGGCCTTTGCCTGGCTCGGTGCCCACGCCGCGCGCTTCGGATTCACCCTGAGCTATCCGCGCGGCAACCCGCACGGCATCGTCTACGAGCCCTGGCACTGGTGCCTGAAGCCATGAGCCGCGCCCGATGAACGCGCCCCGGATCGACGGTCCCGATGCGCAGGGCGAAGTGCGGCTCGCGGGCGACTGGACCCTGGCGCACGCGCCCGCGCTGGGGGCGTCCGTGGGCGCGGTTCGACACCGCGCCGACGCCCCGCTGAGGATCGACGCCAGCGCCATCACGCGGCTGGATACGGCCGGAGCCAGCCTGCTGCTGGATCTGCTGGCCGCGCTGCCGCCCGATGCCTTGCAGGGGCTGGCACCGCCCCATGCACGGCTCCTGGATGCGGTGGCCGAGGTGCGGCAGGAGGCGGTGCCGGCCGCCGCGCCGACGCCGGGCCTGGTGCGCTTTGTGGCCGGCATGGGTGCCGCGCTGGTCGATGTCTGGCGCAATACGCTGCAGCTGGTGGCCTTTCTTGGCCTGCTCCTTGCCACGCTGCCGGGCGTGCTGGCTTCACCGCGGCGCTGGCGGCTCACGCCGCTGGCGGTGCAGATCGAGCAAGCCGGCCTCAACGCGGTGCCGATCATCGTGCTGCTGACCTTCCTGGTCGGCGCGGTGGTCGCCTTCCTCGGGGCCACGGTGCTGCGCGAGTTCGGCGCGGCACTCTACACGGTGGATCTCATCGTCTATTCCTTCCTGCGCGAGTTCGGCGTGCTGCTCACCGCGATCATGGTGGCCGGCCGCTCGGGCAGCGCCTTCACCGCGCAGCTGGGCTCGATGAAAGCGCGCGAGGAGATCGACGCGATCCGCACCCTCGGGATGAGTCCGATGGACGTGCTGGTGGTGCCGCGCGTGCTGGCCCTGGTGCTGGCGCTGCCGATGCTCACCGTGCTGGCGATGCTGTCGGGCATCTTCGGCGGCGCGGCGGTGTGCGTGCTGGCGCTGGACATCTCGCCGACCATGTACTTCAGCCGCATCCAGGACGTGATGGAGCTGCGCCACTTCTGGGTCGGACTGTCCAAGGCGCCCGTGTTCGCGGTGATGATCGCGCTGATCGGCTGCCTGGAGGGCTTCAAGGTTTCGGGCAGCGCGGAATCGGTGGGCCGGCACACCACCTCCAGCGTGGTGCAGTCGATCTTCGTGGTGATCCTGATCGACGCGCTGGCCGCGGTGTTCTTCATGGAGATGGACTGGTGAGCGCGCAGGGCGATGGCCTGGTGATCCGGGTGCGCGGACTGCGCAACCAGTTCGGTGCACAGGTGGTGCACGAGGATCTCGACCTCGACGTGCGGCGCGGCGAAATCCTCGGCGTGGTGGGTGGTTCGGGCAGCGGCAAGTCGGTGCTGATGCGCTCGATCATCGGCCTCAATCGCCCGGCGGCGGGCGAGGTGTCCCTGTTCGGCGAGAACGTGGCGGCGATGACGGCGGACGCGCGTGCCCGCATCGACCGGCGCAGCGGCGTGTTGTTCCAGTACGGCGCGCTGTTTTCCTCGCTCACCGTGGCCGAGAACGTCGAGGCACCGATGCGCGAGCTGCACCGGCTGTCCGAGCCGATGATGGCGCGGCTGGCCGCGCTCAAGCTGGCGCTGGCGGGCCTTCCCGCCGCTGCGGGCGCGAAGTTTCCCTCGCAGCTTTCCGGCGGCATGGTCAAGCGCGCCGCGCTGGCGCGCGCGCTGGCGCTCGATCCGGAGCTGCTGTTCCTGGACGAGCCCACGGCGGGGCTCGATCCCATCGGTGCCGCCGCCTTCGACCGGCTCATCCTCACCCTGCGCGATGCGCTGGGCCTTACCGTGTTCCTCATCACCCACGATCTGGATACGCTTTACACCATCTGCGACCGGGTCGCGGTACTGTCGCAGCGCCGGGTGCTGGCGATCGACACCCTCGACGCGGTGGCGCAGCATCCCGATTCGTGGATCCAGGACTACTTCCACGGGCCGCGCGGCCGCGCCGCGCAGTCTTCCGCCCAGCGACAGGGACTTTGACGACATGGAAACCCGCGCCAATCACCTGCTCATCGGCGGATTCGCCATCGCGGTGGTGCTGGTCACCCTGGCGAGCCTGCTGTGGGTGGGGAAGTTCGACAGCGACCGCAACGTCGCGCTCTACGACATCGTGTTCGCCGAATCGGTCATCGGCCTGAGCAAGGGTTCGGTGGTCTCCTACAACGGCGTGCCGGTGGGCGACGTGGCGGCGCTGGCCGTGGATCCGAAGGACCTGGGCCGCGTCGTGGTGCGGGTGCGCGTCGGCGATCCGAGCCTGATGCGTCGAGATACCCAGGCCACGCTCGGCTTCGCCGCGGTGACCGGCGTGGCCGACATCCGCCTGTCCGGCGGCTCGCTCGACAGCCCGAAGCTGGCGAGCGACAAGGGCGTACCGGTGATCATGGCCACGCTGTCGCCGCTGGCCAAGTTCACCGCCTCGGGCGAGGACATCATGGTGAACATCAACGAGGTGGTCACCCGGATATCCGAACTGCTTTCGACGGAAAACCGCGCCCACGTCAGCGCGGTGCTCGACAATCTGGATGCGCTGGCGACCACCCTGGGCTCAGAGCGCCAGGCGCTGGGCGAGGCCATCCGGCAGCTGTCGGCCGCCTCGGGCCAGCTTCAGCCCACCCTGGCCAGCATCGAAGGTGCCGCGCGCTCGGCACAGTCGCTGATGAGCGGGCAGGGCGGGCCGCTCGTGGCGGAGTTGCGCCAGACGGTGGAAAAGCTCGATGCGCTGGCCGCCAGCCTGGATGGCCTGGTGAAGGACAACCGCTCCGCGGTGAACAGCTTCAGCCAGCAGGGCCTGCGCCAGGTCGGCCCGGCGCTGGATGAGCTGCGCGCCACGCTGACTTCGCTGCGGGCACTTTCCGAGCAGATCTCGCGCTCGGACAGCCCGCTGCTGGGCAATCCGCAACCCCGGGAGTTCAAGCCGTGATGATTCGCTGGATGTTCGCCTGCGCCGCGTTTGCGCTCGCCGCCTGCAGCGTGCTGCCGGCCAAGCGGCCGGTGGCCCTGTACGCCCTGAGCCAGCCCGCGCCGCAGGATTCGGCGCGCGGACGCATCGACGTCCGGCTGGCGGTGGCGCGACCGCAGGCCAGCGGCCCGCTCGCCACGGCCTGGATCCTGGTGCGCCCGGTTTCCGGTCAGATCGAGGTTTATCCCGCGGCGCAGTGGAGCGAACCCTTGCCCGGGCTGGTGGACAACGCGCTCGTCGAGGCGTTCGAGGCCAGCGGCCGATTCGCCGGCGTCGAGCGCGCCGCCAGCGGCCTGGCGCACGATGTCGAGTTGGCCACCGAGCTGCGCGATTTCCAGATCGAGCTGGAAGGCGGCCCGGTGGCGGTGATCCGGATCAAGGCCAGCCTGATCGACGCCGCGCGTGGCGAAGCCGTCGCCAGCCGCGTGTTCGAAACCCGCGCCGCCGCCGCGGCGCGCGATGCGGCGGCTGCCGTCACCGCGCTGGATGAGGCCCTGGCAGACGCACTCGCGCAGCTGGTGGCCTGGGTCGTGGCCGGGCACCAGGACGTCGCCACCGGCAATTGATGTGCCCGCGCGAGACGCGCGCGGCTGCCCCCCCTGCGCCGCCGAGGCGCGGCGCAGCGCGCCTGCCCGGGCCTTGGGCGTTTCCCGAAACCCGATTCCCGTGCCTGAAGCTCCGCGCTTCGGGGGCTTGCCGTGCGGTGGCTTGGCTGCCCCGCGTCGGCTTGCGCCACGCGACGTTTCCGCGAATGAGAATTTCTCAGCGGAAAGCCGCTTATCGGCTGAAATCTGCCGCCTGTCTTGATGTGTGACGGGTTTCACACCCAATGTCCGCTCAATTCAATGTTGCAAGACGAATTTTCTTCGCGTCCCCCGGCTTCGGTCCGGGGTGAACGGCGGGGGTGCGACATGGGGAGACCGCAACCGCGCGGTCTGGGGACGATCAAAGCAGGGGCACATCGACGTGAGCAATCATTTTTTCAGCCGGGCGAGCCGCTGCGAAGTGTGTAGGACTGCCCGCACGCAGTCATGCACCGGGCGAGAGCCGTCGGCACGGGGCGAGGACCGGGCATCGCGGCAATTTTCGTCCAGACAACGCACGGGCTGGTTGCTGGCCGCGGGCCTCCTGCTGGCGGGCGCGCCGCTGGCCGTGATTGCGGCACCGTCCATGAGCCTGAGCGCGGTGCCGTCCTCCAGCAGCTACGTGCCCAGCCAGACTGAGACCCTGACCTTCACCTTCTCCAATGCGGTCGGTGCAGATGCGGCGAGCGGCGCGGCACTGTCGCTGACCCCGCCGACTGGCGTTTCGCTGGTGAGTGCCACCTGCAACGCAAGCACCGGATCGAGCTGCGGAACGACCAGCGGCCTGCCTTCGGGGGGCTCGATCGCCGCCGGCGGGAGTCTCGTGGTCGTTGCCACGCTGAAGTTCGATCTTGATGCCAGCGGCAGCAAACAGATAACCGCCACGGGTTCCTCGACCGCGACCGGTGCGACCAGCGTCAGCGCCAGCGCCACGTTCACCCGAACCCCCGCCACCGATCTGGCGGTGAGCGCCGCCGCCGTGGCGACCACGCTGCCGGACAACAACTGCCCGGCGGAGGCCGCCACCTACACGCCCGGTTGCAAGGCCGAGTACAAGGTGGTGTACGAGAACAGCGGCCCCGATGACGCGGACGGCGCGAAGATTTCGCTTGCGCGCAGCGAATCGGCCTCCGGTGCGCTCACCTGGAAGTGCGCTGTCAATGACAGCACCAAGGCCACCTGTCCCGGGAGCAGCGACAGCGGCAGCGACGCGTTCAGCAACACCACGGTGACGAAGTTCAGGGCCGGCGGAACGCTCACCTACACCGTGACCGTGCAGCATGCGGTGGGCGACACCTACCCGGGTGTCGGCGTCACCGGCGGCATTGCGCTTCCGGCCACGCCGGCCGGGATGGTGGACCTCGATCCCGGCAACGATTCGGCCACCAGCAACACCGCTGCCACTCCGCGCCCGCGCCGCGCTTCGGCGAACCTGGCCGTCACGACGACGGCCAATACGATCGCCAGTCCGGCCACGCACTGCCCCGGCGAAGCGACGCGCTACACCCCGGGCTGCGCGGCGAGCTACACGGTCGAGGTCAGAAACAACGGTCCGGATGTGGCCAACGGGGCTTCGTTCACGCTCAAGCGCAGCGAGGCCGCCGCGGCGGACTTCTCCTGGACCTGCACCGCCAGCGCTGGCGTCGCGTGTCCCGCCGCATCAGGAACGACCCCGCTCGATGCGGTGTCCATCGCAAGCTTCCCGTCCGGCGGCAAGCTGACCTACCAGGTCACGGTGCCGCACGCGTCCAGCGAGCTCGATGCGAGCGTCGGGCTGTCGGCAAACATCGCCGCGCCCACTGCCGGTACCTCGCCGCCCGTCGACATCAACCTGGGCAACAACGCTGCGGCAGCGTCGCGCACCATCGACCGCCGTGCCGCCCTGCGCGTGGAGAAGCGCGCGACGCAAAACGGCCTGACCATCACCTCGGTTTCGAAGAACGTGGCCTTCGACTACGAAATCACGGTCTACAACGACGGCCCCAGCGATATCGGCAATGCGGCAACCGGTACCGGGACGTTCCCGGTCGGCGGCCCCGGCGCGCTGCTGGCCGACACGTTCAGCCCTGCGCTCAGGGGTGTCGCCACCTCGCTGTGTGAGCAGGGCACGGGGGAAATTCCCTGCTGGTCGCTGTGCCCCTCGACCCTGGGCTGGTTTCCGCAGGAAGGCGAGCCAGTGGCAGGTACCGGCCCCGCCGGCTGCCCAGTGGAGCTTGTAAAGGATAATGGCAGCGCGATCTCGCAGTCCTTCGCGCTGCGCGCCGGAACCGGCAGTCGCCTGCTGACGCGCGTGGTCGTGCCGTCGGACAGCACCATCACCAGCGTGGACAATACCGCGACGGTGGCTGTGCAGACGTGCGACACGCCGCCCGCCGGCTGCCAGGCGGTGCAGGGAGTTGGCCTTGCGACCGATCGCACCGACACCGCGACCGTCGCTCTGACGGAAGCCTCGATGGCCACGATCCAGGCCGAGAACGTCGGTGCCGCCAGCGCGGTACCCGGCACCCTGCGCAGCTACAAGATCACGGTCAAGAACACGGCATTCGAGAACCTGCCTTCGGTGGCGGTGAGCGGGCAGTACCCCATGGCCAGCGGAGGCAGCCTGGCCGGCTTCATCCCGGGCACGGTTTACTACCAGTGCCGTGCGTCGGGCGGGGCATGCTGCAACGTGGGAGGTGCCTGCGGTACCAATGCCGATACGCCTGCGGCCTACGGCGACCAGCTCGCGGCCACGGCCATGCTGCCAGCCGGTACCAACGCGCAGGTCGTCTATACCGTGACCGGCATGCTCGATCCGCGCGGCACCGAGGCCGATACGCTCGGCCTGGATGCCAGTGCCGCGTGGGGCGCCAGTACCGCGACCAGCCACGTCGATACGGCCCTTGCGCCAGTTCGCAACCTGACCATCCACAAGCGGCTCGTGGGGCGTCAGGATGCCGGTGGCGTCGCCACGCTCAGCTACGAGATCACCGCCACCAACAATGGTCCCAGCCACGCGCCGCAGGTCGGCCTGACCGATCCGGCATCTCCGACCACCGACTTCGATTTCACCGCGGCGACCTGGAGCTGTGCCGCGATTCCCGCCCCCGCGCCTGCGATCGCACCGGAAGACACGAAGTGCATCGAGGCACCACCAGGCACCGGTACCGGCGCCATCGCGCCGGGCAGTCTGGCACTCGACCTGATGCCCGGCGGTCGCGCCGTGGTCGCGCTGTCTGTCCCGGTCACCAACAGCGCCGGTGCGCAGGTGACCAACACCGCGCGGCTGACCCTGGGTGGCATTACCAAGGAGTCAAGCGTCACCACCACGCTGCAGACCACCTATACGCTCAACGTCGAGAAGGACGATGGAACGGGTTTCGCGCACCCCGGCGATGACCACACGTACGCCATCTCCGTGGCCAACGAAGGGCCCAACGATGCCTATGACGTGCAGGTCAGCGATGTCATGCCCAGTGCGCTGCAGAACGTGCAGTGGACCTGTGCCGCAACGTCGCCGGTGCCCGGCGACCTGACCGAGTACCTGGGCCAGGATTCCTCCGATCCGCTCATGGTCAGCCCGGGCGGGCGTCCGGGCAGCGCGCTGGCGCTGTCCGCCGACGGCCGTCACGTCTATGCGATCGGGCGCAATGCCGACAATGTTGCCTCGATCTACACCTATGCACGCCAGGCCACGCCTGGACTGGGGTACGGCAGCATCGCGCGTGACCCGATCGATATCGAAGTCGACGGTGTGGATGACCTCTCCGATACCGGTTCGGTCGTGGCCGGGATGGCCAACCCGATCGATCTGGCGCTGCGCCCTGATGGCGCGGTGCTCTATGTCCTCTCGGCGGGAGCCGGCGGCGGCAGCATTGCGGTGTTCCACCGCGTCACCAGCCCGGTGGATCCCGAGCACGGCCGCCTGTCCTTTGCCGGATCCGTGGCGACCGGTATCGACACGCCGCGCCGCCTCGTGGTCAGCCCGACGCGAATCTATGTGTCCGGATCGCACGGCGGCAGCCAGCATCGGATCGAAGCGTATCGCCCGGACAGCAGCAACCAGCTTCCCATCGCCGTTCCCGCGGCAGGCGCGGACGCCCCGGTGAACGCGGGTCCGATGGCGATCAATGCGGCCGGGACGCGTCTGTTCGTGGCCTCGACCACGACCTCGGCGGTCGCGCGCTATGCCATTGCGACCAGCGGTGCAAACGCGGGTGCGCTGAGTGCCGACGGCAGCCCGCTCGGCGCTGCCGTCGCCGGTCTCGTCGGCGTCAACGACATGGTCCTGGCCGGCAACGGCCGCGATCTCTACGTTCATGCCGGCAGCGGTGCGGCCGGGCGCATCGGTTACCTCAAGTCCGAGGCCAGCGGGATGTCGGTCGGTCTGATTCCCGTCCTGGACGCGACCGGAACGGGGCTCCTCGGCAATCCGCTGAGTCTCGCGCTGTCGCCGGACGGCGAGCACCTGATCGGCGTGAACAAGGGCAGCGATGCCATGTTCAGCGTGCGCCGCAATCCCGTCAGCGGCGGCCTGGCCGTCGATGGCGCGGGTGTCCTGCAGTTCCAGGACGTGCTGCGCCGCACCGCGGTCCCGGGCGCGATCGAGGCCCGGGGCCTCGACATGCCCGCGGCGGTCGCGGTGACCCACGACAACCGCCATGTCATTGTCGCCTCGGCCAGTGAGACCGGCACCGTCGGCCCGATCGTGGTGTTCGCGCGCCGCGCGCCGCCGCCGCAGCTGGGCTTCATCGAGCGCGATGCGCAGGGCGAAGGTGAGATCAATGCGCTCACCGGACCGTCCGATCTGGCAATCCGGGATGGTGATGTCTACGTATTGAGTCAGGTCGATTCCTCCATCAGCCTGTTCAAGCGGCGTCCTGCGCTGATCGGTACCGACGAAGATGGCCGCCACCTCGAATTCAACGCGGTGTGGCGCAACCAGCAGGGCGGAATCAGCGGCATGCAGCGGCCCGATCGGATCCTGATCAGCGCCGATGGGCTGTCCGTGTTCGTCACCAGCCTCGACGGCGATTCGCTCACCGTGTTCCGCCGCGACGCGGGCACGGGATTGCTGACGTTCGCCACCAGCTTCACCCGCACTTCCGGCTCCGGCCATCCGGGTCTGCTGGGTGCCTACGGCATGGCGATGGATCCGGACGCCGGCTATCTCTATGTCGCCGGCTCCTACGAGGCCAGCATCGCGATTTTCAAGTACCGGCCGACGGAACCCGACCGCCTGTCCTACGTGGAGTCGGTGGCGGGCGGGCAGAATGGCGTGACCGGCATGAGCGGCATCCGCGACCTGGTCGTGGCCGGCAGAAACGGCCAGTACCAGCTGTTGGGCGTGGCCGCGACGGCAAACACCGTTGTGGTGTTCGACCAGGTGGCGGAAGGGAAGCTGGCGTTCGTGCATGCGCTGAGCCTGGGGGCCAACCAGCGTCCCATGGCGCTGGCCCTGTCGCCCTCGATCAATGACAGCGACAACACCCACGTCTACGTCGCCGCGCAGAACAGTTCGTCCCTGCACATCCTGCAGCGCGTGCTCGATACCAGCAGCCCGCAGGCCGGCCGAGTGCGCCTCATCGGCACGCTGAAGGCGGGCGTCGACGCGCCCGCGCTGATGACCGGGCCGCGCGACGTGGCCGTCAGCGCCAACGGCAAGCGCCTCTATGTCGCCGCTGAATTCGGCTCCAGCCTCGTGGCCTTCGACCGCTACGACAATTCCGGCAGCGCACTCTATGGCCAGCTCGTAGTCTCCGAGGTGCGCACCCAGGACGTGGATGCGGTGGATGGCATCCGCTCGCCCTATGCCGTGGTCGTCTCGGGAGATTCGCGCAACGTGTACATGGCCGGCTTCGGCAGCGATGCGGTCGCGTCCTTCTCGGTCGGGACCGGGTCGAGCTGCAGCGCGTCGGGCGCGGGCGACATCAATGATGTGGTGACAATCCGCGCCGGTGGCGCGGTCGTTTACACCGTCAACTCGAAGATTCGCCCGGATGCCACCGGCACGCTGGTCAATCTGGCCGAAGCCAGCGGCACAGGCAGCACCGACTTCGATGCCGACAGCACCACGCTGCTGACCTCGGCGCGACTCGAGCTCACCAAGACCAACAACCAGGCCTCGGTCATCCCCGGCACCGAGGTGACTTACGACCTGACGATTCGCAACGCCGGGCCGGGCAACGTGGCCGGACTGGGCGATCCGGACCTGGCCAACGTGGAGGATCTGTTCGGCTGCACCAGCGTTGGCGGCGGCTTCGATTGCAGCGCCTCGCCCTTCGTGCCCGGATCGATTTCCTGGACCTGTGCGGCCTCCGGGTCGGGTGCGCTGGACTTCCTGTCTGCCTATACCGATGGCGTGGGCGGCGTGGAGGGACTGGCGGGCGTGGGCTCGCTGGCGATCATCCCGCGCGGCGACAGCGCCGATCCGCAGGCGGTGCGCGCGAGCTTCCTGGTCGGGGCCAGCGTCGACGACGACGCCCTGGTCTTCTTCCAACGCGATGCCCAGACCGGGGCCCTGACCTATCACTCGCGCATCGACCACACCGCCGGCGTGCCGCTGGAAGGCGCGCGTGCGGTCGCCGTGGGCGGCGGCGGCCGCCTGCTGTTCGTGGTCAGCCGGCGCTCGGACAGCCTCAACGTGTTCTCCCTTTCCGGCAGTGACACCGCGTCGCTGATCGTCACCCACCGCGCCGCGATGAGGAATCCCGCCCTGCCGGGGCTGGATCAGGCCCTGCACCTGGCGGTGCTGGCGGCCGACGGCGACGGCGACGGCACGCCCGATACCGATCATGTGTATGTGGCCGGTGCCAACGATCACGCGGTGGCGGCCTTCGCCTACAGCCGCGCCACCGGCAACCTGAGCCACCTTGGCAGCCTGGTGAACGGGCAGGGCGGCGTGGAAGGCCTGGCGGATGTGGAATATCTCGTCGCCAGCCCCGACGGCTCGCACGTCTATGCGATCTCCGGCAGCACCGGCAGCGCGACCCTGCTGTTGCGCAACCGCACCTCCGGCTCGCCGGATTTCGGCAAGCTCGCCTTTGGCGCGCGCTTCAGCGGCAGCATCCTGGGCGTGGCGATGAACGGCGCATCCTCGGCCGCGTTCGATGCCGCCGGCAAGCGCCTGTACCTGACTGCGGCGGATGCCAATCGCGTGGTGGTGCTGAACCGGGTCGACGATCCGGGCGCGGGCAACTTCGGCACCCTCACGCTGGCCTCCTCGCTCGGCCAGGGCGAGCAGGGCGCGCGCGGCCTGCTCAATCCGCGCCGTTCACAGCTCAGCGGCGATGGCCAGCACCTCTATGTCACCTCGCAGGCCGGTGCCACCCTGGCCTGGTTCTCGGTGCATCCGCAGACCGGCGCGCTCACGTACCTCGGCATCCGCTCCAACAACAGCGGCGGCGTGGAAGGGCTGGGCGGCGCCACCGGCCTGGTGCTCGACCCACAGCTCGACCAGGTTTACGTGGCCGGCACCCTGGATCGCGCCATAGCGCACTTCCAGCGCCAGTCCGACTCGTGGTGTCCCGCCAGCGGTACTGGCCCGCTCGGGCCGTCGGTTACCTATCCGGACGGCGTACCGGTCAACATCGCCGCCGGCGGGCAGGTGGTGTTCCACCTCACCGCGCGCGTCGCCAGCGGCCTGGTCGGGAACCTGACCAACCTCGCTACCGTCAAGTGGAAGTCGGCAAGCTGCAGTGGCGGGCAGGGCACGGCGCTGGACGGCTGCAACCTCAGCGCACAGGACACCGATGTCCCGTCGAACTTCGCCGATCTTGGTATCACCAAGGACGATGGCCTGGCCGAGTTCGATGGCCTGGCCGGCGCGGTGGCGCTGGCCGCCGACGAAAACAACGTGTACGTTGCCGCACCCTCGGACAACGCCATCGGCACCTTCCTGCGCCAGGCCGGTGCCTCGGGCAACGTCGGGCTGCGCCAGATCGGGGCGGTTCGCAGCGGCAGCGCGGGGATCTCGGGCATTTCCGGCGTGCGCGACATCGTGGCCAGCGCCGATGGGCTGCACCTGTATGCGGCAAGCCCGGTCGACAACGCCGTCGCCAGCTTTGCGCGCGACGCGGGCGACGGTCGCCTGACCCAGATCGACATCGACCGGAACGGCCTGCTCGGCGTCACCGGACTGTCCGGCGCGCGCGCCCTGGCGCTGTCGCCCGATGGCGAGCATGTCTATGTCGCCAGCGCCTTCTCCAACGCGGTGGCGATCTTCCGTCGCCAGACCGCGCCTGCCGCCGTCGACGCAGGAACCCTGACGTTCGTGGGCGTGGTTCAGGCCGGCATAGGCAGCGTCAGCGGCATCGAATCCCCGCGCGCCCTGCAGCTGAGCGGAGACGGCGAGTTCCTGTACGTGCTGGGTGACAACGGCACCCTGGTGGCCTTCAAGCGCCACACCAACTCGGGCAGCGCCAACTTCGGCCTGCTCTCCCAGCTGCAGGTTCCCCCGTACCAGAACGGCACCGGCGGCATCCTGGGCATGGACGGAGTGCGTTCTCTGGCGCTGTCGGACGACGACGCGGTGCTCTGGGTCTTGGGCAGCGAGGCCGGCACCCTGGTCCGCTTCGCGCGCGACACGGCGAGCGGCCTGCTGGCGTTCGCACCGCATCCGGGAGCCGGCGCCGTCTTCCAGACGTCCGAGCTGGTCGGGGCCACGCGCCTGCGCCTGGGTTCGGACGGGAACCTCTACGTCGCTGCGGCCGCGCTCGATGGCGTCGCGGTGCTGTCGCTGGATGCCGCCGGCGTGCCGACGCTCGCCTCCGTGGTGAAGAACGGCGACATTCCCGCCGATCCGTCGCTGCCGCGTGTGGACGGCCTGGGCGGAGCCGCGGATGTGGCCTACGTGAACGACGGGCTGGGGTGGCTTTATGCGGCCGGCGGTACGGATTCCGCGCTGGCGGCCTTTGCCCAGGCCGGCGCGACGTCGGACTACCTGGGCGCGTTGTTCGATGGCCTGGGCGGCGTGGCACCGGGTGATCAGGTCACCTACACCATCGAGGTCACCAACCATGGCCCGAGCAGCGTGTCGCGCGCCCGCGTGGCCGACCAGTTCCCGCCCGAGTTCCAGCAGGTTTCCTGGACCTGTGTCGGCTATGCCGGCGGCAACTGCGCGCCGAGCGGGCAGGGCAACATCGATCTGGAAGTGAACCTGCCGGCCGGAGGCCAGGTCCGGTTCCTTGCCACCGGCACCGTTCGGGCCAAGGCCACCGGACGCCTGGCCAATACCGCCACGGTGGAAGCCATCGGCGTGCTCGATTCGAACCAGTCCAACAACTCGGCGACCGACTCGGACACCGTACTCTCACCTGCCGTGGACCTGTCGATCCAGGTGGACGACAACGGCTGCGACCTGGGCGATCCGGGCTGTACCGAAGTCACGCAGGCTACGCCGGGCGGTTCCATCGCCTATCGCGTGGTCGCCGCCAACGCCGGTCCGACCTACGCCGCCGGTGCCATTCTCGACGACAGTCTGCCGGCCGCGCTTTACGACGTGGCCTGGGTCTGCACGCCGACCCCGCAGGCCGGCCTGCTGGCAGAGGTGTCCACCGCCGCGCCCGACAACGATGTCGCCTACACCGCCGTGGCGGTGGATGCGCTGGGTCTGCACGTTTACGCGGTCGGTCGCGTCGATGAGGGCAGCGGCCCGCGTGACACCGTGGCCGTGTTCGTGCGCGATCCCCTCACCGGCGCGCTGTCGTGGCTGCATGCGTATATCGACGGCGCCGCCGGCACCGCCCCCGACGGCAGTGCCGAACCGATGGTGCGCGGCATCACCGGCGCGGTCGATATCGTGATATCCCCGGACGGGCGCTTCGTCTACGTCGCAGGTCGTGACGCCGACGCCATCGCGGTGTTCTCGCGTGATGCGGCCACCGGCCTGCTGACCTGGCTGTCGAAGGTGCAGGACGGCGAACTGGGCGTGGACGGCATCGGCGGCATCAGCACGCTGGCGCTGGCGCCCGATGGCCGCCACCTCTACGCCGGCGGTGCCGCCGAGCAGGCGTTGGCCGGGTTCGCGCTGGATGCGGGCAGCGGCGCGCTGGTCCAGATCGCGCTCTTGCGCCAGGGACAGGGTGGCGTCAACGGATTGAACGGCATTTCCGATCTCGCGTTCGGGCCGGAAGGCGCGGTGCTGTTCGCCACCGCCACCACCAACCGCTCGATCACCGCATTCCGCCGCGCCGTGGCGAACGGCACCCTCAGCTACGCCGTCGGCATCGAGGACGGGCAGGTGGGAGTCGGCGCTTCGCTGCTCGCGCCGTCCGCCGTGGCGGTCGATGGCGACCAGGTGCTCGTCGCCGATGCGCTGGGCGATGCGGTCAACCGGCTGCGCTTCGTCGATGGTGCAAGCCCGACTTTCGAGCTGGATGAAGTGATCGCGCTGGATACCGACGGAGCCAACGGCACCCAGCAGCCGGTCGCGCTGGCCTACGCGGCCGACCAGGCCCGTCTCTACGTGGCCTCGGCCGCGAGCAGCCAGCTGCATCTCTACAGCCTGCTCGATACCCAGGCCGAGCGTCTGGCGAGCTACACCACCGCGCTGTCGGTGGCGATGAACCAGCCGTCGGCGATGGTGCTGGCACCCGAATCGCGCCAGCTCTACCTGGCGTCTTCCGCCGATGGCGTGGTGGCGACGCTGGCGCGCGAGCACGGCTCACGCTGTCCGCTCAGCGGCGTCGGCGGCCTGGTCGGAACCCGGGTCGACGTGGCACGGAATGGTTCGGTGCAGTTCGATCTCACGGCCCGCGTGTTCGCCAACGCGAGCGGGCCGCTCACCTATGCAGTCGGCATCGATCCGCGCGTCCTGGCCCACGAGTCCAATCCGGTCGACAACCGTGCCAGCGACACCGACCAGCTGGTGCCGGCTCCGGACCTGGAGACGGTCAAGGAGCGCCTTACCGCTGCGGCCGACGTGGTGGCCGGACTTCCGGTGAATTACCGGATCACTTCGGTCAACCATGGCGTGTCCGATGCGCTCGGGGCATGGATCGAGGACGATCTGCCGCTGTTCCCGGCGGAGCCGGCGGGCCTGGTTCCGGACTCCGGTGCCTGGAGCTGTGCCGCCAATCTGCCCCTGGCCGATGCCGGCGGCATCGCCAGCAGCCTCGATCCGCGCGTGGCCGGCCTGTCCGCCCTGGCGGCCACGCCCGACGGCCGGCGCTGGTTCGGCGTGAGCCAGAGCGGCAGCGCGCTGGTGGACGTGGCGCTGGACGCCGCCGGTGACATCGCGAGCCTGACGCGCTATGTGGATGGCGACAGCGCGGGAGCGGGCACCATCGCCGGCCTGGCCGGTGCCTCGCACCTGGCGGTGTCACCGGACGGCGCGCACCTTTACGTGACCGGCGCGGACAGCAACAGCCTGCTTGCCTTCCGCATCACCGCCACCGGCCTGGAGTTCCTGCACAAGCTCACCTCCGGTACCGACGGCGTCACCGGCCTGATCGGCGCGCGCTTCGTCACGCTCTCGCGTGACGGGCGCTTCGTCTACACCGCCGCCGTGCCGTCCTCGGCTGCCAACAGCGCCATCGCCCTGTTCCGCCGCGATACCGACACCGGCACGCTCGGCTTTGTCGAACGCATCCAGGATGGGCTGGGAACCTTCCAGCCCGACAGCAACGTGATCCGCGGCGTCAAGCGCCTGCACCTGAGCGATGACGGGCACCACCTGTACGCCCTGGCCACGGTGTCGCAGGCGCTGTCGCGCTTCGAGATCGACGCCAACACCGGCGTGCTGCGCTACCTCGGCGTGCAGCGCGGCACCGGCAGCGGCGCGCTGCCGGCCCTGGCGGGCGTGCGCGACATGGTGTCGACGCCTGCCGATGGACAGCTCTACGTTCTGGGCAACGCGGGCATCAGCGCATTCTCGCGCGCCCTCAACGGCAGCCTGACGCCGGGTGATACCTGGGCGGTGCCCGATCCGGCGGCCGCCCGTGCGCTGGCCATCGACACCTGGGGGTCGCGCCTGTATCTGGCCGATGCGCAGGGCGTCGTGCAGCTGTACGCGCGGCGCTGGAGCGACGGTGCGCTGGAAGCCCGCTTCGTCCTGCCTGCGGCCAGCGCGGTCGACGCAACGGCACTGCTGCACGTGCCCGCGCTGGGCCAGCTGCTGCTGGCACAGCCGGGTGTCGATGGTGGCCTGGCGCGGATCGACGAACAGCCGATCTCGCGCTGCCTTGCGGCCAGCGGCGGCGACGCCGGCCTGCCGGTCGGCGTCGATCTGGGCGTGGGCGGCAGCTCGGAGCTGGCCTACGGCGCGACCGTCCATCCCAGCGCGCGCGGCAACCTCGTCAACGTCGCGCGTGCCGTGCCCGGCGCGGGCAGCGATCCGAACCCGGCCAACAACGACGGCAGCGACCAGGCCACGATCAACGTCATCTCCGACATTTCGATCGCCAAGACCGGCCCGGCCAGCGCGGTCGCCGGTGAAATCGCCGAGTACGTCATCACGGTCAACAACGCCGGGCCGAGCGATGCACTGGGCGTGCACATCGTCGATCCGCTGGAGGCGAGCCGCTTCGCTGGTGCGACCTGGACCTGTACGGCCACGGGTGGATCCATCTGTACGGCACCGAGTGGTTCGGGCACCTCGCTCGACGCCCAGGCCGATGTCATGGTCGGTGGCAGCGTCACCGTGACCCTGCGCGCCCGCGTCCATCCGCGCTGGGTCGGTCCACTGCTCAATTCCGCCTACGTCCAGCCCGAGCCGGGATCGGTCGATCCCACGCCCGGAGACCAGGTGGCGGTACCGGTCACCACCCAGGTACTGCGTCGCCCGAATCTTTCGATCACCAAGACCAACGGCGTATCCAGCTCGATGGCGGGCCTGCCGCTGGGCTACACCATCACGGTCAGCAACGTCGGGCCATCGGATGCGCCCAACGCGCTGGTCCAGGACATCCTGCCGGCGGTGCTGGTGGGTGCGACCTGGACCTGCACGCCGACGCTCGGTACCGGCAGCTGCCAGTCCGTGGGTGAGGGGTCGATCAACGATACCGTGGATATTCCGGTGGGCGAATCGTTGGTCTACCAGGTCAGTGCGACCCTGGTCTCCTCGGCCACCGGCATGCTCGTCAACACCGCGAGCGTGCAGGTGCTGGGCGATGCGCTCGATCCGGACACCTCCGACAACGCGGCCACCGACACCGACACCATCCAGACCAGCGCCGATCTGGCGGTGACCGCGCATGCGCCGGATGCCTACGACCCGGGCAGCCCGGTGGCGATGGAGCACCGGATCGAAATCGCGAACGGTGGGCCGTCGGACGCGGGCCAGACCGTGGCGGCCTATTCCTTCAGCCATCCGATACAGGCGGTCGGTGCCGGCTGCAGCCAGGTCACGCCGGTACGCGTGGACTGCAGCTTCGCCAGCATTCCCGCCGGTACCGTGGCCACCGCGTCGCTGGCTCTGACCCAGCTTCCGGCCGTGGGAAGCACGTTGACCTCGACCGTCCAGGTCGCTTCGCAGACCGGCGATCCGGCACCGGCCAACAATACCGACAGCACCAGCACCTTGATGTTCACGGGTGTGGATCTGGCGGTGTCGATCGACGATGGCCGCATTGGCCTGGCACCTGCCGACACCAGCGTCTACGTCATCCGCGTGCGCAACGACGGCTCGGTGGATGCGATCGATGCGCGCGTGGAATCGCCGCTCGCGGTCGAACTGATCGATGCGGCCTGGCAGTGCGCGGCGAGCGGCGGCGCGACCTGCGGCACTGCCAGCGGCGTGGGCGGCATCGACGAACTGGTCGATGTTCCCGCCGGTGCCGTGGTCACCTTCACCCTTACCGCGACCGTCGATCCGGCCATCAACGTGATGGTCCACGAGACCATCGTGCAATCGGTGCAGGCAACGATCGATCCGGCCCAGGTCGAGGTCAGCACGCAGAACAACTTCGCCAGCGACACCAACGAGGTCTTCAAGGTCATCTTCAAGGACGGCTTCGAGGATTCCAATCGCCCCTATCCGGGTGCGGACGCCACGCCGCTGCGCTGGCTGGTGCCCTGGTTCCTCCGTTCGACGCCCGATGCCGTACGTTCCTCCTCCCCGGAGCCGGCATCGGTGCGTCGGGCCTTGTACGACGGGGAGGGCGCAGCATGAAGGTTCCAGCCAAAACGGCGGCTCTCGCACTGCTGGGCATGTTCGCGGCCGGCGGAGCGTGCGGCTGGCTCGGCGCACGCATGGTGCACGCCCCGGCCGGGCAGGCCGCTCCGGCGCAGTGGGTTGCGCGGATCGGCGACCAGTACATCAGCGTCGATGCGTTCGTGGACGAGATGAAGCGCCGCGGCGGCGATCGCCCCGGGCAGTTCCAGGACATGGAGCAGAAACGTCGCCTGCTCGATGACCTGGTCTATCGCGCCGCGCTGGTGGCGGCGGCCGAGCGCACCGGGCTGACGGTGCAACCGGACGTGCGCCTGGCCGTGGACCAGGTGATTTCCAACCGCTACGTGCAGAGCACGCTGCGCGACGCCCAGCGTGAGGTCAGCGTCACCGATGACGAGGTGGCGAAGTACTACGCCGAGCACGCCACCGACTACACGGTGCCGGCGCGCAAGCGTGCCGCAATGCTGAAGATTTCCGTGGCCGCGAACGCCGGCGACGCGGCTTGGGTCGATGCGACGCAGCGGATGCAGGCGGCGCGCACCAAGGCCGCTGGGCTCGATGCCCGCGTGCCGCACTTCGGGCCGCTGGCGATCGAGGTATCCGACGACGACGCCACGCGCTATCGCGGCGGGGTGATCGGCTGGATCGCCGAAGGCAGCAGCGCGCGCTATGCCCACGACCGCGCCGTGCTCGACGCGGTGCGCGAACTGGAAAATCCCGGCGACCTTTCACCGGTATTGCGCGGTGCCGACGGCGTCTATCTGGTGCGTCTGGTGGAGAGCGAGCCGCGCCAGTCGCGCACGCTCGAACAGCTTGCCGCCGGCATCCGCCAACGCCTGATGCAGGATCGCCTGCAGGCCGCCGAGACGCAGTTCCGCCAGCAGCTCATGCGTCAGGTCGGGGTCGAGGTGCGGGAGTCGGCGCTGGCTGCCATCGCACCCGTCGGACCACCCGCCAACACCACGCCGCCACAACCGCCCGCCATGCCCCAGGATCAGGGATGAATTTCGCCATGTCCAGTTCAATCACCTCGCTCCTCGTGCGCGTTGCCGCGCTGGCCCTGCTGCTGTTCCCGCTGGCACCGCGGGCGGCCGACATGACCCAGACCATCACCCTGAAGCCGGGCTGGAACGCGATCCACGTCGCGCTGCAACCGGCCCAGAACGACATCGAATCGGTCTTCGCGAACATCCCGGTGCGCAGCGTCTGGCGCTGGATTCCGAATCGCGACCAGGTCCAGTTCATTCGCAATCCGTCCGACGGGCTGGAGAACATCGAAGGCTGGTACGCCTGGTTCCCCGAATCGCGCCCCGACGCCATGCTCACCAATCTGTTCACCATCGACGGCAACACCGCCTATCTGGTGCGCCTGCCCGACGATGCCGGTATTCGCCAGCTCACCATCAGCGGCAAGCCGCGCTTCATCCCCACCCAGTGGCGGCCGGACAGCTTCACCCTGACCGGCCTGTCGGTGACGGCGAGCAATCCGCCGACCTTCAACGAATTCTTCTCCCAGTCGCCCGGCCACACCGGGCAGCCGATCTATCGCCTCGACAATGCCGACGGGCGCTGGAAGCTGGTTTCGGGCACCACGCCCATCAATGCCAACGAGGCCTACTGGATCCACACCCAGGGCAACTCGCGCTACCAGGGCCGCATGCACCTGGTGCTCGACCAGGGCGAGTCGCTCGCCTTCGACACCGCGTTCGACCAGATGCGCTTCGTGCTGCGCAACCTCAGTGGCGTCAACAGCAGCTTCCAGATCGAGCGGCTCGGCACGATGCGCGTTCCGCTGTCGATGCGACTGGAGGATCCGGAAACGGGCGAGGTGGGCTGGCCGGACCTGCCGGACGTGGAAGTCATCGACGCTCCGGCCAACCAGGATGTCTTCGTCACCCTGGCGATCAAGCGGTCGCAGTTCACCCAGGCGCGAATGGAACAGCTCATCGCCATCACCGATGAACTGGGCGACCGCATCGTCCTGCATGTCGGCGGCGACGTGGTCCAGCCGGGCGCGCTGGCGCAGCGACCCGCCGGCGCGAAGGCGGGCGGCGACAATCCGCTGCTGTTCGCCGGCCTGTGGATCGGCGAGGTGGTGATCGACAAGGTCAGCGAAGCCCAGAACGCCGGCACCGCACCCAGGACGGTCGGTGCCAGCACATTCACCCAGCGTTTCCTGGTGCACGTCAACGCGCAGGGCCAGGCGCGCCTGCTCAAGGACGTGATCCAGATGTGGGAAGAAGGCACGATGCGCCCGAGCAGCATCGACCCCTCCTATCAGGAAGTGGACCAGCCGGGTCGCTACGTGCTCTTGACCAACAAGCAGCTCATCAGTCTCTACAGCGGCGTCGCCGGCCGCGATGGCGTGCCGGTCGGGCTGCGCTTCAGCTCCATCGGCTACGACTTCAGCGGCGAGACGCTGGATTTCACCGGCGTATTCGGCCCTGGCGGGGAAATCTCCACCACGATCGTGATGGAGCCGCAGCTGCCGACCAATCCGTTCCTGCACCGCTACCACCCCGATCACGACAACCTGGACGAGCAGTTCCTCAACTACCTGCCCGAGGCGTTCCAGGTGGTGCGCAACGTCCAGATGGCCTTCACCCCGGATGACCCATCGGGCAGCAACGGGCCAGGCTGGGGCGACACGGTGATCGGCGGCACTTTCGCCGAATCGATCACCGGACTGCACCGCAATCCGATTTTCACTTCCGGAACCTTCCACCTTCGCCGCGCCTCGCCGGTGACGGTGCTGAACCAGTGATCAGGGGACAGACCATGGCTTTCCTTCAGTCGATTGATTCGCGCGGCCTGGTGCTCGGAGCCGCGGCCCTGCTCGCGGGTGCACTGGCCCCGCAGGCCCAGGCCGCCTGGCCGCACGGCTTTCCCAACGCAGAGGTGGTGCGCACCGTTGCCGCACCCAACGGCGACATCCTGATCGCCGGCAACTTCACCGGCGAAACGGTGATGGGCAGTTTCACGCTCAACGCCGCCGGGCTGCAGGACATCTTCGTGGCCCGCCTGGATGCCGGAGGACGCGTGCTGTGGGCCAAGTCCGCCGGGGGCATCCTCACCGATACCGCCGTGGGCTTGGCGCTGGACGCGTCCAACAACGCCTATCTGGTGGGCAACCTCTACGGCAACGCTTCGTTCGGGGGAGGGGTAACCACCAGCGGTCCGAACACGCGCCAGGACGGTTTCGTGGCCAGGATCAGCGCCCAAGGCACCTGGGACTGGGTGCGGCGCGCGAACCACGGAAGCGGCAGCTATCCCTCCAGCGTCAACGACGTGGTGGTCCTGCCGGGCAACTCTTCCGTGGTGCCGCCCATTCCCGACTCGCTGATCCTGACAGGCGCGTACCGGCAGAGCGTGACCTTCAATGCGCCCGGCAGCGGCAACAGCGTGACGCTCACCGGCGGCAGCCAAGCACAGGACGACTTCCTGGCGCGGATGCAGGCCGACGGGTCGGCGTGGCTCTGGGCGGTGAATCGCCCCGGAGCAGGCGTGTCGGAAATCGGGCGGCGCCTGCTGCTGGATCAGGAGGGCGGCCTGCACATGCTGGGCGAGGAGGCCCAGGGTCAGACCACCCTGCGCAGCGAGACCTTCGGTCCAGGCACCAATCTTGCAGACAACTGGGAAGTCGCCGAGGCTTGGGGCGGGGCGGCGCACATTGTCTCGCAGCAGCATTTCGATATTCTGACCTCATACTTTGGCGGGTCGCCTGGCCTTGCCCTGCGCAGCGGCCATGTCGCGGTGCAGAGCAAGACGGCTCTGGACACCACCGAGGCCAGCGCGGTCACGGTAGAGGCGGTGATCATTCGCGGAAACACCATCTTCCGGTACCCCGCGCCTCCGCTTTCATCGGGTGGATACAACTATTCGTCATATCTGAGTGAACATCCGGATTGGTCCGGCAGCGAAGACCTGGTGCTGGAGTACCTGTCCGCCACCGGCGACTGGCGCGAACTGCAGCGCTTCACGGCCGGGGGGGCCGCGGGCGAGCGGATCAGCGCCAGCGTCACCAACGGTGATCCGGCGATCCGTCATTCCAACCTCAAGCTGCGGGTGCGGATGATCGGCGGCAGCGGTGGCGAATTCGACTGGTGGTTCGTCGAGCGCCTGACGGCCAAGGCCTACTTCAACGAGGGCTACATCCACTCGATTTCAAACGTGGGCAGCAGTTCGCCGGTCTTTGGCACCCCGCGGCGTTTCCACGGCTCGATTGCGATCTCCGACGCCCTGGCCTTCTCCAGCAATAACCAGACGCGCATCGCGGTGGTTGGCAAGGCACCCGCCGGCGTGTCGATTCCGCTGGCATCATGCCCGGCCGTTCCCGATGCCAGCGCCGGTTTCGTCGCCGTTCTGACTCCCGGCAGCGGCACTTACGCGTGCAACAACCTTCTCGCCACCGGCAGCGGCGATGCCTACACCGTAGCCTCTGATGGCACCCGGGTCTTCGTCGCCGGTGCCTTCAGCGGCAGCCTCGACCTCGGGCCGCACCGGATCAGCGGCAATGCGGGGGGCGCAGACGCCTACATCGCGGGCCTCAACCTCGCCGACGGGCAGTGGGCCTGGCTGACGGGCGGCGCGCCGGCCGTGGGCAATCCGCCCGCGGCGGCGGGCGGCACGGGCGTGGATTCCGCACGCTCGATGGTCGCCACCGCAGGTGGGCAGCTCTACGTCTCCGGACGTTTCCAGGGCATCGCCCAGTTCGGCCCGGTGGACCAACTGGTGGCGCAGGGTGCGACCGACGGATTCATCGTCAAGCTCAGCAACGACGGACGGTTTTTCCAGCCCGAGGCCTGGGCGGTGGGCGTGCCGCTGACGCCGCCCAGCGGCGCGCAGGTGGGTACGGTCGCGATGCTGCCCGAGGTGTTCCACGATGGCGTACAGGTGCAGGCCACCGGGAACGAATACCGCTGGTTCACCTGGGTTTACCGGCCCGCGACTTCCTCCGTGGCGGCAACCTGGCAGTTCATCCCCCTGCAGCCGACGCCGCCGATCGAAGTCCGCTGGCGCGTCAATACCGATCCGACCTCGCCCGCGCGAGTGGTGACGCAGGGTGCGGGCGTCTGGCCCGCGCGCGCCTGCGGCGACATCGACCTGCCCGGCATGCCGGGCGAAGAGGGCTGCTACCAGGCCCACGTGATCGGCGCGCCGGTCGAGGCCAAGCCGGCCGGGTACCAGATCCTGGGCGATCTGGTGTTGCCTTCCGGCGGCAGCAGCGGTGCCACCCTCGACGGCGGCGTGTTCAACGCCCCGCGCAGCGGCTACGCAGTGATCCAGTACGTGCAGGGAACCTCCACCGACCAGATGCAGTTCCCCACCTTCATCGAGGTGGTGCGCTCTTTGCCGTATCACCTGACCGCCAACTTCCAGGACAACGTGTCGGTGGAGATCGGCAAGAAGCTCACCAGCACCGCACACAACGAAACCGGCCGCGCCGGCTGGGTGGTGAACGAGCTGGCCTATTACGACGGCAACGGCGTGAACGCGGCCTACAACCGCACCGCGCGCACCGGCACCATCATTCCGGTCAACCGCTATTCCAGCCGCCGCATTCAGGACGCGGGCCGCGAGCTGGCGGTGGCCTGGTACCGGCGCAACGGCAAGGGCACCTATTGGCCCAGCCGCGCGGTGCGCTACCAGCCGCGCTGGCCCTATGACCCCGATCGCATCGTCATCGCCAGCGAGCAGGGCAGCGAGGTCTTCGGACAGCAGATTCTTGGTGCCGCGTCTTTCCCGCAGGCGCACATCTACGTGCAGAACGACTACGCCGCGCCCGGATTCAATCCCAACGACGAGCACGCGATGATGGCACCGTCCTCCACCGGCACCGGTGCCGATGCGGTGTTCGCGCTGCGTTCGGACTTCGGCGGCGATCTGGATCCGGCGGCACCGTCCGATCCCTACGTCCTGCTCAAGTACTACAACGGCACCACGCTGGAGTGGAACTTCAAGCTCTATCGCGTGCTGGCCACGGGTGCCGGCTACAACCGCTTCCGCTACACCGGCACCGCAGGCACGACGGTGTCGCCGCCCTATCCGGTGCGCCTGCTACCCAGCTGCGCCGAGACCTTCGTGCAGGGACAGGCCGTGGACGGGCCGCCGCCGCCGCCGTTCTTCCAGGACCACAAGAACCAGCTCTGGGCCAAGTCGGCCGGCAGCGGCAAGGTGCATTACTTCTATCCGATGCAGCCGGGCTTCTACCAGGACAACGACAACAACGACGTCAACGACTACCCGCCCGGCCAGTGCACGCCGTGGCTGGCGCGCCTGCCGCAGTCGCAGGGTGGCGCGACGACGCCGATGGACCCGATTCCGGTCGAATACACCATCGCCTGGCCGGAGAATCCGCCGCTGCTGGTGGCGGGCGAAACCCTGCTCGCACCCAAGCGCGGCCTGCCTGACATCTCCAGCCAGGCGGCGGTGGAGATCGTCTACGACCAGACCCGTGATGCCGCAGGCGACGACCCTGAGCCGTCGCAGACGCTGGCGCAGCTGATCGACCCGGTCAGCACGCGCTGGGTGCGTCTGTCACAGATTCCCGCAAGCGTGGCGACGAGCTTCCGCACCGACGGATTCCAGGACATCACCGGCTCCTCCGACGGGACCCAGCGGATGCCCGCGTCGCTGGGCGAGCGCATGTACTGGGACGGCATGAACAAGCGACTGGTCATGCACGGCGTGTTCGACGAGACCGGTGCCGGGGATCCCAAGCTGTTGCTCAACGTGATGACCCAGCGCGAGCGCATGCTGCTCAAGAAGTTCAACGGCGGTGACGGCACCGAGGAAGAAACCTTCACCGGCAACTGCCGCGACAGCGGCGCGTGCACCTGGGATCAGGCGGTGGAAGCGCTGTTCCGCCTCACCCGCAATCCCAGCGGCATCAAGAAGATCTGCCGCGACTCGAGCCTCGATGAAAACCGCGTGCGCCAGTGCCATGACATGGTCACCGATATCCCCGCGGGCGAGCTGCTGATCGCCTACGAAGATCCCGAAAACACCGGCTTCCTGCAGCCGCTTTCGGCCGTGGGCGGCGGTTCCGCGCTGACCGCCGGTGCGGCGCAGGGCGCAGGCTACATGACCATCGCCTTCAACAATGATCCTTCGCTCGGCGCGCTGCCGGTGTCGCTGGAGGTGATCCGCGTCGGCTGCCTGGAGTCGTCCTCGCTGCCCGGCCCGATGCCCTATCAGGGCCAGATCAACGTGATCGCGCCCGATGACATCTTCGACGAGCAGCTGGTGCTGCGCCACGGTGGCGACTTTGGCGGCAATCCCGATGCACTGCAGTTCGAGTGGTATTTCCACCCTGATGCCAACGGCACGCCGCCGATGCCCGTGCCCAGCCCGGAAACCGGGCAGATGCACGGCTGGATCCAGTTCCCCGTGGCCAATCCGAACGGCGCGATGGAGATCAGCATCGAGGGAGCCAATATCCAGACCCTGTCGGACAACTGGTACCTGGCGCGCTACCGCGGCCTGTCGGCCTGCGGCAACGACCAGCCCGGACAATGGAGCCTGTGGGCAGGCCAGCCGGGTGCCACGCCAACCGGGCCGCGTGCGCAGCTGGCCGAAGGCTGGGTCAAGCGCGTCCTGGGCCGGCTCAATCCGTTCGAGGCGCGGGTGCAGGACTTCGGCTCCTCGGAGACCAACAACTACGCCAGCATGCTCATCCAGCTCGGCGAGCGCTACTCGGGTCCGATCGCGCTCAACTCCGATCCCGACAACCTCAACAGCATCGGCCTGATCGAAGCCTATACCACGGTGATGCGCCGCGCGCTGCAGCTTTCGGCCGATTCCACCCCGCCGATCGACTACGGCCCGGCCAACGCCGCGGTGCTGCTGGTGGCCTCGCGCCTGGCCGACTTTTACACCCTCCTGGGCAACGAGGCCTATGCCGACGCGCAGGATTCCACCATCGCGATCGACTCCAATGGCGGTACCTATTCGCTGTCCCCGACGATCTTCAACTTCCAGAACCAGCTCACCTCCCTGCTCGACGAGGAGCTGGTGCTGCTGCGTGGTCGCGACGACAGCCACGGCCCGGTGGCGGCCTCGCCGGTCTACAACCGCCTGTTCTGGAACTTCACCACCGGCGATGGCGAGGTGGCCTATGCGTTGAGCTACAACATTGCCGATCAGGACGTGAACGGCGTGCTCGACGAGTACGACGCGCGCATCATGTTCCCGCAGGGCCATGGCGATGCCTGGGGTCACTACCTGACCGCGATGACCACCTACTACAACCTTCTGCGCCATCCGTACTTCTCGTGGAATCCGCAGTCCGAGGCGGTGCAGGTGGCCGGGGTGCCGATCAACGTGGACTTCCTCGACGAGCGTCAGTTCGTCGAGACCGCCGTGGCCAAGGCCAGGACCGGTGCCGAGATCGTCGACCTGACCTATCGCAAGGCCTATGTCGAGAATCCCAACGGCCAGTACCAGGGCTATGACGACACCAATGCGCAGCGCGCCTGGGGCCTGTCCGAATGGGGGCGTCGTGCCGGTACGGGTGCCTATTTCGACTGGGTGACCGGCAACGCCATCCTGCCGGTGGAGGATCCGAATCCGGCGCATGTCGGCATCCAGCGCATCGAGCGCGGGAACATCAGCGAGCTGGCGCAGATCACGTCCGAGTTCGCCAGCATCCAGGGCAAGGTCGACCGTGCCGACGCCGGCCTCAATCCGCTCGGTCTGGCCAAGGGCGTGGTGTCCTTCGACATCGATCCGGCCCAGCTCGAACGCTTCAACAAGACCCAGTTCGAGCAGGTATGGGAGCGCGCGATGGGCTCGCTCAACAACGCGCTCAAGGTGTGGGACTACGCCAATCTGCTGTCCAACCAGCTGCGCCGGACCCAGGACAGCGCCGACGACCTGTGGGACATGTCGATCGACGAGGAGACCGACTTCACCAACCAGATGATCGAGATCTTCGGCTATCCCTACGCCGACGACATCGGTCCGGGCGGCACCTATCCGGACGGCTACGACGGCCCGGACCTCTACCACTACATGTACATGGACGCACCTGCCCTGGCCGGAACGACCTTCGACTTCGATACGCCGGTGCAGGCCGACATGGCGGTGCGCCGCGTCAAGCGCTTCAAGGGCTACTACCGGCCGGCCGCCAACGGCGTGGGCTTCTTCAATACCAGCCGCACCGGGACCCTGGGCGGCGTGTCCAGCGGTGACTGCGACGTGTCGCCGATGGGCACCGGCTGCGCGCTGGGCGACACCGACAACACCAGGCTGCTCGAAGTCGAGTACGTCACCACCGATACTCCCGGCACCGGCCTGCTGTTCACCAAGCCGGATGATTGGACCGGCCAGCGCCGCGCGCCCGGCCGCCTGCAGCAGACGCTGCAGGAGATCCTGATGGCGCAGATTTCGCTCAAGCAGGGCATTCTGGAATACGACGCGATGCGCCTGGAACTGGAGGCCGGGATTTCAACCCTGCGCGCCACGTTCGGGACGGCCCAGGCCAACATCAACCTGGCCATCGCTCAGCGCAACGAGCTGCGCAACCTCACCATCGCGGCACAGGTGATGACCAACTCGGCCATCGCCACGCGGCGCGTGGGCAACATCCTGAGCGAAGTGCTTGATACCACCGGGGACTGCGTTCCGGACAACGTGATCGCCGGCCTGGCGGGCGGCGGCGACCTGTTTTCCACCATCAAGTGCGCAATCGACGGCTCCGCCTCCACCATCACCTCGGTGGCCGACGGCATTGCCGACGGGCTGGAAATCGCCGGCAACGCCATCGATGCCTCCAAGGAGGACGTGAGCGAGCTGTCGGGCATCCGCACCCTGATCAACGACTCCAACCTCGATCTCTACAACCTCGCCGGCGAGATCGACGCGATCATGCGCCAGGAGCCGCTGCTGCGCGCGGAGATCTTCGCCCGGGCCGAGGCCATCAAGCAGCTCAGGGGCGAGTATCTGGCTACGCTCGCCGAAGGCCTGCGGGTTTACGAGCAGTTGATCAGGTTCCGCCGCGGTGCCGCTGCCGCCACGCAGGAAGCGCGTTACCGCGACATGGCCTTCCGCATTTTCCGCAACGACGCGCTGCAGAAGTACCGCGCGGCGTTCGATCTGGCGGCGCGCTATGTCTACCTCGCCGCCTCGGCCTATGACTACGAGACCAACCTGCTGGGCGGCGACAGCAAGGCGGGGCAGGCATTCCTGACCAGCGTGGTCAAGCAGCGCAGCCTGGGACAGGTGCTGAACGGCGTGCCGGTGGCTGGTTCGCCGGGTCTGGCCGACACCATGGCCCAGCTCAAGCTGAATTTCGACGTGCTCAAGGGCCAGATGGGCTTCAACGCCCCGCAGGTGGAGACCAACCGCTTCTCGCTGCGGCGTGAACTGTTCCGCATCGATGCCGGTGCGGATGGCGACGAGGGCTGGCGCAGCACGCTGGAGGCCGCGCGCGTGGCCGACCTGTGGCAGATCCCGGAATTCCGGCGCTACGCCCGCCCGTTCGCGCCGGAAAGCGTCGGACCCCAGCCGGGCCTGGTGTTCGAGTTCTCCACCAATGTCACCTCCGGGCTGAATTTCTTCGGCTGGGATCTGGGTGCCAACGACAGCTCCTACAACCCGAGCCGCTTCGCCACGCGCATCCGCTCGGTCGGTGCCTGGTTCGGCAACTACGCCAGCCTGCCGCTGGCCGATGACCCGAACGTCTACCTGATCCCGGTCGGCCAGGACGTGCTGCGCTCGCCCGACCCGCTCGACTTCACCGTGCGCCAGTGGCAGGTGGTGGAGCAGAAGATCCCGGTGCCGTTCCCGATCGGTGCGGCCGAGCTGGGTCGCTACGACTGGGTGCCGACCGAGTCGCTGGACGGCGCGCGTACCGACCTCATCCGCTACCCGATGATGCGCGCGTTCCACTACAGCGAACCGTTCGACGACAACCAGGTCAGCGCGGACAGCCGCCTGATCGGCCGCTCGGTATGGAACCGCCGCTGGCTGCTCATCATCCCCGGCAGCACTTTCCTCGCCGATCCGAACGATGGCCTGGACACCTTCATCCACGGGGCGAAGGTTCCGGGTGGAAACGGGGTGCGCGATGGCCACGGCGTGGACGACATCCGCATCTTCTTCAAGACCTATTCCTACTCGGGGAACTGACCATGAGCCGCCCGATCCTCGCCTTCATGCAGTTCCTGGCCATCGCACTGATGTGCCTGGCGCTGCCGGCACGCGCCAGCATCGACGCGCCGAACCACATCTACTACGGCAGCGCCACGCTGTACGGCGTGCCGGCCCCGGCCAACACGGTGGTGGAAGCACGTGCGCCGGGCAGCGGCGCGGTGCTCGCACGCTATGTCATCGGCAGCAGCAGCCACATGGGCAACAGCTACCGCATCGACATCCTGATGGACCAGGTCGAGCCGCGCACCGAGGGCCGGGCGCGCCCCGGCGACCCGCTCAACATTTACCTCGGCGGACAGCTGGCGGCCCAGGTTTCGGGCGGCGTGGGCGCGGTGGGCGCGACCACCCGCCTCGACCTCGATCCGCAGAACACCGGCACCGGCCCGGCCATCAGCATTGCCGATGCGCAGGTTTACGAAGGGCAAACCGGTCTCACCAACGTCGATCTCGCCATCACGCTCAACACATCCGCGGCGCAGGCGCTGACCGTGTACTGGGAAACGCGCGATGGCAGCGCCGTCGGTGGGCCCGTGTGCGGTTCGGGCGCGGATTTCCGCCAGCTTGCAAACCAGGCGCTGGTCATCCCGGCCGGTGCCACGAGTGCCACCTTGCGGGTGCAGGTTTGCGGCGACACCGTGGGGGAGCCTGATGAAACATTCACCGTGGAGCTGCTCTCCACGCTCGGCAACTTCGGCGTGTTCCAGAAGTCCACCGCCACGGTCACAATCCAAGATGACGACAACGTTCCCACGCTCGCAGTGGACCCCGTGCGCGTTGCCGAGCCGCCGTCCGGCACGTCGGTTGCACGCTTCGCCGCGCGCCTGAGCCGCAGCCACACGCGCGAGGTGTCGTTCCAGTACGCGACGCAGGGCATCAGCGCGCAGCCGGGCACGGATTTCGTCGCTGCCAACGGCACGGTGACCTTTGCGCCGGGCGACACCACCGGCACCATCGACATCACCATCCTGCCGGACGCCGCGACCGAGCCGGATGAAACCTTCCGCCTGCAGTTCAGCAATCCCGTCAGCCTGGTGCTTGCGCAGCCATTCGCCACCGGCACCATCGTCGATCCGACGCACGACCCGGCAGTGGCGGAAGTGGACGCGCAAACAGGCGCGATGCTGCCGGATCTTGCGCAGCCGAGCGCGATTGTCCTCTCGCCCGATGGCTTGTACGCCTACGCCACCTCTGATTCACGCGGCGCGGTGGTGCACTTCCAGCGCGATCCCGCTACTGGCGTGCTTAGCCCGGTCTCCAGTTACACCGTCGCCACCGCGGGCTTCGGACAGGCCAAGCTCAAGGGCCTGCAGGACATTCGAATGAGCGCGGACGGCGCCTTCGTCTACCTGGCTGCGTTGCGCGACAACGCCGTGACGGTGCTCTCGCGCGATACGGCCAGCGGCGCGCTGGGGTTCGTGCATTCGCTGGTCCACGGCGGCACGGTCCTGGGGTTGGAGGAGGTCGTCCGATTGGCGTTGAGTCCGGATGGCGCGCAGCTCTACGCGCTGGGCCGCAAGTCCAATGCCATCGTCACCTTCAGCCGTGATTCGACCACCGGCCAGCTCGCCTTCGTGCGTTCGCAGAACAAGGACGCGCCCGGCCTGCTGGGCCTGCTGCGGCCCTCCGGCATTGCGATCTCCGCCGACGGCGCCCAGGTCTACGTCAGCGCGCGCGACGGCAATTCGGTGATCGTGCTGGACCGCAACGGCAACCCCGGTGATGCCGATTTTGGCAAGCTCGCGGTCAAGGCCAGCTACGTGGACGGCCTCGCGGGCGTCAGCGGAATCCGCGGCGCGTTCGGCCTGGCGCTTTCGCCCGACGGCCGCCAGCTCTACGTGGCCGCGAACACGGACAACAGCCTGGTGCGTTTCGACCGCGCCGCCGACGGCACCCTGACCCACCGCCGCATCTGGAAGCACGGCGAGGCGGGCCTGCACGGCCTGCGCGGTGCGCACAGCGTGGCGGTGGCTCCCAACGGCAAGGAAGTGTTCGTCACCGGCGCCGGAGACGACAGTCTGACGGTGTTCAATCGCACCATCGACGGATCCCAGACCGGCGCCCTGAGCGTCCACCGCACCGTGTTCAAAGGCGACAACGGCCTCAACCACCTGTCGATTCCGGGCGCCATGGCGACCAGCGGCGACGACCGCTTCCTCTACGTCGCCGCCAGCGGCGGGGACGGGGCCATCATCACCTACCGTCGCCTTTCCGAAGACGAGCTGTTCGGCGACGGCTTCGAGCCACCGCCGGTACAGTGACTTCGCACCCCTGCCAGGCGCCCCGGGAATTCCCGGGGCGCTTGCGTTGTGGAGTCGGGGTGTTGAGGTTCCGGGACTCGCCTGCGGGGATTTCTACAGCGTCGAGCGCAGCGCGATGCGTCGCTGCGGGCGGCCGATGAGGTCGAGGAAGTTTCCGAACACCGGTTCGGCCAGCGCGCGCATCCGCGCGGCCTGGAGCAGGGTGTGCCGCGCCACGTCTTCGGGCCCGTGCCCGAGACGGGCCGCAACCAGTTCCTCGCGATAGGCCGGCAGCGACAGCCAGCGCGATACCAGCCGCTCGTCCACCTCCAGGTGGAACTGGAAGCCATAGGCGCTGCGGCCATAGCGAAACGCCTGGTTCTCGCAGCTCGCGGTGGTGGCCAGGTGCTCGGCCGAAGCGGGCATGTCGAAGGTGTAGCTGTGCCACTGGAACACCGGCGAGCTCTCGCCCAGCGGCGCAAGAACCGCGTCGTCGCGCCCCGCCGCGGTGGTGTCGAGCCGGTACCAGCCGATCTCGCTCTGGCGATGGCGCCGCACCGGCGCGCCGAGCACGTGCGCCAGCAGCTGCGATCCCAGGCAGATGCCCAGCACGGGCTTGTCCTGCGCCAGGGCCTGTTCGATCAGGCGCATCTCGGTGAGCAGGTGCGGGCGCCGGTGGTGATCCTCAACGTTCATCGGCCCGCCCAGCACGATCAGGCCGTGGTAACCGTCCATGTCGGGACGCGCCGCCGGATCGCGCTCGAAGTTGACGTAGCGGATGCGGTGCCCGCGCGCGCGGATCAGCGGATCGAGCGTGCCGAGCGGCTCGGCGGCGACGTGCTGCAGGACGAGGATGCGGGACATGCGCTGAGGAGAATGGAAGGAAATGGCGGGTGCTGCGCGCCGTTCCCGGACTTTGCCGCGCCGGCGTGTCCGCCGCAACGCCACGGCGTCGCGCGGACCCAACCATCGGGCATGAGCTTCCCCGTCTCAGGCCATGAGACCGGCGCTGGCTACAATGCCGCCATGGAATCCATCGACCTGACCTGGCTGCTTGGTGCAGCGGCTGCGCTGCTTGCACTGGCGCTGATCGCCACCCTCTGGCTGGCCGCTCGCGCCCGTATCCGCGCCGCCGCCGCCGCGTATGAGCGCGGCCGTGCCTCGCGCGATGCCGACCTGGTGGCCCTTGCGCACGAGCGCGACGCGCAGCTCGCACGCGCCGGAGAACTTGCCGAGCGCCTCGCGGCTGCCGATGCCGAACTCAGGCGGCTGCGCGAACGTACAGATGCCCTTTCCGACGATCGCGCCGCGCTCACCGTCAAGGCCGAGCGCAGCGCCCAGCACGAGGCGCGCGCCGCGCGGCTCGACGGCGAACTGCGCGACGCAATGGAGGCCGCCGCCGTCGCCCGCGCCCGTGCGGCCGAGCTTCAGGCCCGCCTCGAAGAGCAGCAGCAGGCCACCGAGTTGCGCCTGCGCGAGTTCGACGAGCGTCTCAAGGCTGAACTGGCCCAGCTTGCCCACGGCGTGCTGGAGGAAAAGACCCGCCGCTTCGACGAGAGCAGCGGCAAGCAGCTGGGCGCGCTTCTCACCCCGCTGCGCGACCAGCTCACCCAGTTCACCCAGAGCATCACCCGCACCAATGCCGAAATCCTCTCGCTCAAGGCGCTCAACCAGCAGATCACCGCCGAGGCCGCCAACCTCACGCGCGCGCTCAAGGGCGACAGCCGCAGCCAGGGCGCCTGGGGCGAGCTGGCGCTGGAGCGCCTGCTGGAAATCTCCGGCCTGCAGGCCGGGCGCGCCTTCCACATGCAGGTGGTCTACACGGGCGAGGACGGCAGCCGCCCGCGCCCCGACGTGATCGTGCGCCTGCCCGACGCGCGCGATCTGGTGATCGACGCCAAGGTTTCGCTCACCGCCTGGGATCGCGCCGTCGCCAGCGCAGACGACGTCCCGCGCGAGCTGGCCATGAAGGAACACCTCACCTCGCTGCGCCGCCACATCGACGACCTGGGCAAGCGCGACTACAGCGCCGTGCCCGACGTGCGCACGCTCGACTTCGTGCTCATGTTCGTACCCGTCGAAGCGGCCTACATCGAAGCCCTGCGGCGCGACGACGCGCTCTACGCCTACGCGCTGGAGCGCAACATCGCCCTGGTCAGTCCCAGCACCCTGCTGGCAACCCTGCGCACCGTTGCCCACCTGTGGCGCATGGAAGACCGCAACCTCAACGCCCAGGAAATCGCCCGCCAGGCCGGTGCCCTGCACGATGCCTTCGTGATGCTCGAAACCGAACTGATCCAGGTCGGCGAGCAGCTCAACCGCGCCCAGCGCAGCCACGAGGCCGCCGTCCGGCGCATCAGCACGGGGCGAGGCAACCTCGTCGGCCGCGTCGATCGCCTGCGCAAGCTCGGCGCCGATGCCCGCAAACGCCTTGCCAGTGCGAACGACGCGGGCGAGGAAGACGGCTCCGAAAACCTGTCCGCGCCCTTGCCGTCTCCGGAGAGCGGGTAGGGCAGGCCCGCGACGCCGCCGCGAGTCAGTCGCGGGCTTCCGCGGCAAGCGATATCGTCGGTCGATGGCATGACGCGTCGACCCGCGTACGCCTTCCGCGCGGCGTGTTTCCCCGCCCGTGAGGCAAAAAGCCATGCATTTCGTGCCGATCTGGCGCTTTTTGCGGCGGATGTACCCCAAATGGGGGGTGAATAAAGGGTGAGGCAGGTGTTAGGCTTCGCCAGCAAAGCCTGACGGGGAATCGGGCTGCGGGGTGTTCTGCACCCCCGAAAGGAGAGGCGATACATGCTTCGTCAGTGGAACATCGATGCAGACCGCACCGCGGCCTGCGCTTCGGGCGGATCTTCACCCGAAGCCGATTGCGTGCCATGTCGTGCGCGCCTTTCCGGAACTCCCTGTGCATCACCGCGCTGCGTGCGCGGCGGGCGGGCTTGCGCGTTCCCGCCGGCTCGCGTTGCAGACAGACGCTTCGCGTTCCGATGAAACGATATCGCTCCAGCCCCGCGCCACGATCAGGTTCAAACACCGAGGAAAGCCGTAAATGACTGCTCACTCATCCCTCACGCGTCACCCCAACCCCACCCGCAGCCCCGCGAAAGTGGGGCTCCTCGCCTTGCTGAGCGTCTGGGTATTGGCCCTGGCCGCGCTGGCTTCGCCGGCATTTGCTGCAGACTGGTACGTCGCGCCCGCAGCGCGGGGCGCCGGTGACTGCAGCAGCGCCGGCGGCGAAAGCCGCCCCGATGGCCTTTATTGGGGGCCACCCGTGCCGCATCGGAAGGCGGTGGGGAAGGGTCGGTCCATGCCGTCCCGGACATGACAAGCCACTCCGGTATTCCCTCGCGACGCCAGGACGCTGCCGATGACCTTGAGCCGTAGGGAGTCCTCGTCGCGGCAGCTGTAGGCGCTGCGCAGGATGACGCGGATTTTGCTTCTACCACCAGCCCACGACTGACGGTGTGGTCGGGCCGTTGTCACGATCCTGACGCGTGGAAATACACAGGCCGGACAGGGGTGGGCAGTGTGGCGAACGCGATGTATCGCACCGAGCGGAAATCGCTCGGCTGGTGGCCAAAGGCCCGCGCAGCAGGGGAGTTCTGGACAAGTAATAATTGCTTCAGCACTATCCAAGCAAATCAGGGGAATCCGATGTCACGCTATTGGTTGAAACACGCCGCTGCCTTTGTGCTGCTCGCCTGCGCCATAACTGCGCACGCCCAGTCCGCACCCAACTCACCGCTGCAGGAGCTGTTAGCGCCTGCCTGGCTTCGGACCTTGGGCGCGGATCCCGCGCCGCAGGCCAGGCAGCCAGCCACCGTCGAAGAGCTGGCCGAGAGGGTGAAGGCCGATGGCCATGTCGATGTGATCGTCCTGCTGGCGCTGGATGCGCCGTTCCGCGCGGAAGGAAACCTTTCGCGCGCCGACGTGCAGCTGCAGCGCAACCATATCGGTGCGGCGCGCACGCGCCTGCTCGGCGCGTTGCCGCCGGCCTCCTACAGCGTCAATCGCGACTACGAGAGCATCCCGGCGATCGCCATGCGCGTGGATGAGGCCGGCCTTGCCGCGCTGCGCGGTTCCCGCCTGGTCGCAAGCATCGAAGAGGACGCGTTGAAGTTCGCTTCGCTGGCGCAGAGCACGCCCTTGATCGGCGCGCCCAATGCCTGGTCCAGCGGTTACGACGGCAGCGGCTGGGCGGTCGCCATCCTCGATACCGGGATTGAGGCGAGCCACCCGTTCTTCCGAAATGCGGCCAACATCTCGCGGGTCGTGGCGGAAGCGTGCTTCTCCAATGGCGCGGGTGGTCTGCAACGCGTTTCGCTCTGCCCCAATGGGACAACGTCGCAAACCGGGTCTGGCGCAGCGAGCGCCAACACGGCGCAGTGCCTTGCCAGCGGCAATCAGCTGTGCGACCACGGCACGCACGTCGCCGGCATCGCTGCGGGCCGCAATCAGACGGTGGCTGGTGAGACCATCAACGGTGTTGCGCCCAACGCCAACATCATCGCCATCCAGGTCTTCACCCGTTTCAACCGCGACACCGATTGCGGCGGCACGGGCACCGCGCCGTGCATCGGATCCTGGTCCTCGGATCAGCTCGCCGCGCTCAACTACATCAACACCACGCTGCGCCCGAGCCACAACATCGCCTCGGTCAACATGAGCCTGGGTGGCGGCAGCTACGGCGCCTACTGCGACACGACGACCATCAAGACCGCCGTCGACAATCTGCGCTCCAACGGTATTGCGACGGTGATCGCCACCGGTAACGATGGCTACACCAGCACGATCAGTTCGCCGGCCTGCGTTTCCACTGCGGTCGCGGTTTCCTCCACGAGCAAGGTCGACGTCGTGTCCGGCTTCTCGAACGTCGCCACGATCATGGACCTGTTCGCGCCCGGTTCGGGTGGCGCGGGCCCGGCACCGTGGAACGCCGGCATTGGTTCATCGGTACCTGGGAGCGGTTACGCGCTGATGAGCGGCACCTCGATGGCGACCCCGCAGGTGGCGGGTGCCTGGGCGGTGCTGAAGCAGGCGGCACCCACGGCCAGCGTCACCAGCGTGCTGAACGCGCTGGTCACCACCGGCACGCCGGTCACGGATACCCGCTCGGGTGCGAGCGGAACGATCACCAAGCCGCGCATCAACGTCGATGCCGCAGCTGCGGTGCTCACGGGCGCGCCGACGCGAACCGTCACATCGAGCGTGGGTACGCCCAGCGGCACGATCACGCCCACCGGGGCGCAGACCGTCGCCGTGAACGGAAAAGCGGGCTTCAACCTGTATCCGGCTGCCGGTCAGGAGATCGATTCGGTCACCGGCACCTGCGGCGGCACGCTCGTCGGCAACCGGTTCACCACCAATCCGGTGACCGCCAACTGCACCGTGATCGCCAACTTCAGGCCGTTCAGCGGCAATCCGCTGGTCTGCGGCACGCTCAATCACAGCGTGATCCAGAGCGGTGACGGCAGTGCCTTCAGTTTCCTGTCTGGCGTGGCGCAGGGCTACAGCGGAACGCGCGTGGATGACATCAATCTGTATGCCATCGGCGGGAACATGTGGGTCTGGTGGTACGGCGGCCCCGGCGGCGTGACCGCTGGAGGCCAGATCTCGGTGCTGCCTGCGGGCACCACGGTCGGGCCGGCATCGACCTTCAGCAATGCGAACCAGGCCATGTCCAACTGGCTGCCGGGTCGCACCGGCTACATCGGAATCACCTTCGACAACGCGAACACCGGTCAGCGCAATTACGGCTGGCTGCGGATGACCACCGCCGGAACGAGCGGTTTCCCGGCCACCTGGCACAACTACTGTTACGACCAGACCGGCGCGCCGATCGTGACGGGCTCCGTCCCGGTGGTTACCTACCCGATCACGGTCAGCGTCAACCCGGCACCGGGCGGAAACGCAAGCTGCACGCCCAACCCGGTCACTTCCGGCGGCAACAGCACCTGCAGCGCGAGCGCGAACACCGGCTACACGTTCAGCAGCTGGAGCGGCGACTGCACCGGCGCGACCTGCAGCCTGACCAACGTCACCGGCGCCAAGGCGGTGACGGCGAACTTCACGCTCAACAGCTACACCGTGACGGCGACCTCCGGCGGCAACGGCACGATCACGCCGGCATCGCAGCCGGTGGTCTACGGCGGCACGGCCAGCTTCACGGTCACGCCGGCGACCGGCTACCACGTTGTCAGCGTCACGGGCGATACCTGCACGGTGACGGGCTCGGGCACCAGCTACAGCGCGGCGAA
>CAKSZJ010000006.1 GCA_934525595.1 uncultured Chiayiivirga sp. | reverse complement strand
TATCCTCAAAACGCACGCGATGTTTTGCGTGGCGGTCGATTGCGCTTGACAGATGGCGAAGCCCTTGTAGCCTGAATTAAGCCGCGCCGCGAATCGGTGTCGGCTTGAATGATCGAATGGACTCCCCCCGCGTCCCACACGGCTTCGATGAGCCAGACTGATGTTGTTGACCATCAGGACACGGGATCACGAGAGGAGTCCGCCATGAACGCTACCACCAAACCCACCCGCACAGAATCTTCCGCCGTCATGCTCGCCATTGATCTTGCCAAGGATGTGTTCGAGCTGGCCTTTGCCGATGCGGCAGGGCGCATCGTCGAGCGCAAGCGGCTCAAGCGCAAGCCGTTCGCGCAGTGCCTGCAAAACCGTGCGCCGCTGCGCGTGGTGATGGAAGCCTGCGGCTCGGCTCATGCCTGGGCGCGGCGGTTTGCCCGGCTTGGTCATGCGGTGGAACTGCTGCCCGCGCAGCACGTTCGTCCCTATGTTCGCCGCAACAAGACCGACCGCGCCGATGCCGCCGGGCTGCTGGAAGCAGCGCGCTGCGGGGATATCCGCCCGGTGCCGATCAAGACGCCCGAGCAACAGGGCACGCAGGGCCTGCATCGCCTCCGCGAGCATCACAAGGCCGAACGCACCGCCGCGATCAACACCGTGCGCGGCTTGCTGCGCGAGTTCGGCTTCGCCATTCCCGCCGGGGCCGACAAGGTGCGGCCTGCGGTGCTGGCGGCGCTGGAAGATGGCGACAACGATATCCCGATGGACCTGCGCCATGCGCTGGCCGGGATGCTGGATCGCATCAAAGCCTGTCAGGAGGCGATGGACGCCATCGAGAAGCAACTGGCCGACATCGCCCGGCGCGATACCCGCAGTCAGCGATTGATGGCCGCTTCCGGCGTGGGCCTGATCACCGCCACGGCGATGAGCGCGGGCATCGGCGACTTCGCCCGGTTTCCTTCGGGCCGGCATTTTGCCAGCGCGCTGGGCCTGACCCCGCGCGAGTATTCCAGTGGCGGCAGCCGCAAGCTCGGGCGCATCACCAAACGAGGCGATGTGTATTTGCGCACGTTGCTGATCCACGGTGCGCGTTCGGCCCTGGTGGCGGCGCACACCGCCCGAAAACGCGGCCAGCCGCTGGATCGTACCCAGCACTGGGCGCTGGCACTGGCCGAGCGCAAAGGCCACAACAAGGCCGCCGTGGCGCTGGCGAACAAGACCGCGCGGCGGTTGTGGGCCGCCGAGCACCACGGCACGAGTTTCGATCCTGAACACGTCAGCAGCCGCGAACAACGCACTGCCTGATCATCTTCCACATAACCGTTTCATCGCAGCACTGTTTCATCGCAGCACCGCTTCACCGTTCCAGACCTTTTGATGTTGCAAGCTTCAACTTCATGCAAGCGTGTCGGTCCCCGAGTTGGACAAGCCGATAACAATGGTGATCTTCGTGATCGTTTGAACGTCTGGCCCCAACTCGCGGATTCCATGATGGCTCGGGCAAAAAGCCCACCGCAAAGCCGAATACACGAATGCAACCGCTCCCGTCTTGCCGGGGTTGAAGCAAAAGCGTCAGCAGGGAAAAAGCAGAATCAAAAGCCGTGAAGCTGGCGCTTCACAAAATCCTGCCGTCAGGGGTTGACGGGGGAGTCCATACACGTTGTTACGGACTACCGCTGTTGCGCTTTCGATCGAAAGGTTTTTCTGAGCGTGAATCTGAGTAGACAGGGTGGTATCCAGAAAGGGGCGCGCTCGGCCATGAGGCGCAATTCGGGCAGCACCCGCGCCGCCAGCGCATCGCGCGCGGCATCGTCGCCCGAACGCCAACGCCGGACCAGCGTCGATGTCTCGCCTGTCGCAGCGCGTGCGATACCCGCTGCGCTCATTGCATCCCCCGTCACGATGAATCCTGCGGACTCTAAGCGGCACGCAGGTCGCGCGGCAACCCGATACGGTGCACAAGGTTGTTCAAAACGAGAGCGCCCCGGCGGGATGCCCTGCCGGGGCGCGTGTTCTCGATCGCTCGCAGTGCAATCAGAAGCGGAAGTTGACGCTCACGCCGTAGACCAGCGGGTTCACGTCCACGGTGCCGATGTCCGCACCGTTGAGCTTCACCTTGGCGTTGATGTCGATGTAGCGCACGTCGGCCACGATGTCCCAGTTCTTGCCGGCCTTGAAGAGCAGACCGGCCTGCGCTGCCAGACCCCACGAGTTCTCGATGCCGACCTTGGTGCCGGCAATCGGGCCCTGGGTCTTCTCGTCGTAGGTCCAGGTGTAGTTGACGCCGGCGCCGACGAACGGATTCACCGCGGCATCGGGGGCGAAGTAGTACTGCAGGCTCACCGTCGGCGGCAGGTGGGTGAAGTCCACCGCGCCTGCGCCATCGAGGCTGACTTCATGCTTGAACGGCAGCGCGGCAAGCAGTTCGATCGCCACGTTGTCGTTGAGGTAATAGCCAAAGGCCACGGTCGGCTTGATGTCGCTGTCGATGCTGGCCTTGAAGGTGCCGGCCAGGGTTCCGCTGTTGGACTTGGGGTCGACGTTGGCCACGCCGGCGCGGACGAACCAGGTGTCGTTGGCGCTGGCGATGCCGGGCGCGAGGAGGGCCACGGCGAGTGCGGCGGCGAGAAGGGGGCGGTGCGTCATGGTGCAGCTCCTTTTTTTTATTGCGTTGAAATCAATCCCGGGAGACAGATTGATGCAACGCAGCACGCTGGGCTTGATCCCGGTCAAGTCTCCGGATGCCGTTGTTTCCGGTTCAGACGAACCGCAGCGATGGCCCGCGGGAAAACTACTTCGCAGCCGCGCCCAGGCGATTTTCCAGCAGCGCCGCCAAGCGCGCCGCCGCCAGGGCGATGCGGCCTTCGGCAAACGGGCGATGGGTTTCCAGATAGTCCCTGGGCAGCGTGCCGGGGCGCCGCGGATAGAGCGCGGCGCTGTCCAGAAGACGGCAGGACTCCAGCGCCCAGGCGGTGAAATCCATCGGCTCGACGTCCGCCAGCGCCACCTGCGGCGCGAGCCGGGTACGGTAGGCCGCAAGACTCAGGCCCGAACTCCTGAGCACGTCGTGGTCCCAGACCGCGTGCAGGTTGCTGCCCTTGCCCTTCACGTTGACCTGGAACCGGTTGCCGCCGCGGTCGTCGCGATTTCCCGCGTGCATGGGCTGATGGATGTCGCCGGCGAAATGCACCACGAACTTCAGCGCTTCCAGCCGCGTCTCGCGCGGCTGCGAGCGATCTGCAAGCACGGCGGAATAGCGCTCCAGCGCGCCGATCGCGCAGCCCCCGCCTTCGCAGTCGCGCGCGGGTTCGTAGCTGCAGCTGCGATGGGGAAAGTTGACGTAGTGCAGCGGGCCGGTGTCCTCGTAGCCGGGCGTGCGACGCACGTCGTCGGCCCAGGATGCGATGCTGCCGATGTCCGCGCCCGGCTCCAGCGCGAGGAGATCATCAACCTGCAGCTTCGCAGCCGGCGAGAGCTCGTCGTAGGCAAGAAGCGCCACCAGGCGATGCCCGAAAGCCGTCCACGCCTGTGCCGGCATCGCGACCACGAGGCACGCCCACATCGTCACCACCGCCATTGCGCTGCGCATGATCTCTCCGCTTCTGAATGCTGTGGGCACAGGATAAGGCGTGCCGTGCCTGATTTTTTCGCCATGCGCCGTATCGTCAGGAATCGGGCTGACAAACCCTCCGGAGAACCCATGTCACGCCTGGCCCCGTCCATCCTTTCCCTGCTGATCCTGTGCGGCGCGCTCGCCTGCCCGCGCGCCGATGCCGCCGTCGCGCTGCTGCGCGTGGGCGCGGATGCCGCCTGCGACTACCGCACCGATACCCTGCCCAATGCGCTGCAAAGCGCCATCGACGCCGTACCCATGACGATTCCGGCAGGCGACTCTTACGTGATCCGGGTGGCGCGCAGCGGCAGCTATTCCGGCAAGAGCTACCAGCTGCGAAACCGCAGCGTCGTCATCGAGGGCGGTCATGAAACCTGCGATTCGGCCAGTCCCGGCAGCAGCAACACCGTGCTCGACGGCACGGGCAACCCGGCCAATGCCCTGCTGCGCATCCTCCGGACCGCAGATTCTCCCGACAATCTGCGTCGCGAGGCATTGCTGCGCAAGCTCACGCTGAGAAACAACGCGGGCGGAGGAGCCGGTGGCGGGCTGCTGGTTCGCGGCGCGAATGTACGGCTGGAGGGCGTGGCCATCAGCAACAACAGCGCCGCAAGCGGGGCAGGCATCTACACCGATGGCCAGGCGCCGGGAGCACGGGTATGGCTGGATGCCTCATCCCTGGTAACGGACAACACGGCGCAGACGGGAGGCGGCGGCATCCGCTGCTCGACAGGCGGCGAGCTGATCCTGTCGCCCATACCGTCGTGGTGAGAAATACCGCAGGAACCAGCGGCGGCGGCCTTCTCATCGATGGGTGTGATGCCCAGATCGATACCGGCGGCAGCATGGTGGGCGGTCTGTTCTTCAACATCAGCGCAAATACGGCGGTCACCGGGGGCGGCATCGCGGTGAGCAACGCCGGCAGCGTCGTCATCGGCCTCGACAGCACGGCCGATTCGCATCCGCTCATCATCAACAACACCGCCTCCAATGCCGGGGGCGGCATCCATGTGGAAGGCGAGGGCACGCATGTGCAACTGCTCAACGCCATCGTGGCAGGCAACGAAGTCACCGGCCTCAGCGGCGTGGGCGGCGGCGTGGCGGCCAGCAACGGCGCGTTCACCAGCATCGCCCGTACTCGCACGCGCTGTCCCGGCGCCAGCGGCGGGCACTGCTCGCGCATCAGCGGCAACAGCGCCGCGTTCGGCGGCGCGGTTGCCGTCTCCACGGGCGCGCAAGCCGCTGTCGTGAGTACACGCATCCTCAGCAACACGGCAACGCAAGGCGGCAGCACGTACCTGGCTGTGCGCGCAGACGCTGAACTGCGCTCGGGAAACAACGTGATCACCGACAACACCGGCCCGGGCGTGGTGGCGATCAGCCCCACCTCGTTCACGGGGCCGCGTCGGGCCACGGTGAGCTTTTTCGGCGACACCATCGCCGACAATCCCGGCGCCACGGGCGTGGTGGCTGCCCATGCGGAGGGTCTGGCCGGCTTCGGGCGCAGCATCGTCAATGCACCCGCCGCCGTGCCGGTCGCCCTCTGCACGGCCTGAACCACGCAGGTGGCGATGCACTGCAACATGTTCCACAGCCTGGTCAACGTCGGCCACCGCGACGCCCTGACCATCCAGCACATCTTGCCGGGCTTCGTGAACGCGGCGGCAGGAAATTACCGATTGCAAGACAATTCCCCGGCCATCGACCGCTGCCCGGAAGAGTCCGGCTACCCGGAGTACGACCACGAACTTTCCCCGCGCCCCTGGGATTCACCGGTCATCGACATCGGCGGCCCGTTCGACATGGGTGCGTATGAGTGGAACCCGGCCCTGTTCCGCGATGGATTCGAGGATTAGTCCCCGGCCAGCAGCCACGCCGTGGACAGCGTGGCTTCCTCGCAGTTGTTGCCCGGCCCGATGCGGTCCACGACGAGGAAATCGCTGACGGTTTCCAGCGCCAGCAGCGGGTGGTGCCAGGTGCCGCGCCGATAATTGACGCCCTGCCCGTGGCGCGCGAGGAAGGCGCGCGGCGCGGATTCAGGCGACTCCGCCACCACCACCAGCCAGGGCCGCGGAGCGAGCGGCACGAAGGCTTGGCTGCCGAGCGGATGGCGTTCAAGCATCGCGATGCGGATCGGCAGGGCACGCGGCGCGGCACGAAAAAGGCTGATGCCGATCTGGCCGCCCTCGCCCACCGTTTCGGTCCGCGCCAGCGCGTGGAAGCGCTGCGCGCTGCCGGCATTGATCGACCACACCTCGCGCGCCGCGCCAGGCGCGATGACCTCGCCGAAGGGCGCGAAGGCTTCGGGCGTGAGTTCCTCGACCCGCAGCGGTCTCACGCGGGGCGGCCCCAGAACCGCACGCGCGATACGCCGCCGTCGGGAATCATGTTGAAGCGCAGGTGGCTGACCGGACCGAGCGGCCGGATTTCCGTCTGGAACACGTGGATGGCATCGGCCGTCATGGGCTGCTCGGGCAGAAGCTCGGGCCAGAACATGGCCTGGGTCACCAGCGATTCGGCGCTGCCGACGTCCACGCGCGCGGCCTGGATCGAGCAGCGGTCCGGAAAGTTGCCCTTGAAGTGCGCGGTGTCGATCTCGATGCGCTCGATCGTGCCGGGATGACCCAGCGCAATCAGGCACCAGTCGCTGCCCGGCTCGCGCCGGCGGCGGGTTTCCCAGCCGTCGCCCATGTTCACGCCGCGACCGGGCAAGAGCATCACCGAGGCCGGACCGAAGTGCTCGTTGTTGGCTGCAACAACGGTGCCGCCGTTGAGTGCTGCGGACAGTTCGATCAGCCCCTCCACCGCGCTGCGCCGCGGATCGAAGGCCGGCACTCCCCAGGCGCGGAACCTGGCGATGCCGCCGTCGGGGTAGATGTTGAGACGCAGGTGCGAGACCTGCCGCTCGACCGCGATCGGAAAATAATGGTGCCTGTTGCCCGTGAGCGAAACGGGCCCGAGCAGCGGGAACCACGCCGCATCCTCGCCCGGATCCTCGCCGTCGGCCATGAGGCAGGCGTCTACCGACGCACCCGGCGGAAAGTTGCCGGTGAAGTGCGAGGTGTCCAGGTCCAGCCCCGCAATCACTCCGGGCCGCGCCAGTCGCACCACGCACCAGTCGTTTCCGCCGTGCCGGCGGCGGCGGGTTTCCCAGCCGTCCATCCACTTTCCGTGGTCGTCGTAGCGCCCCGGATGGAACTGCGCAGGTGCGGCGTCGAGCATGCGTTCCTTCGCCGCGAAGAACTCGTCGCTGGCCTGCACGGCGACCGCGTCCAGGCGCGGATCGGCCAGATTCACGCAGCGGCGGGTGAAGGCGGGAGCGTCGGGATCGATGAGAGCGGCGGCCATGATGGATTCACGTCAGGAGAAGAGCACCATTCAACCCCAAACCCGGCGCGAAAGACAGGTGTCAACGCGCGCCGCACACTGCCAGCGGCGCCGTGCCCAGCTGCGCGCGCTACGCCGTTCCGGCCGCCAGCAGGGCGTCGAGCCGCAAGCGCGCGATGCGGTCGATCTGGCGCAGCGCCTCGGCGCGCTCGGAGAGCGGATCGTTATGCACCCGCGCCGCGATATCGGCAAGGATGCTGCTGCGCGTATGCCCTTTGACGGCGAGGATGAAGGGAAAGCCGAACTTCGCCTGGTAGGCATCGTTGAGCGCGTTGAGTCGCGCGAATTCCTCGGGGCTGCACCGGTCGAGCCCGGCGCCGCGCTGCTCCTGCGCAGAGGCGTCGGTGAGTTCGCCCGCGATCGCGGCGCGGCCGGCGAGCTGCGGGTGGGCGCAAATCAGTGCCATCTTCGCCGCATCATCGGCCCCTGCGACAGCCTGCGCCATCGCGTCGGCGAGCGCGTCCACGCTGCTGAACGGGCGCCCGGAAACCACCGCCCGGGCCACCCAGGGCGAGTGTTCGTAGATGCCTGACAGGGCGGCGACGAAATCCGCCGCCACGGCGGCGTTGAGTGCGTCCAGATCCATGCCGCTATCTCCCCGGCTCACGAACCGGCCGGCGCAAAGGGATGCCGTTCGCGCCAGTGCCGGGCGATGTCCACGCGCCGGCACACCCAAACCCGTTCGTGCCGCGCGAGGTGGTCGAGGAAGCGCTGCAGTGCGACGAAGCGCCCCGGCCGGCCGAGCAGGCGCGCGTGCATGCCGATCGACATCATGCGCGGCGTCTCCGCGCCTTCCGCATACAGCACGTCGAAGCTGTCGCGCAGATAGTCGAAGAACTGGGTAGCGGTGTTGAACCCCTGCGGCGTGGCGAAGCGCATGTCGTTGGCGTCCAGCGTGTAGGGCACGACCAGATGCGGCACCCGCGCGCCGGCGCCGGTGTCCACCTCCATCCAGAACGGCAGCTCGTCGCCGTAGTAGTCCGCGTCGTAGAGGAAGCCGCCGTGCTCGGCCACGAGGCGACGCGTGTTGGGACTGTCGCGCCCGGTGTACCAGCCCAGCGGCGGCGCGCCGGTCAGCGCGGCGTGGATTTCCACCGCGCGCCGCAGGTGCTCGCGCTCCTGTTCGAGCGGCATGTCCTGGTAGTGGATCCAACGCCAGCCGTGCGAGGCGATTTCGTGGCCCGCCTCGCGGCAGGCGGCGGTGAGCTCGGGATTGCGCGCCATCGCCATCGCCACGCCGAACACGGTGAGCGGCAGGCCGCGCCGCTCGAACTCCCGCAGGATGCGCCAGGCGCCGACGCGCGAGCCGTATTCGTAGATCGACTCCATGCTCATGTGGCGCGCCGGGTAGGAGGCGGCACCGACGATCTCGGAGAGGAACTGCTCGCTGCCGGCGTCGCCGTGCAGCACGCAGTTCTCCCCGCCCTCCTCCAGATTCAGCACGAACTGCACCGCGATGCGCGCGTCGCCCGGCCAGTCGGCGAACGGCGGGTGGCGGCCGTAGCCGACGAGATCGCGGGGGTAGTCGGGAGTCATCGGCACGGTGCGCTTCACGCGAAGGAAAACCGCGCCAAGCCTAGCATCGCCGCCGCCGTAGGTCGGGGCTACGTCCCCGACGGACGACGCACCCCGTAGCATCTCGCCAGCCACGTCGGCCGCGTAGAGATTGCTTCCAACGCCCGGCAGCGTCGGCCACGTAGGGCCGACCTACGCCCGACGCGCCTCCAGCAGGCCGGACGCGCAGCGGCGTTGGGGCGGGGGTGCCTTTCTTCGCACCCTCTCAGCGCACCACCAGCACCGGGATCGTGCTGTGGGTGATGACCGCGTTGGCCTGGCTGCCGATCAGCAGCCGACCGAGCCCGCGGCGACCGTGGGTGGCCATCACCACCAGATCGCAGCCGCGTCCCGCCAAGGTTTCCAGGATGGCCTCGGCGGGATAGCGATCGGGCACGTGCAGGCTCTGGTGGCGAACCCCCAGCGTGCTGGCGCGCTGGGCCGCGTCGGCGAGGATTCGCTCGGCGTCCGCCGTTACGCGCTTGCGGTATTCCTCGGCCATTTCCGAGGATGCGGTCCAGGTGCTGACCGGCTGCCAGGGATCGGTCACGGTCACCAGCAGCGCTTCGGCACCGAGTGCCGCCGCGAGCTTGAGTCCGTGTTCGACGCCCTTGCCGGAAAGCTCGGAGCCGTCGGTGGCAATCAGGATCTTGCTGTACATGGGCATTCTCCAAAGGCGGGATGCGTGCGCGATTCAGTGATCGGAAGCGGCGGAAATGCCGATGCCGGTCTGGCTGCGCACTTCCAACGCGTCGAATCCGGCGCGCTCCCGCGCCGCCGCCGCGCTTTTGTCGGTGATCGAGAAGAACCAGATCGCCAGGAAGGCCAGCGGCACCGAGATGATCGCCGGATTCGGGAACGGCGTGACCGGCGCATCGAAGTGGAACACGTCCACCCACACCGTACTGCTCAGCACCACCCACGCAGTCGCCACCAGGAGGCCGGTGGCACCGCCGATCAGCGCGCCGCGCGTGGTGCAGCCGCGCCAGCTGACCGACAGCAGCAGCACCGGGAAGTTGGCGCTGGCCGCCACCGCAAACGCCAGGCCCACCATGAAGGCCACGTTCTGATGCTCGAACACGATACCCAGCAGGATCGCCAGGATGCCCAGCCCCACCGTGGCGATGCGCGAGATCACCAACTGCTGCTTTTCCGACTCGCGCCCGCGGGCGAACACGTTGGCATAGAGATCGTGCGCGATGGCGTGCGCACCGGCCAGGGCCAGACCCGCGACCACCGCAACGATCGTGGCGAACGCCACCGCCGCCATGAAGCCCAGCAGCAGGCTGCCGCCGACCGCGTTGGCCAGATGCACCGCCACCATGTTCTGCCCGCCGATCAGATCCTTGATGATGTTGAAGCCGCCGTCGGCACCGACGTTGAAGAACTCCGGATGGCGCACCAGCAGCGCCACCGCGCCAAAGCCGATCACGAAGACCAGCAGGTAGAAGTAACCGATGAAGACGCTGGCCCAGACCACCGACTTGCGCGCCTCGTTGGCGTTGGGCACGGTGAAGAAGCGCATCAGGATGTGCGGCAGGCCGGCGGTTCCCAGCGCCAGACCCAGGCCGAGCGAGAGCGCGTTGACCGGATTGGAACTGATCGCCTGGGTCGAGGTGAGGATCGCCTCTCCGGACGGATGCACCCTCACCGCCTCGGCCAGGATGGCGTCGGGGTTGAACCTGAACATGTAGAGCACCAGCAGCACCATGATCGTGGCGCCGACCAGCATCAGCACGGCCTTGATGATCTGCACCCACGTGGTCGCTGTCATGCCTCCGAAGCCCACGTAGATCATCATCATCGCGCCCACCAGCACGACGGCAACCTTGTAGTCAATGCCGAACAGCAGCACGATCAGCTTGCCCGCGCCCACCACCTGGGCGATGAGATACAGCGCGATCACCAGCAGCGAGGCGCTCGCCGCCAGCACCCGCATCTTCACCTGATCGAGGCGGTAGGCGGTGACATCGGCGAAGTTGAAGCGGCCCAGATTCCTCAGCCGCTCGGCGATCAGGAACATCACGACCGGCCAGCCGAACAGGAAGCCGATCGCATAGATGATCCCGTAGTAGCCCTGCACGTAGACCATCCCGGCAATGCCCAGGAACGAAGCCGCCGAAAGGTAATCTCCGGCGATCGCCAGACCGTTCTGGAAGCCGCTGATGCCCCCGCCTGCAGTATAGAAATCCGAGGCCGTGCGAGTGCGCTTGGCGGCCCATCCGGTGACCCCGAAGGTCGCCAGGATGAACACGATGAACATCACGATGGCCGAGGTGTTGGAGGCGCCCGGCGCCTGTGCAAGCGCCGGCATCGGCAGCAGCGCCGCGAGCAGCGCGGCGGGAATGAACCGACGACCCTTCATTTCACGTCCCTCAGGATGGCGGCAAGGATCGGCTCGTGCCTCTTCCCCGAGATATAGACGTAGGCGCCGATCATCAGCACCGCGCTGATCTCGATCAGCACGGCCACGACCAGCCCGAGCGTCATCGTCGCACCTTCCCACATCGGCCGGCCGAGCGCGCCGGACCAGAACGCCAGAGCGATGATGAAACCGAAATACACCACGGCCATCAGGATGAAAAACGCCAGCCGCATCCTGGCGCGACGCGCGACCAGCTCGCGGTAGCGCGGGTGCGCCAGCACTTTTTGCACGATGTCTTGATTCATGATCCTTCCCCGCTCAGAAGCTGTACTTGGTAGTGAACTGCAGGCGCGTCAGGTCCCCGTCCGCGCCGCCCTCCACCTCGCGTTTGCCGAACATCAGCTCGGCGCCTACGTCCACCTTGGGCAACGGCGTGTAGAAAAGATTGGCGCGCAGGCTCTGCGCCGTGCGCGTGGCGCCCGCCCCGGCGAGCGCGATGTCGTTGTCGTAATCGCTACGCGCGTACACCAGGTTGCTGCGCAGCTTCGGGCTGAAGGCGTGGCGCCATCCGAGGTAGCCCGCACGCGCGCCGATCAGGTCGAGTCGACCATCGCCATCGAGCACCGCATCGCCGGTGATCGCCAGGCCGATGTAGCGACTGATGCCATCGCCCACGGTCAACTGGTAGCGCAGGTCATCGTTGGCACCGAGCACCCATTTGCCACCGAGCGTGACGCCCACGCCCAGCTCGCTGTCGCCGGCAGAGGCACGATCGACGCGCAGCTGGCGTGCGATCGCACCGATGCCGAACGTGCCCCAGCCGCCCTTCCAGCCATAGCGCAGGGTGAGGTCGGGCATGGCGCCGCGATCCGAGGCACCGGCACCGACCAGCACCGTCTCGGGGTTTTCCAGCGCCGCGCTGAAGCCGCCGGCGGTGTAGCGCAGCTGCGCCTGGCGCACGAACACGATGGCGTCGGTCGGGCCGATGAAGTCCACCGTTTCCGGCATCGCGGTCAGATCCATCAGGTTCGACCAGGTTTGCCCGGCGAGCCAGCCGTTCCAGGTCATGTAGGCATGGCGCAGGGTGGTGCCGTAGGTGTTGGTCGCGTTCTGGTTGCCCAGCGAATTGCCGAAGAAATCCACCTCGAAGAAGGCACCGAAGGTATTGCCGGCCTCGGTCACGCTGTCGATGCCCAGGTTCACCCGCGAAAACTTGGCGTGGGCGTCGTAATCGGTACCCGACGAGGTGCCGCCCACCGGAATCTGTCCGGGCAGGTAGAGCGCGCGCCCCACCGCGCCGTCGGTCAACTGCCCGTCGCCGGTGCGGGTCGCCAGGAAATCGGCCTTGACGTAGCCACCCAGCCGGATGGCGGTGCCGGGCGCAGCGGCGGGAGTCAGGGTGACGGATTGGATCGGCGGTTTGCCGGCCGGCGTCGGCGCCGGCTGCAGCGCCTGGACGACCTTCACTTCCTCGATCTGCGTCACCTGCTGCTGTTGCTGACTGACCAGCGCCTGCACCAACCGCTCCAGTTCCGCGACCCGCGCCTCCAGCGCCCGCTCGCGCTCACCCTGCGCCAGCGCCGGCCCCGCCAGCCCCGCGCCCAGCAGCGCGGTGAACAGGGCCGTTCGGGCAATCTTCGTAGCCTGCCTCATCCGCAGTCCCTCCCTCCAGAGATACCGTGGACCGAGTGTGCGGGGCATTCCGGAAAAACCGCCATTCGCCTTTGGTCGCGGCTTCGACCATGGTCTATTGCCCCGACACCCCGCAGAAAGCCGCCCGCCTGCCCCGCAGGTCGGGGCTACGACCCCGACGCGGCGACACGCCATCCATGATGCAATCGCAGACGACACGCCATCGGCAACGCAATCGCGGCCGGCGAGGTCATGTGTGAAACGTCGGGGACGCAGCCCCGACCTACGCATCCCGATCACCGGGACTGTGACGAAACGCGGGGCGTAGCCCGGCCTACGCGCTAAAGCGCGCGAGCCAGGCGCGGCGGAAGTCTTCCAGCAGCGCACGGTCTTCGCGCGAGAGGCTCATGCGCGCCAGAAGGTCCGGGCGCCGCAGCCAGGTGCGCCCCAGCGCCTCGCGCCGGCGCCAGCGCGCAATCGCGGCGTGATCGCCGGACAGCAGCACCGCCGGCACGGCGTCGCCCTGCACATCGACCTCGGGCCGGGTGTAATGCGGGCAATCGAGCAGGCCGCCCTCGAAGGAATCGTGCGCAGCACTGTCAGCGTCGTTGAGCGCGCCGGGCTGGAGCCGGCCGACCGCATCGATGACCACGGCGGCGCCCAGCTCGCCGCCGGAAAGCACGTAGTCGCCGATGGAGATTTCCTCATCGATCTCGCGCGTCACCAGGCGCTCGTCGATGCCCTCATAGCGCCCGCAGACCAGCGCCAGGCGCGGCAGCTGCGCCAGTTCGCGCACCCGGCGCTGGGTCAGGCGCGCGCCCTGCGGGGTGAGGTAGGCGACGTGCACCGGCTCGGGCGCCGCGGCGCGGATGGCGGTCAGGCAGTCGGCCAGCGGCCGGGTGGACATCACCATTCCAGGTCCGCCGCCGAAGGTGCGCTCGTCCACGCGGCGGTAGTTGTCGTGGGTGAAGTCGCGCGGATTCCAGGCGATCACCTCGATCAGCCCGCGCTGCTGCGCCCGCCCCACCACGCCCACCGCGGCAGCGGCATGGATGAAATCGGGAAACAGGGTGAGGACGTCGATGCGCACTGAAGTTACCGGCTGGAAGAAGAAAGCATGATCGCCGCGGCGCGGGTGATGCACCAGCACCGGTGGCTGCGGCACGTCGTGCAGGTTGCCGTCATCCCGACGAGGGGCGGAATCCACGGCGCCTTGCCCTCAGCGCTTCCGCCGGTCCGCAAAGCATCGAAACGCCGCCCCGCAGCCGCCGACGCATCGGCCATGCAGGCGGCTAGAACTCGGGATCCCAGTCGATCCGGACCAGACCGGCATCCAGATCCACGTCCTTGACCACCTCGCCGCGCAGGAAAGGCACCAGGCGTTCGCGCTCGCCGAGGACGGACATCACGTCGTTGGCGCCGGTCGAGAACAGATGCGAGATGCGCCCGAAGTCGAAGCCGTCCACGCCGAGCACGCGCAGGCCTTCCAGATCGACCCAGTAGTACTCGCCGGGCGCGGAATCAGGCAGCACGGCGCGCGGCACCAGGATCTCGGCACCGATGAGCGCCTCGGCGTGGTCGCGGGTCGCCAGTTCGGGCCAGTGCGCCACCAGCCCCTTGCCATGCTCGCGCCCTTCGACAGCGTCGACGCGCGAGGAAACGCCCCGCTGGACGATCGTCCACGGGGCGTAACGGAAGATGTTGCGACGCGGGTCGGTGTCGGACTCGAGCTTGATCCAGCCCGAGACGCCGTAAACCCCCACGATCCTGCCAACCCGAATGAGGCGTTCGCCGCTCATGCCGGCAGCGACCGGGGCTGGATCAGGCGGCCTGGGCCGCCGCGGCCTTGACGGCGTCGCGATAGAGCTGGTCGACCTTCTCGGTCATCTGCGCGCCGACGCCGACCCAGTGCTGCACGCGATCGGTGTTGATCTGCACGCGCGGCTCGTTGCCCTGCGCCACCGGGTTGTAGAAGCCGATGCGCTCGATCGCGCGGCCGTCGCGCTTGTTGCGCTGGTCGGTGACGATGATGTGGTAGAAGGGGCGCTTCTTGGCGCCGCCGCGGGTGAGGCGGATCTTGACCATGGTGTTCTCGGTGTTGCCAACGGGCCGGGATGGCCCGATGAGCCGCGCAGTATACCATCTTTCACACGCCTCGCCAGACCCGCCGGACGGTCCCACCTGTCAGGTGGCCGCATCCAGCGTGAAGCGGTCCCGCCCGTCCTGCTTGCTGCGGTAAAGCGCTGCATCGGCGCGCTGTATCAATGCCTCCGGAAGATCCCCCGGCTGCAGGATGGCGGCACCGATGCTGATGGTCACGGCGCGCAGCGGCCAGTCCTTGCCGCGAAAGGCATCCAGCACACGCTGCCCCACGCGCTGCGCGGCGACGGCATCGGCACCCGGCAGAAGAATGACGAACTCCTCGCCGCCATAGCGTGCCACCAGATCGCCCGGACGCACCGCGGCACGCAGCAGGCCGGCGGTTTCACGCAACACCTCATCGCCGGCCTGATGCCCGAAGCTGTCGTTGAAGCTCTTGAAGTTGTCGAGATCGAGCATGAGCACGGCGAGCTGCGCATCCTGACCGTCGCGCCAGATCCGCTCGAGCGCGCCGTCCAGCGCGCGCCGGTTGGCAAGCCGGGTGAGCCCGTCGGTCTCGGCCTCGACGCGCGCGGCCACGCCGGTGCGGCGCAAGCGCTCGCTCCGATCGAGCAGGAAGGCCACCCACACGACCATCGAGGTGATGCCTCCGCCTGTCAGCACGGCGATGAGCGCGTACAGCAGGGATTGCGAAATTCCCAGGCGGGACTGGCCCACGGCCAGGGAAAAGGTGATCAGGGCCGGCAGCAGCAGGGTCGGCAGGATCAGCCGCCGGGCGAGCGCGCCGCCCAGGCTGTCGGCCACGGCGATCCGGGTCAGGCCGGTGGTGGGCACGGCGGACATCCAGCCGAGGGCAAGCAGCAGCAGAAGCAACGCGGTCGCCACCGGCAGGCGACGCAGGAGGTTGGCGTCCTCCCCGGCCAGCACCAGGCCCCACGATGCCCAGGAGGCCAACGCGATGAAGATCACGGTCACGACCAGGGTTTCGCGCAGCCACATCGCGCGTTTCATGACCGCCGCCATGCCCACCAGTCCCAGCAGCATGAAGCCCAGCGCCGACAGTTCGGTCATGCGGCGCGCCGGGGCCATGCCGAGCCAATCGTCCCCCGAAAGATACCCCGCAGCCTTCAGGACATGGCCCAGCAGCTCCAAGCCCGCCAGCACCGCCACCGCAAAAGACACGCCGGCGCTCAGCCGCGGCGCGCGGCGGCACAGCAGGAGTGCGATGCCGGCCAGGAAACAGACCAGCGCACTGTTCAGCCGAGGCGTGGCGTCCATCCGGGGAAATGCGTCGCCGGCATCCGTCCCCACCACCGCGAACCACAGCAGGACGACCAGCGCGCTGAGCACCAGCAGCACGCCAACCACCCGGGAAAACGCCACGAAGCCACGCACCGCGCGCGGATTGAAGCGAATGCCCTCGTCCCCGCCGACGGCCGACATGATCAGCCGGCCTTCCGCAGCCGGCATGCGAACTCGCTTGGTGCGGTCCGAAACGCCGCGCCGCGCCGATGCCATCCGCTGATCGGAATGCCGTCCACGGTCAGATCCACCCGCCCCGCTGGGGGCGCTCGAGCGTGAGCGCAACCCCGAAGGCGCCCGGCGAAGCGGGCAGGTGACTCAATCGCTGCTCCACGGCCCTCTCCTTAGCCCGTGCCGGTCAGTCAGGTGATTCTGGGTCTTTCCATGTCGAAAGTCACTTGCGCCGCCTCGAACCGCCCGCGAGCATCGACCCGCCCGCAGCGCATCGCGAGCCGCCGCATCTCCATGCCCTTCCCGTCCGCCTTCAAGGAGAATCCCTTGCAACGCCGCGACTTCCTCGCCCTCACCGGACTGACCACCAGCGGCCTGCTGGTGCCCTCGCTCTTCGGCCGCGCCATCGCCGCCGAGGAACTGCTCACCGTGCTCGATCCGGCGCTCAAGAAACGCCTCGCCGACGACGCCCTCTCCGCCGCGAAGGATGCAGGAGCCAGCTACTGCGACGTGCGCATCGGCCGCTACCTCAGCCAGGCGGTGATGACCCGCGAGGACAAGGTGCAGAACGTGATGAACCGCGAGTCCACCGGCGTGGGCATCCGCGTGATCGTCAACGGCGCCTGGGGTTTCGCCGCCACCAGCGACCTGAGCCAGAAGGGCGTGGTCGCCGCCGCCCGGCAGGCCGCCGCGATCGCGCGCGCCAACTCGAAGTACCAGAGCACGCCGGTGCAGCTGGCCAAGGCCCCGGCCTTCGGCGAGGTGAGCTGGAAGACGCCGATCCGGAAAAACGCCATGGAGGTGCCGGTCAAGGACAAGGTCGAATTGCTGCTGGGCGTGAACGCGGCCGCGCTGGAAGCCGGTGCCAGCTTCGTCAATTCCACGCTCTTCGCGGTCAACGAGCAGAAATACTTCGCCTCCACCGACGGCTCCTGGATCGACCAGGACGTGCACCGCATCTGGGCGCCGATGAGCGTGACGGCGATCGACAAGGCCACCGGCACGTTCCGCGCCCGCGACGGCCTCTCCGCGCCGATGGGCCTTGGCTGGGAATACCTGGACGGAAATCCCGCCGACAAGACCGTGCTGCCCACCGGAGTCACGGTGTACGGCGCGTCCTACGACATGCGCGAAGACGCGATCGCCGCCGCGAAACACGCGCAGGAAAAGCTCAAGGCGCCCTCGGTCAAACCGGGCAAGTACGATCTGGTGCTCGATCCCTCGCACACCTGGCTCACCATCCACGAATCCGTCGGCCACCCGCTCGAACTGGATCGGGTGCTGGGCTACGAGGCCAACTTCGCCGGCACCAGCTTCGCCACGCTCGACAAGCGCAAGGACCGATTCCAGTACGGCAGCGACAAGGTCAACCTCTTCGCCGACAAGACCCAGCCGGGCAGCCTGGGGGCGGTGGGCTATGACGACGAGGGCGTGAAGTGCAAGCGCTGGGACCTGATCCGCCAGGGCACGCTGGTCGATTACCAGACCATCCGCGACCAGGCCCACATCCTCGGCAAGACCGAATCGGACGGCTGCTGCTATGCCGATTCCTGGTCGAGCGTGCAGTTCCAGCGCATGGCGAACGTCTCGCTGGCGCCGGGCAAGGAAAAGCTCGGCCCGGCCGATATCGTCAAGGACGTGGAAAACGGCATCTACATCGTCGGCGCCGGCTCTTTTTCCATCGACCAGCAGCGCTACAACGCCCAGTTCGGCGGACAGGTCTTCTTCGAGATCAAGGACGGCAAGATCGCCGGCCCGGTGGGTGACGTGGCCTACCAGATCCGCACGCCGGAGTTCTGGAACGCCTGCGTCGCCGTGGCCGATGAAAGCGACTACCGGCTCGGTGGCTCGTTCTTCGACGGCAAGGGCCAGCCGAGCCAGTCCTCGGCGGTATCGCATGGATCCAGCACCGCGCGCTTCAACGGCATCAACGTCATCAACACCGCGCGCTCGCTCGGCTGACCCGGACCGGAGGAACACCCCATGAGCATCCTTACCGAAGAACAGAGCCGCGCGATCCTCGACAAGGTCATCGCGCTGTCGAAGGCCGACGAGTGCTCGGCCACGCTGAATGGCGAAATCGCAGGCAACATCCGCTTCGCGCTCAACGCCGTGTCCACCAGCGGCATCGTGGAGAACACCGAACTCAACGTGATCGTGGCGTTCGGCAAGCGCACCGGCATGGCCAGCATCAACCAGTTCGACGATGCCTCGCTCGAACGCGTGGTGCGCCACGCCGAGGAGCTGGCGCGGCTGGCACCGGAGAATCCCGAGTTCGTGCCGGACATCGGGAAACAGGACTACACCCCCAGCGCCACCTTCAGCGTCTCCACCGCCGCCATCACGCCGGAATATCGCGCCGAGGTCGCGGCCAAGTCGATTACCCCGTGCAAGGAGAAGGGCCTGGTCGCGGCCGGTTTCCTCGAAGATGGCCAGAGCTATTCCGCCATCGCCAACAGCAAGGGCAACTTCGGCTACCAGAAGGCCACCTCGTTCAGCTACACCTGCACCGTGCGCACCGAGGACGGGCGCGGCTCGGGCTGGGTGGGCCGCAGCCTCAAGGACGCTTCGGACTTCAATGCCGAGGATGACATCCAGATCGCCATCCGCAAGGCCACCGAATCGACCGAAGCGCGCGCGCTGGAGCCGGGCAAATACACCGTGGTGCTGGAACCGGCCGCCGTGGCGGGGCTGGTCGGCTTCATGCTGTACTTCCTCGACGCGCGCAGCGCCGACGAAGGGCGCAGCTTCCTGTCGAAGAAGGGCGGCGGAAACCGCCTGGGCGAACAGCTCTTCGACACGCGGGTCAACATCATCACCGATCCCTGGGATGCCGGCACGCCGGCCCTGCCCTGGGACATGACGGGCGTGCCGCGCAAGCGCACCGATCTCGTCCGGGACGGCAAGCTCGCCTTCCTCAACTACTCGCGCTACTGGGCGCAGAAGCAGGGAAAGACCGCCACCGCCATGCCCGGCAACGTGCTGATGTCAGGCGGCGACAAGTCCACCGCCGAACTGGTCAAGGGCACCAGGAAGGGCCTGCTGGTGACGCGCACCTGGTACATCCGCATGGTCGATCCGCAGACCGTCCTGCTCACCGGACTGACCCGCGACGGCACCTTCTACATCGAGGACGGCGAGATCAAGTACCCGGTGAAGAACTTCCGCTTCAACGAATCGCCCGTGATCATGCTCAACAACATAGACGAACTCGGCGCACCGGTTCGCGTGCAGGGCGACGAGTCATCCATCCCCATGGTGCTGCCACCGATGCGCCTGCGCGACTTCACCTTCACCTCGCTCTCGGATGCCGTGTAGGCGGAAATGGCAGTGGGGGAAACGGCATTACCAGGTTTCCTCCCAACCCGTCGCCAACGCGGTGAATGCTGGAATCCATGCCGAAGCCGCGGCATGGATTCCAGCACCACCCGCTGCCGAGGTGCGGGGCGCGGCCCACCGGTGCCGGGTGATGCCGCGATGCCGCCAGGCACGCCGCGAATGAGCGGCACGGCGGAAGGAAAACGCGACCGCACCCCACGAACCCCACTCCGGAACGCGCTCCTGTGTCCTTTTCCCGCCGCCCACCGACGCCACCCACCCTGAGCCGCGCGCGATTCCTGCGCGGGCTGGTGACGGGCGCGGCGGCATTTGCCGCATCGCGCCTGCCGCTGGCCAGCGCACACGGCACGGCGGCGGCATCCGACTCCCGAACCGCGTCTCCCGCCGAGGGCCCCTGGGACTTCCACTTCACCCGGCTGCGCTACGACTCCGGCGACTGGGACGTGGACGCGCGCATGCCCTCCAACCTCATCACCTCGCTGATCGACTACACCCATCTGCGCGTGGATCCGGTCGAACGCGTGGTGGCGCTGTCGGACCCGCGCATGCTCACCGCGCCGTTCTGCTACCTCGCCGGGCATACCCTGGTCGAGTTCAACCCCGAGGAGCGCCGCAACTTCGAGCGCTACGTGAGAAACGGCGGCTTCGTCTTCGTGGACGACTGCAACCACGATATCGACGGCCTGTTCGCGCGCTCCTTCGAGGCGCAGATGGCAGACATCTTCGGCCCGCGCGCGCTGAAGAAACTGCCCAACAACCACCCGATCTACTCCAGCTTCTTCCGCTTCCCCGACGGCCCGCCGGCCACCAGCTTCGAGCTCAACGGCTGGGGCGACGACCTGGTGCACGACTATCTCAAGGGCATCGAGATCGACGGCCGCCTGGGCGTGCTCTACAGCAACAAGGACTACGGCTGCGAGTGGGACTACGACTGGCGCAACAAGCGCTTCCTCGCCGAAGACAACACCACGTTCGGCGTCAACATCGTCATGTACGCCCTGATGGCCTGAGAACCCGATGCAAACCTCCGATACCGAAGCCGACATCACCCGGCAGATCGAACACCTCTCCGCCCTGCGCCGCGCCATCGCCACCGCCGTGGTCGGCCAGGAGGCGGTGGTCGAACAGCTCCTGATCGCCCTGCTGGCGGGCGGCCACTGCCTGATCGAAGGCGTACCGGGGCTGGGCAAGACCCTCCTGGTGCGCTCCCTGGCACAGGCGCTGGAGCTGGATTTCCAGCGCGTGCAGTTCACCCCGGATCTCATGCCCAGCGACATCCTCGGCGCGGAGCTGCTGGAAGAGGACCGCGGCACCGGACAGCGCGTCTTCCGCTTCCAGAAGGGCCCCGTCTTCACCCACCTGCTGCTGGCCGACGAGCTCAACCGCACCCCGCCCAAGACCCAGGCCGCGCTGCTGGAGGCCATGGCCGAGCGCACCGTGAGCTATGCCGGCACCACCTATGCCCTGCCCGCGCCGTTCTTCGTGCTGGCGACCCAGAATCCGCTCGAACAGGCCGGCACCTATCCCCTGCCAGAAGCCCAGCTCGATCGCTTCCTGCTGCACGTGATGGTGTCCTATCCCGACGAGGACGATGAACGCGAGATCCTGCGCCAGACCACGGGCGGCCCGGCCGCGCTGGTGCCGCGGGTGATGGGTGCCGACGATGTGCTCGCGGCGCAGGCGCTGGTGCGCGGGATCCACGTCGGCGATGACCTGCTCACCTGGATCACCCGGCTGGTGCGCGCCAGCCGCCCCGACGATCCGCTGGCACCGCCCGAGGTGCGCGGCTACGTGCGCTGGGGTGCCGGCCCGCGCGCCGGGCAGTCGCTGGTGCTGGCCAGCAAGGCCCGCGCCCTGCTGCACGGACGCCTCGCCGCCACGCGCAAGGATGCTGCCGCGCTGGCCGCGCCGGTGATGCGCCACCGCCTGCTGCTGTCGTTCGCGGCCGAGGCCGAAGGCAAGTCGGCGGACGAGGTGATCGCCGCTCTGTTGCGGGCCGTGCCGTATCCCGCGCCTTGAGCCGCCCACCGTGGCGCATGCGCTGATCCCGCCCGATGTCCTGAGCCGGCTGAAGAACCTGCGGCTGGCGGCGGCGCGCTCGGTCGGGACCGGCGGCATCGGCCAGCACGCCAGCCACACCCGCGGTGCAGGGCTGGAGTTCGTGCAGTATCGCGGCTACGAGCCCGGCGATGCGCTGCGCCAGGTCGACTGGAAGCTCTATGCGCGCTCGGACCGATTTTTCGTGCGCGAAGCCGAACGCGAAAGCCCGCTCACGCTGTGGCTGCTGGTCGACGGTTCGGCGTCGATGGCGCAGTCCGACCGCGCGCGCCCGGAGTGGAGCCGCCTCGACGGCGCGCGCCTGATCGCCGCCTGCATCGCGGAAATCGCGCTGCGTCAGGGCGACCGCGTCGGCCTTGTCGGCCTGCACGCGACCGGTTTGCGGATGCTGCCGCCGCGCGCCGGCACCCGTGCGCACAACGGTCTGTGGCTGGCGCTCCAGGCGCTGGAGTGCGGCGGGCATTTTCCAGCCCGGGCCCGGCTGGCACCGCTGTGGGAATGCACCCGCGCGGGCGATCTGGTGATCCTGATCGGCGATCTGTTCGACGAGGCGGCGGTGGCGCTGGCCGAACGCCTCGCCGCCGCCGGTCGCGAGGTCCGCACGATCCAGCTCCTTACCGCCGAAGAGCGCGACTTTCCCTTCGACGGCAGCTTCCTGTTCCACGACGCGGAAACCGGTGCCGAAATCCAGGGCGATGCCCGCGCCATGCGCGCGGGCTACCTTGAACGGTTCGACGCCGCGCTGCGCGCGCTCGACGCGCGCCTGGACGCCGCCGGCATCGCACACGCGCGCGGCGCGCTGGACGAGCCGCCCGATCAGCTGCTGCGCGGCATCCTCGCGCCGGGAACGCGGACATGAACCTCACGTTCCTGCTGCCCGGCGCGCTGGCGGCGCTGGCCGCGCTGGCGCTACCACTGCTCTTCCACCTGGCGCGCCGCGACGAGCGCATCCGCATCGACTTCGCCGCGCTGCACTGGCTCGTTCCCGAGGCGCGCCCGCGCCGGCGGCTGCGGCTGGAAGAGCGCGCGCTGCTGGCCGCACGGCTGGCGCTGCTGGCGCTGATCGCACTGTGGCTGGCACAGCCTGCGCTGTCCGGCATCGGCGACCGACGCCCCTTTGTCGCGGTGATGCCAGGTGTTTCTCCGGAATCCATCGCCGCGCAGACGCTGCCGCCCGGCGCGCGCGTGCGCTGGCTGGCACGCGGCTTTCCCGCCATCACCACGCCCGCACCCGATCAGCCACAGCCGGTCGCCAGCCTGCTGCGCCAGCTCGATGCCGAACTCGATCCGCGCGCCGCACTGACCGTGCTGGTCACGCCGATATTCGACGGCGCGGACGCGCAGCGTCCGCATCTGTCGCGCGCGCTGGACTGGCGCATCGCGGCGGGCGCCGTGCCCGACATCCGGCCACCGCCCGACTCCCGACCGCCCGTGCTGCACCTGATCGCCGATCCAGAACACGCGACCCGTGCCCGCTACCTGCAGGCCGCGGTGGCGGCGTGGAGCGATTCGGATGCGCCGCTCGCAGTGCACGCACCGGGCGAGGACCTGCCCGCCGACCGCAGCGTGATCGTCGCCTGGCTGACCGAAGGCACGCCGCCCGAGGCGCTGCGCGATTGGCTCTCCGCGGGTGGTACCGCCCTGCTGGCAGCCGATGCGCGGCTGCCTGCCGGCGTACCGTTCGCGCCGCTCTGGCACGACACGGACGGTGCGGTGCTGGTCGAGGGCGCAGCCATCGGACACGGCCGCGCGCTGCGCTTCACCCGCGCGCTGGATCCTTTGGCACTGCCCGCCCTGCTCGATGGCGGATTTCCCGCACGCCTGCGTACCCTGCTGGCGCCTGCGCCCGCCGAACCCGCACGCGCCGACGCGCACGCCTGGCGCCCGCTCGACGGCGCTGCGCCGTGGCCGGAATCCCCGCGCGACCTGCGCCCCTGGCTGGCGCTGCTGATCGCGCTGGTCTTCGGCCTGGAGCGCTGGCTCGCCGCGCGCCTGCCGCGGCGGAGCGCCACATGAACGCCCTGCCCGAACGCAGCGGGCAGGCCGCGCGCCGGCGCGACGCCGCCATTGCCCTCGGCTTCGTGCTGCCGTGGGCCGCCGCTGCTGCACTGCTGGCGCTACGGCTGGGCGGAAGCACTGCCGCCGCCATGACGCTGACCGCGCTCGGCCTGCTGCTCTGCGCCTTCATCGTCGCGCGCTGGCGGCGGCGCGACGCGCGATGGCTGGTGCGCGCGCTCAACGCCGCCCGTATCGATCTGGAAGACAGTGCCGACCTGCTGCTGGCCGAATCCGCGCCCTCGGCGCTCCAGCAGCTTCAGCGCCAACGCCTGATCGATCGCCTGCGCGCACGGCCGGTGGACCTGCGCACGTCCTGGCCCATCGGCGCGCTGTCCCTCTCGCTGCTGCTGGCCGCCTGCGGCGCGATAGCGGCGTGGTTCTGGCCAGCCGCGTCCGCCGCCGACAGATCGGCCGGTACACCGGCTGCCACCATCGTCCCTGCCGGCCCGCTGCACCTCAGCGAAATCGCCGTCGACATCACCCCGCCGGCCCATACCGGCCTGCCGCCCGCGCAAAGCTCCGCGCTGTCGCTGCGCGCGCCGCAGGACTCCCTGCTGCGCTGGCGCCTGCAGTTCTCCTCGCCGCCAGACGAAGCCGCGCTGGTGCTGCTCGACGGCCGCCGCATCGCGCTCACGCGCGAGGGCCGGCACTGGCGCGGCGAGCTGGTACTGGATCGCTCGGCGCTTTATCGCATCGAAGCCGACGGCGCGGTGCTGGACGGCGCCCCCGAGCGCCTCGACGCCATTGCGGACCAGCCGCCGCAGATTCGCGTGCTGAATCCCGAACACGGCCTGAGTCATGCCACGCCCGGCCAGCGGCGCTGGTCGGTGGAGTTCAAAGCCAGCGACGATCACGCGCTCGCCGAGTTCGCGACCCTGCGCATCACCCACACCCAGGGCAGCGGTGAAAGCATCGGCGTGTCCGAGCGCACCCTCCGTCTGCGCGGCGAAGGCGAACCCGCGCGCCGCCGCTATGCGCACACGCTCGATCTCGCCGCCCTGGACTATGCGCCCGGCGACGACCTCATCATCCAGCTCGCAGTGCGCGACACCCGCGTACCGGTGCCGCAGGAAACCCGCAGCGCCAGCCTGATCCTTCGCTGGGCAAGCGCGGACGCCGCAGGATCCGGCGAACTCGAAGCGTCCGTCCAGCGCGTGCTGCCGGCCTATTTCCGCAGCCAGCGCCAGATCATCCTCGACGCCGAGGCCCTGCTGCGCGAAAAACCGGCGCTGCAGCCGGATGCCTTCGCGCGGCGCTCCGACGCGCTCGGGGTCGACCAGCGCATCCTGCGCCTGCGCTATGGCCAGTTCCTGGGCGAAGAGTCCGAAGGTTCGCCCGGCGCCCTGGCCGCACGCGGCGACAACGCCGGCGAAGACCACGGCGAAGCCGGGACGCACGACGATCACGATCACTCCACCGAATCGACGGTTTTCGGCGCCGATATCGACCTCATTGCCGCCTTCGGCCACAGCCACGACATCCCGGAAGCGGCGACCCTGCTCGACCCGCGCACCCGCGAAGTGCTGCGCAAGGCATTGGGTCAGATGTGGCAGTCCGAGCTGGGGCTGCGCCAGTCCGATCCGCGCGCCGCGCTGCCGCACGCCTACCGTGCGCTCGACTACATCAAGGAGGTGCAGCAGGCCGACCGCATCTACCTGCCCCGGCTGGGTTCGGAGCGGCCGCCAATCGACGAAGCGCGACGGCTGCGCGGTGCGCGCGAGGGACTCGCATCGCGCCCGGACCCGCTGCGCCCCGCGCAGATCGAGCCGGACGACATCCCCGCGCTCTGGCAGGCGCTGGGCGAGCCGGGTGACGCGACCGCCGATCCGGTCCTGCTCCAGCACCTGCGCGAGGCGCTGGTGCAGCATGCGCGTGCGGCCGATCCGCTGGCGCTGCAGGAAGCCCTCGACGCTGCGGCGCGCCAGCCCGACTGCGAGGATTGCCGCAGCGCCCTGCGCGCGGCGCTCTGGCCGCTCCTGAAGGTGCCGCCCGCCGCCGTGCCGCGTCGTCCCGCACTCGACCCGGACGGTGCGCGCTATCTCGATGCGCTGCGCACCGGAGGACACCCATGATCGCCCTGCCCATGGCGCTGCTGACCGGCGTCGCACTGGCGCTGACGGTGCTCGCCTCGTGCCTGCGGCTGGTGCATCGGCGCGCCCGCGGCGAGCTTGCCGGTGACGCAGGATTCGCGCTGCGGCTCCTGCTTCAGCCTGCGCTGGCGGCGCTGCTCTTCCTCGGCCTGTTCCCGCCGCGCGCCACGCTGCCCGAGCGGCCGCTGGTGGTGTTTGCCGAAGGCGCCACCGATCTTCCCGACGATCCGGCGGCGCTGCGCGTCGCCCTGCCCGAAGCCCCATCGGACATCGCCGCCGAGCGCGTTCCGGATCTGGCCACCGCGCTGCGCCGCCATCCGCAGGCGACCGCGCTGCGGGTGCGCGGCGACGGCCTGTCGGCGCGCGACATCGCGGCGACGCGCGGTCGCGCCCTCACGCTGGAACAGGGCGCACCGATCAGCGGCCTGGTGGCGCTCCATGCACCGTCCCGGGCGGCGGCCGGCACCCTCTTCACCCTGCGCGGGCGCGTTGCCGGGCTTCCGGACGCGCGCGTGGATCTGCTCGATCCCTCCGGTGAACGCGTGGCACACACGCGAACGGATGCGGACGGTCGCTTCACGCTGTCGGCAAGCGCGCGCACCGCAGGATTGGCGCACTTCGCCCTGCGCCTCTTCGACGCGGCCGACGCCGAGCGCGAACGCCTGCCGCTGCCGATCCACGCAGACGCGCCCGCGCCGCCCCGCATCCTCGTGCTGGGCGGCGCGCCCAACGCCGAGCTGAAATACCTGCGCCGCTGGGCGAGCGACAGCGGTGCGACGCTGCGCAGCCGCATCGGCACCGGCGCGGGACTGGTGCTGGGCGATGCGCCGTCGTCGCGGCTCGACGCCACGGCGCTGCGCGCCTTCGACCTCGTGCTGCTGGACGCGCGCAGCCTGGGCGCACTGGACAACGCCGCATTCACCGCGCTGGGCGAGGCGCTGGGCGAGGGCATCGGCATACTGGTCCGGATCGACGCACCGCTTCCGGCGCGCGCCATTGCGCGGCTGGGCGAATGGGGCATGGCAATCGAAGGCCGCGCCGAACCGGCGGCCGTGCACCTGACCGCGCACGATGACGAAAGCGCGGCCGCACTGCCGGTGCTGAGCCGCCTGCAGATCCACACCCGCGGCGAGGATGCCGCCGTCCTGCTGCGCGATTCGCGCGATGCGGCGCTGGGCCACTGGCGCGCGCACGGACGCGGACGGCTGGGCGTGGTCACCCTCATCGACAGCTATCGGCTGGTCCTGACCGGCCACCGCGAGCGTCACGGCGCGCTGTGGGCCGACGCGTTCGCAACGCTGACACGCGCCGGGGACACGGCCGCACGCGCGGACATCCCGCAGCCGCTGTGGCCCGGCGAGCGCGTCGCGCTGTGCGGGCTCAGCGACGGCGCGCAGGTGATCGATCCTGCCGGCGAAGCCGTTCCGCTGCCGATCGATCCAGCCACCGGCGCGCAGCGCTGCGCGGCATTCTGGCCGGCGCGCGAGGGCTGGCACCGGCTGCTCGACGGCGGGTCCGGGATTCCGTTCGCCGTGCTTCCCGCCGAGGCGGGCCTGGCCTGGCGCGCAGGGCGCCGGCGCGAAGCCATCGAAGCGCAGATCGCGCTTCGGACTCCGGCATTCTCGGACGTGACCCATGTACCGCCCGCACCGCGCGGATCGCCCTGGCCGTGGCTGGCCGGCTGGCTGGCGCTGGCCGCACTGGCGTGGCGGATGGAGCGGCGCGAGGTACGCCCCGAGCCGTCGCCGGGTCGATGAGGGCGCTGCAGCCGCGCCGATCTTCACGCCTGCGCCGCGGGCACGGAGCGCGCCGCGCGGGCCTCAGCGCATCGGGAAGCCGCCGCGCCCGCCCATCAGGCCCTTCATGCCGCGCATCATGCCCTTGATGCCGCCCATGGAGAGCTTGGACATCATCTTTTCCATGCCCTGGTACTGCTTGAGCAGCTGATTGACCTGCGCCGGGCTGGTACCCGAACCGCGGGCCACGCGCGCGCGACGCGAGCCGTTGAGCAGCGCCGGGTTGCGGCGTTCTTTCTGGGTCATCGAATTGATGATCGCGATCATGCGCGGCACTTCCTTGCCGGTGACCTGGTTCTTGAGATTGTCCGGCACCTGGCCCATGCCCGGCAGCTTGTCCATCAGGGCGTGGATGCCGCCCATGTTCTGCATCTGTTCGAGCTGGTCGCGCATGTCGTTGAGGTTGAACTTCTTGCCCTTGGCGACTTTTTCGGCGAGCTTGGCGGCCTTCTCCTGATCGACGTCGCGCTCGACCTGTTCCACCAGGGAGAGCACGTCGCCCATGTCGAGGATGCGGCTGGCGATGCGGTCGGGGTGGAACACGTCCAGCCCGTCCATCTTTTCCGAGGTGCCGATGAACTTGACCGGCTTGCCGGTGATGTAGCGCACCGAAAGCGCAGCGCCACCACGCGCGTCGCCATCGGTCTTGGTCAGCACCACGCCGGTCAGCGGCAAGGCTTCGGAGAATGCCTTGGCGGTGACCGCGGCGTCCTGGCCGGTCATCGAATCGACCACGAACAGGGTTTCGACCGGGTTCACGGCCTGATGCAGGGCCTTGATCTCGGCCATCATCGCCTCGTCGATGGCCAGACGACCGGCGGTATCGACCAGCAGCACGTCGACGAAACTCTTTCGCGCATCGCCGATCGCCGCCGTCACGATGTCGACCGGCTTCTGCGACGGATCGGAGGGGAAGAACAGCACCCCGGTCTGCTCGGCGAGGGTCTTGAGTTGATCGATCGCGGCCGGGCGATACACGTCAGCCGAGACCACCATCACCTTCTTCTTGCGCCGTTCCTTGAGCAGCTTGGCGAGTTTGCCCACCGTGGTGGTCTTGCCGGCGCCCTGCAGGCCGGCCATCAGGATCACCGCAGGTGCCGGCACGTTGAGGTTGAGCTCGGCGCTCTGCGCGCCCATCACCACGGCCAGCTCGTCGCGCACCACCTTGATCAGCGCCTGGCCCGGGGTCAGGCTCTTCATCACCTCCTGGCCCACGGCACGCACCTTGATGCGTTGGACCAACGCCTGCACCACCGGCAGGGCGACGTCGGCCTCCAGCAGCGCAACGCGCACCTCGCGGGTGGCCTCGCGGATGTTCTCCTCGGTCAAGCGTCCGCGCCCGCGCAGGCGCTGGATCGTGGTGGAAAGACGCTGGCTGAGGGAATCGAACATGGCGGTGATCGTGCGACAGGGCCGGCCAGTATATCGCGTGGTTCCGGCCGCACGTCGCCCGCTCCGGCGGCAACGCCTGCCAAGCCTCGGCGGCCTGTGCCAAACTTCGCGGATGCCCCTGCTCCTCGTCTACGCCGCCGTCATCGCCTACTTCGCCGCCGCGGCGTGGCAGGCGCGTGCGCTGGCGGACGATGCCAGGGGTGCCACGCGCCTTCCCGCCGGACTGGCGCTGCTGGGGGCGGCGGCGCACGCCGGTTCGCACCTGACGGCCTGGCACGCGGGCGGCGGGCCGGACATGCATTTCTTCGCCGCGCTGTCGCTGATTTCGCTCGGCACCGCCGCACTCACCGCGGAACTGAGCCTGAGCCGACCGATCGGCGCGCTGGGCGTGGTGGTCTATCCGCTCGCCGCGCTCCTGCTGCTGCTTTACCACCACGGCACGGTGCCGGCGACCACGGCTGTGATGGGTTGGCAAATCCAGCTGCACGCCTGGCTTTCACTGTTGGCCTACGCCGCGTTGAGCCTGGCGGCGCTGCTGGCGGTCATGCTGTGGGCGCAGGAGCGCGGCCTGCGTCAGCGCCGACTCGGGCGGCTGCTGCAGGTATTCCCGCCGCTGACCCTGATCGAGGCGCTGATGTTCCGGCTGGTCGGTGCCGGATTCGCCCTGCTCACGCTGTCGCTCCTGACCGGCGTGGTGTTCGTGGAAAACCTCTTTGCCCAGCACCTGGTCCACAAGACCGTGCTCAGCCTCCTGGCCTGGGTGGTCTTCGGCGTGCTGCTGTTGGGCCGGGTGCGCTACGGCTGGCGCGGACGCCGCGCCGTGCGCCTGACCCTGGTGGCGATGGCGCTGCTCGGCCTAGGATTTTTTGGCAGCAAGTTCGTGCTCGAACTGATTCTGGCGCGAGGCGCATGAGCAGTATCCCGTCCACCGATGCCGTCGAGGTCAGCGATGCCCAAGCCGCGCAGCGCCGCTTCCATCGTTTCCCGATCGACGGCAGCGTGCGGCTGTATTCCGGCAGCGCGATGTGGAACACGCGCTTGGTCGATCTTTCGCTGGCCGGCGTGCTGGTGGAGCAGCCGCCCGGCTGGAACGGCGCGATCGGGCACCGCTACCGGCTCGACCTGCGGCTGGAAGGCGGCATCCTGATCGGCATGGGCGTGGAACTGGCGCGCATGGACGACGCCGGTCTCGGCTTCGCCTGCAGCAAGATCGATCTGGGCAGCTTCACCCGCCTCAAGCGCCTGATCGAGCTGAACCTGGGCAACGTCGAGGTGCTGCGCAGTGAGCTATCCGAGCTGAGCGGCTGAGCGGCTGAGCGGCTGAGCGGAGGACGCGCCCGGCGCGTGCTTCAGGCCTCCAGCGGGAATCCGGCCTTGCGCAGCTCGTGGCGCGCCTGATCGAACCCGGTGACGGGAACGAAGGCATCGCGGCGGTCAGCCAACGCGTCCCAGCGTTCGAGGATCTGCTCGGCGGTGGCGCCCTCGCCCAGCGCAATGCCCTGCGTCAAGGCGATGTAGGCCAGCTCATAACCGCCGGCGCCGGCGCTGAGGATGGCGCGGTTCGGCGCGTTCTCGCTGACCAGGGCCAGCACCGCCGGGCTGACCAGTTCGGTCTTGAACTGCGCGAGCTGCTGCTCCGGCAGGATGCCTTCCATCATCCGCGTGGCGCCGGTCGGGGCCAGGCAGTTGACGCGGACGTCGTTCCTTTCACCCTCGATGCCCAGCGTCTGCATCAGACCGACCAGGCCCATCTTGGCAGCCGCGTAGTTGGCCTGGCCGAAGTTGCCGTACAGGCCGCTGCAGGACGTCGTCATCACGATGCGGCCATATCCCTGGGCCCGCATCGGGTTCCACACCGCGCGGGTGCAGATGGCCGAACCCATCAGGTGCACGTCGAGCACGAGGCGGAAGTCGGCGAGATCCATCTTGGCGAAGCTCTTGTCGCGCAGGATGCCGGCGTTGTTGACGAGGATGTCCACCCGCCCCCAGTCGGCCAGCGCCTGGTCGACCATGGCCTGCACCGCCTCGGTGTCGGTGACCGAGCACTTCGCGGCGCGCGCCTGCCCGCCTGCGGCGCGGATCTCATCGACCACCGCATCGGCCAATTCGCTCATGTCGTTCACCACGACCCTGGCACCGCGGCTGGCCAGCAGCATGGCGTGCGAGCGTCCCAGACCGCCGCCGGCCCCGGTCACGATGGCTGTACGCCCCGTCAGATCGATCATCCGTCCTTCTCCAGCAAGAGGTATGGGCCCGCGCCCGGGCATGATGCGCCGCCACGGATTGCTGCAGTGCGGAACCTGCAAATGATAGGAGCTGCCGGGGAATATGTCCTGTGCGCGATCGTGGCGCAGCGCACAGTTGCAGACGCGGCCGCCGGCACCGCTTGCCGCATGCGGAGCGTGCGGGAGGGGCGTGCCAGCGTTACTGGCTCTGGCCGTAGGCGAGCACGAACACCAGGACCAGGAGCGCTGCCAGCGCCGCCAGAGCGATCTTGATCCAGCTCAGCGGATGCTTGCCGGCAATCTTGCCGGTGTAGCCGTTGGCCACGATCTGGAAGGTACGCGAGCCGTAGGTATAGCTGACCAGCCACACCGGCACCAGGATGTGCTTGAAGGTGCGCCCGCGGTACTGGCTTTGCACCTGCAGGTTGCGCTGGGTGTCACCCGGCACCTGCGCCGCGCACAGCGCGCGGGTCTTGGCTTCCATCTGGTCCATGTTGAGATCGGCGGCGCGGCGCAGGTCGAGCTGGTAGCGCTCCACCGTCCAGCCGCGCACGAACTCCGGCGCGTAGGCGACGAGGTTTGAAGTCGTGGGAAACGGCGCGATCTGGCCCAGCAGCCCTTCGCCCACGCCCACGGTGCCGGGCACCAGCTCGTCGTCGAAGAAGTGCGTCAGGCCGCCGGCCGCCGGCTCCCAGCGCACCTTGCGCACCTGGCGCGTCTGCCGCTGGCCGTTCTGCGTATAGGTCTCGGTGACGTAGTAGTAATGCCCGGCCTCGGCGGTCCACGTCGCGGAAACGTGCGCATCGAAGGTCCAGTACGGCAGGTAGACGCCGTGCAGGGTGTCGGTGAGCGCGCGCGACTTGAGCTTGTTGGGCGCGAACCAGCGGCTGCCGTACCAGCGCCGGATGGCGTCGCGCACCTGCCCGTCGCTGACCTTGAACGGCAGCAGGCTCTCGGGTGTGATGGCATCGCCCTGGTCCTCGTGCGGCACGATGGAGGGCGAGCCGCAGAACTCGCAGCGCTGCGCCGCGCGGGTGCCGACAAAGACCGAAATCGCGTGGCAACTCTGGCATTTGACCTCGAAGCGCGCCTCGCCCCAGCCGCGTCCGGCCGCCGGATCGGCAAGCGCTTCAGCCAGATCGCGCTCGCGGATCTGCGTGCCGGCATCGTCCTCCTGCGCCGGCGACCACGGGGCCGTGGTGCCGCAGTAGGGACATACCAGCGCCTGCCGCGCGGCGTTCCACTCCAGATCCCCGCCGCACTCCGGGCACGGGTGCTTGCCGATGGCGGTACGTGTGGGTGCGGGTTCGGACATGGCGGGACGGCAGGCTATGCAGGGTGTTGGCAATCCGGGCCTTCGCAGCAGGCGAGCCCGGGTCGATGCGGGAAACGCGAACGAAAATCGCCGTCGCCCGCGTCCTGATTCCGCGTGCACCAGGTCCTTCGGACCCTGCCCCGGAATCGGCGGGCGCAGACGGGATCTTCCCGACCCCGTCCGCGTGACGCGCGAAGGTGCGTCACTCGCCGCGCAGGAAAGCCTCCAGCGCGCTTTTCGCGATGCGGGTTGCGTTGCCGATCTTGCGCGCCTTGAGATCGCCCGACTCGATCGAGGCCATCACGTCCTCCACCGACACGCCCAGCGCCTGTGCGGCCTGCTCGGGCGTCAGCACGTCGAGCCCGCCCGCAGCGGCGGGCGCGGCCTGCGCCTGCGGTGCTGCGGCCGGCTGCGCGCCGCCGGTCATGCCCCTCATCATTTCCTGCGCGATGCCGAAACCGACCGCCATCTGCGCCGGAACCGCGCCCGAGCTGTCACCGCCCTGCCCCATGTTCGATCCCATCTGGTATTTCACATACTCGTTGAGATTGCCGATGACGCCCATCGAGGAACGCGCGTCGATGGCCTTTTCCACTTCCGGCGGCACCGAGACGTTCTCGACGATGAAGCTGGTGATTTCCAGGCCGTACTTGTCGCGCACCGCCGGGTTGATGATCGGCAGCAGCGCATCGCCCATTTCCGAGTAGCGCTGGGCCACGTCGAGCGCGGGGATCTTCGCGGTGGCGAGCGCCTCGGAGAAGATGCTGACGATGCGCGAGCGCATGGTGTCGGCGAATTCGTCGAGACGGAAGTTCTGGTCGGTGCCCGCCACTTCCTTCAGGAACTTCGGCGGATCGACGATGCGGAAATCGTAGGTGCCGAAGGCGCGCAGGCGCACCACGCCGAAGTCGGCGTCGCGCATCATCACCGGGTTCGAGGTGCCCCACTTGTTGCCGGTGAACAGGCGCGTGTTGAGGTAGTAGACATCGCACTTGAACGGCGACTCGAAGCCGTGCTTCCAGCCGTAGATGCGCGACAGGATCGGAATGTTCAGCGTGCTGAGGGTGTGCTTGCCCGGGCCGAACAGGTCGGCGTACTGCCCGGTGGCGACGAACTGCACCATCTGCGACTCGCGCACGATGAGCTGTGCGCCGTTCTTGATGTTCTTGTCGTCGTCGGGCCAGCGGTAGGACAGGGTGTCACGCGAGTCATCGGTCCATTCGATGATCTCGATCACTTCGCCCTTGATGAAATCGAGGATGCCCATGTGCGTACGTCTCGCGAAGGTGGGGTGGCAATAGTAGCGGGCCAGCCGCGGCGGCGGCAGCCACGTGCTGGCCAACCACCCCCTGCGGCATTACAGTGACCTGCAAGTGCCTGTATTTTCTGAGATTTGCAATGAAAGCAGCAGGTCTTTCCTGGCTTTTCGCGCTGGCGATGATGATGTGCCTGCCCGCCTCGGCGCAGCCGGCATGGATCGGACCGCTGGCGCCCGCCGAGCCCACGACGCTCGACCGGGTCCTGCTGACGCTCACGATCGGCACGGGCGGCTACAACTACTGCGAACTGATGATGCCGGGCGAGGTTGCGGTATCCCGTGACGGCGGCGCCATCCTCGTCGAATACACCCTGAGGCTGCGGACCGCAGACGATCCGCCCCTGCCTCCGAAAACGCTGTGCCTCGCCGCCCCCGGCCCACCGTTTCCCGTCATCGCCGACCTGGGCTACCTGCCCGTCGGTGATTTCGACGTCAGCGTTTTGGCGACGGTCGTGGGCACCACGCGCTCCGAACCGTCGGTGATGTCCTTCACCGTGCGCGCCAGCCCGACCGGAACGGGCCTCACGTTCGTCCCGGCCAACGCCCCGTGGGCGCTGTCGCTGATACTGCTGGCACTCGGCGGCCTGGCGGCCTGGCGCCTGCGGGCGCGCTGACGCGGACAACGCTGCGCGCGAAGCCGGGTCGGCCGCGTGCCGCCTTCTTCACGCCACTCCCGCGCCTGCGCTCACAGCACGATCAAAATGGATCCCGGATATCGCTGCGCGATTTCGGGATGACGGTGCCGGTGCCGGCCGGTTCCGGGCTTACGGCGCGTGCTGCTGCGCCAGGTATTCCTCGGACTGCATCTCGGTCAGGCGGCTGACGGTGCGCTCGAACTCCCGCGCCACGCGGCGGCCCTGGTAGAGCTCGGCGGGCGCCGCCGCGGCGGAAGCCACCAGCACCACGCCGCGATCGTAGAGCTCGTCGACCAGCAGCACGAAGCGATAGGCGGGATCTTCGCTGTTGCGATCGAACACCGGGATGCCGGAAACGATGACGGTGTTGAAGCGACGCGCGATGTCGATGTAGTCGGCCACCGCGCGCGGGCCGTCGCACAGCGCGGCGAACTCGAACCACGCCACGCCGTCGGCCATCTCGCGCACCGCGACCGGGCGCCCGTTCACCTCCAGCGCCCCGGCCTCCTCTTCGGCGGCGGCATGGCGCGCCAGCCGGGCGAAGACCGCGGCGAGCGCGGCCTCGGCCACATCGCCGAGCGGAGTCTGCCAGACGCTGGCGTGGCTCAGCGCGCGCAGCCGGTAGTCGAGCGGGCTGTGCAGTTCATACACCCGGCAATGGGCCTGGAGCAGGATGATGGCGGGCAGGAAACTGGCACGCTGCAGGCCGTCCTTGTAAAGGTTTTCCGGCGCGATGTTGGACGTGGTGACGATGGTCACGCCGCGCGAGAAGAGCTGCTCGAGCAGGCGCGCCAGCAGCATCGCATCGCCGATGTCGAGCACGAAGAACTCGTCCAGGCACAGCACGCGGAACTCGCGCGCGCAGTCGGCGGCCACCTGCACCAGCGGGTCAGCGTGTTCGCCCAGCGCCCGGATGCGCGCGTGGATCTCGCCCATGAAACGGTGGTAGTGGATGCGCCGCTTTGGCACGCCGCCAAGGTGCGAATGGAACAGGTCCACCAGGAACGTCTTGCCGCGCCCGACGCCGCCCCACAGATACAGGCCGCGCACCGGCGTTTCCCCGCGCAGGCGCCGCGCCAGACGGGTGAACGCACCGGCCTCCTCGCGCGCGCGCAGCTCGTCGTGGATGCGATCCAGCTCGCCCAGCACCTCGCACTGCACCGGATCGGCCTGCCACAGGCCCGCAGCCACGCCGGCCTCGTAGGCGGCGCTGGGCCGCATCGGGGTCTGGTCGAGCGGAGGGCTCACGCAACGGGCGGCGGCAGGTTGGCGCGCACGCCGTTCTTGACCACGCCGCGCAGGTCCATCATGCGGCGGTGGAAGAAGTGGCCGGCTTCGGGCATCCGCACCAGCGCCGGCCGGTCGTCCATCGCCTCGATCCAGTCGTAGACCGCCTGCGGCTCGACCACTTCGTCATCCTCGCCCTGCACCACCAGCCACGGACATGGCGGCGCGATGGCCGCGGAAAAATCCCAGCGCCCGACGGGCGGTGCAACCGAAATCATCTGCTTCACCGGCAGGTGGCGCGCCCCCAGCAGGGCGACATAGCTGCCGAAGGAAAAGCCGGCCAGCCAGAGCGCATCGTCCGGGCGGGTGCGACCCACCCAGTCGGCCACGGCCAGGAGGTCCAGCGTCTCGCCGCGCCCTTCGTCGTATTCGCCGGCCGACTCGCCGACGCCGCGGAAATTGAAGCGCACCGTGACCAGGCCCAGCTCGCGCAGGCTGCGCGCGACCATGGTCACCACCTTGTTGTGCATGGTGCCGCCGTGCAGCGGGTGCGGATGGCATACCACCGCGACGCCGCGCCGCGCGCACTCCGCCTCGGGGTGTTCGACGATGGCCTCCAGCGCGCCGGCCGGACCGGGCAGGTGCAGCGTGGCGTCCACGTCGGGGAAGGTTTCGAGGGTCGTGTTCACGACACCCATCCGGAAAGGGGAAAGGCTCGCATGATACCGGGGTCGGCCGGAGCGATCACACGGCGCGCTAATCCTTCATGTCCAGCACCAGCACCAGCGGATCGTGATCCGAGGAGCGGTAAGGATCGGGCGCATACCAGCTCTTGTCGCGGTTGCGGATCTGGAAATCGAAGGCTTCCGATTCGTCGGCATTGATGTGCCACTCCACCGCCGCGCGCAGCCGCGCGCGCAGGCCGGGGGACAGAAGGGCGTGATCCAGCCGGCCGCTGAACCCGCGATAGTTGAAGCTGTAGGGCCGCGCATCGCCCGTCGGATCGAAGGCGTCGCGCCAGCCCGCGTCGATCAGCGCACGAACCGGATCCTCCCGGCCATAGCTGTTGAGATCGCCCAGGATGACGGTGCCGTGGGCGCCCTGGCCGGTCGGGTCGGACGTGATCCAGGCGTCCAGCGCCTGCGCTGCGGCCAGGCGCGAGGCGTTCCAGCAGGATTGCCCGTCGCGCTGGTCGGCATCGGCCGCATCGGCCTCACCGCAGCCCTTGGACTTGAAGTGGTTGGCCACCACCACCAGGCGCGCGCCGCCCGGATGCATTTCGAAGGCCTGCGCCAGCGGCGCGCGATGCCGCTCGGAGAACGCGCCTTCAGCGATCGACGCGGCCTCCCCCAGCGGCGCGACGCGCGCTTCACGGTAGATCATCGCCACCCGGATCGCGTCGACGCCCGGCCCCTTCCCGGCATCGACCAGGCGATAGCCGGCCTCGGGCCACTGCGCATTCAGCGCCGCCACGAGCTGGGCCAGACTGCTGCTGCGGCCGAAGCCGTCGTTCTCCACCTCCATCAGCGCCGCGACGTCGGGCCTGATGCCGAGAATGGCCGCGACCAGCTTGTCGCGCTGGCGGTTCATCTCGCCGATGCCGGCCGCGCCGCGCGGGGTGGGGAACCCGTGTCCCTTGCCGTCTCCGTTGAACCAGTTGAACAGGTTGAAGCTCGCCACGCGCAGCCCCTCGGGCAGCTCCGGAGCGGAAGGGCGCGGCGCCTGCTCGATGCGCTCGAGCGCTTCGGTGAGCTGGAGGCGCCAGCCCCAGGCGTGCTGCAGGATGCCCTCGGCGCCGTGCACGATGCTGCCGCTGCGCAGCGGCGCCTGCGCCGAAAGCGGTTCGGGCAGGTACCACACGCTCTTGGGATATTCACCGCTGCGGTTGTCGTCGAGCACCAGCCGGCGGCGCGCGTTGTCCGCATCCACCGCCCGGGTGCCGCTGCCCGGCGCATGGCGCTCGGTGGGCGTGAACAGGCGCGGGCCGAAGCTGGTGACCAGCTCCCCGTAGCGCAGCAGCCCATCGTTGCCGCTCACCGTCAGCGGCGCGTCGATGCGCAGCCACATCCCTTCCAGCCGCTCCCACGCCTCGGCGCGCTCCGGAGCCGCGCTGATCACGGTGACGGGCGCCGCACCGCGCCCCAGCACCTCCACGGCGCTGGCCTGGATCGCGGTCTGGCTCCCTTCGCCGGCGACGATTTCCGCCACCGTGCCCGAGACCCTGACGCGTTCGCCGCGCCGCACCTTGGGCATGCTGCCGCGCGGCCACGCCACGAAGATGCCGTCCGAGGTTGCCGGATCGCCGTCGTCTTCGCCGATGGCGTCCTGCATGAAGAATCCGTCCAGGCCGGAGACGAAATTCCCCGTGACCACGCCCTGCACTTCGACCCGCTGGTCGAGGTAAGGGCTCGTCGCGCCCGTGCCCTGGATGCTTCCGATGGGCATGGACCGAACCACCGCCCCGTCCTCGGTGCCGTCAGACTCCGCCACGCCGCACCCCGCCAGCGCAGCGGCCACTACGATCGCCCAGATCACTCGGCCCGTCATGACGATTCCTCCACAGACGACAACGCCGCCCGAAGGCGGCGCTGCCGGGCGATTGCGCCAAGCTTACTTCAGGTTGTCGATCATCCAGTGGACCGCGGCTTCGGCCTGCGCATCGGACAGGGCAGGATTACCGCCGCGCGCGGGCATCAGGCCGGCGCTGCCGGTGAACCCGTCGATCGAATGCCGGATGAGAACCTCCACGCCCTGCGCAAGGCGCGCATCCCAGTGCGCGTGATCGAGCGTGGGCGCGCCGCCCGCGCCGGTGCCGTGGCAGGCGCTGCACAGCTTGTTGTAGATCACCTCGCCGTCGAGCGTGCCGTCGTAGGCGACCGTGCCGGCCGCAGCAGCCCTGGCCTGCTCGGCCGCCGCAGCCGCCGCCGCCGCGCCCGAGGCGCCCGCGTACACCGCGCCCACCGGCGTGATGCGCTGAAGGGTTCGCGCCTGCGCGGTCGGATCCACGTCACGCGGCTGGGTCTGTCCGATGGAGTAGCCCAGCAGCATGAGGCACAAGCCCAGGAAAATGAGAAACGCGATCACCATCGAAAAGCGTTTCAGGAACTCGACATCGTTGTTCACGCGACACCCTCTGGCTTGTGGCTGGCGGCAAAAGGCCGGACCTCCGGATTATAGACGCGGGCTGTCGCCGCGAGAAAGCGCCGGGGCCCGCGCAGCTGAAACGGGGCTGGACTGACCCACGCGCCGGCCCCATGATCGGCACGACATCAGGCAGGAGATTCGATCATGGCGACACGTCGTGCATTTCTCGCCAATACCGCCGCGCTGGGCGCGCTGGCGATGGCGCCCGGCACGCTGCTGGCCGCGCAGGTATCCTCGCCGCTCACCCGCACCATTCCCGCCACCGGCGAGCGCCTGCCGATCATCGGCCTGGGCAGTTCGGCCACCTTTGCACAGGCCGCCGCCGGAGCAGACACCGACGCGCTGCGCGCAGTGCTTCTGCGCCTGGCCGAAGTGGGCGGGCGCGTCTTCGACACGGCGCCCGGCTACGGCACCGCCGAAGCGGTTGCAGGCGGCCTGGTGCGCGAGCTCGGCCTCGCGGAAAAGCTCTTCTGGGCCACCAAGCTCAACGTCGCCCCGCGCGACGGCAAGGCCGATCCCGAGGCGGCACGGCGCCAGCTCGAAGCCTCCTTCGAGCGCGTGGGCAAATCGCCCATCGATCTGGTGCAGGTGCACAACATGGGCGACCTCGCCACCCAGCTGCCGATCCTGCGCGAAGCCAAACAGGCGGGCCGGGTGCGCTACCTCGGCGTCACCACGACGTTCTCCGCCCAATACGACGCGCTGGCGCAAGCGATGCGCGAACAGTCGCTGGACTTCATCGGCACCAACTATGCGATCGACGACCGCGACGCGGAAAAAACCTTCCTGCCGCTCGCCGCCGAGCGCGGCATCGCGGTCCTGGTGTACGCCCCGTTCGGCCGCACCCGGCTGTGGAAGCGCGTGGCCGGACGCGTCCTGCCCGACTGGGCCGCCGAGTTCGGCGCACACAGCTGGGGCCAGTTCTTCCTCAAGTTCGTGGCGAGCCATCCCGCGGTAACCGCCATCACCCCGGCCACCCACCGGCTCGCCAACCTCGAAGACAACCTCGCCGCCGGATCCGGACCGCTGCCCGATGCCGACCTCCGCAGGCGCATGATCGCGCTGATCGACGCCCTGCCCCAGTAGCGTCCCGGAGCCGCGCATGAGAACGGGACGGGCTGTAGCGGCCCGCATTATGTAATGCCTTTCCGGGAACCGCGCGCACGAACACGAAGCACAAAAAAGCCCGCGTCCAGGGCGGGCTGTTTCTTTCCAACATGTTGTTTTTATTTGGAGTTTTGGTGGCTATGGGTGGACTCGAACCACCGACCCCGGCATTATGAGTGCCGTGCTCTAACCGGCTGAGCTACATAGCCGAATGCGTCACGCGCCGCGCTTTTCCGACCGCCTGCGTATCCGGGTGGCATTGCCAGAGCCGTGATCACGAAGGACGGTGGTGGGCGGTACAGGGTTCGAACCTGTGACCCCTACCATGTCAAGGTAGTGCTCTACCGCTGAGCTAACCGCCCGCAAACCTGTCGACCATTCCGCCGCGCGGGCCGATCAGGGCCGCGCATTATGGCATCCGTCACGGCGGGACTCAAGATCCACGTGCACGCCGCTTCCGTCCGGCATGCGGGCAATCGGCCCGTGCGGGGCACGCAGGCCCGGGGGGGCGCCTGTCGGGCGCTTCTATTCCTGCGAGCGTTTCACCGGCGCGCCTGCTCCGGTGGCGAGATCGGCGATGCGCCACAGCGCGAGCGCGGCGAGGCTGCGGCACGGCCTCCAGCGTTCGCCGCGCGCGGCGAGCTCCCGCGGCCTGGGCATTTCGTCCAGTCGATCGACGAACTGCACGCCGCGCCGCACGCCGAGGTCGTCGATCGGCAGCACATCCGGGCGACCGAGGCGGAAGACCAGCATCATCTCGACCGTCCAGCGACCGATGCCGCGGATCGGCGTGAGCGCGCCGATGATCTGCTCGTCCGAGAGGCCGGCCATGTCGTCCACACCGGGAACCTCGCCGAGTCGCTCGCGCGCGGCGAGATCGCGCAGTGCGCGCACCTTGTTGCGCGAGACGCCACAGGCGCGCAGCGCATCGTCATCGAGGCGGTCGAGGGTGTCGGCGTGCAGGCGCACGGAGCCGATGCCCTGCTCCACCCGGGCCACGATGGTGCCGGCAGCCCGGCCGCTGAGCTGCTGGTAGAGGATGGCACGGGCCAGCGCATCGACCGGGTCGAAGGGCTCCAGCCAGCGTGGATCCGGTGCGATGGGCGCGATGCGGTCGAGCCAGCGCGCGAGCTTGCGGTCGCAGCGCGCGAGATGGGCGCGCGCGGCTTCGACGTCAAAACCCCGGATGGCGGCAGGCACGGCAGGCATTTCCGGGATTGCAGCACGGGGCCGCGCAAAAACAAACGGGAGCGCATTTCGCGCTCCCGTTTGTGCGGATCATCCGGATGTCCTGCCCGGATTCACTTGGGGCTGAATTCCAGGCGCGCGACGGCCGAACCTTCGGACACGGCCGGGTCGATCACCATCGGCTTGTAGCCGTTGACCAGCCACAGCGGCAGCTGGCTGATGTAGCCCATGCCGCCGGGGTTGCCGTCCTGACCGCCAGGGGCGATCTGCAGCAGGGTGGGCGTATCGGTCATCTCGCCGATGAAGCGGCGCACCGGACCGGAGCTGAAGGTGAAGCCGTTGACGCTGTTGGCACGGGCGTTGTGGCCGGAGGCATCCACCACGTCGAAACCGCCCTGGCGCGCGATGCCCGGCAGGCCCTCGGCGAGATCCTGGAACGGATAGCCGGCGGTGCCGGGAATGCTGAGCGCCGAGCCCAGGGTGTGCTTGAAGGTGATGCGGTGCAGCTTGCCCCAGCGGTAGTCGTTCTGGTCGGTCGAGCCGCCGAACGCGGGCGCGAAGGATTCGCTGGCAAGCAGGTCCAGGGCTCCGCGCACGCTGCCCAGCAGTACGCAGTCACGGCGCACGCCGTTCGCCGCGGACCCCAGATCGGCCGGCACGTTGGTGAAGAAGTCCAGGCCCGAGGCCCCCTTGCCGCCGAGCGGTCCGAAGGCGTCGAGCTGGAACTTGAGGCCGACGTAGGCATCGCTGGCGCTCGGCAGGTAGCTGCCCAGGCCGTACTTTGTCAGGGTGTAGTCGATCGTGTTGCGGATCAGCTGGCCGCGCGTGACGGCCCACAGCGTGGCAGCGACCGAACGCGTGATTTCCGCATCGCTCGGCGGAGCCAGCGCCATCGGGTTGTCGCCGGCGTCGAAGCCCTGCTGGATGCCGGTGGGCGTGGAGTAATCCCATCCCGCCAGGCGGCCGAGCGCCTCGGACAGGCCCTCGTCATCCCCGTAGCCGCAGGCTTCGATGTTCTCGGCGGCGTTGAGGACGTGCGGCAGCACCAGTTCGGCATCGAGCTGCTGCACGTTGGCCTGCAGCTTCATCATGTCCTGCACGGTGATGTTGCCGCGCGCCACCAGATCCTGCATTTCACGATCGATCCGGCCCATGCGGTAGGACGAGTGCCCCGGCGCGTAGTACAGGATGCCGCCGCCCGGACGCAGCTGGTTGAGCGCGTTGTTGTCGAAGGTGGTGCCGACCGGATCGTTGTTGGCGTTGGCGATGTAGCCCTGCGCCGGATTGATGGTGTAGGGCATTTCCTCCGGCGAGAGAATCTCGTAGGGCAGGTGCTGGGCCGGGTACTGGTTGACCGGGCGCATCCACTCGTTGCCGCCGGTGCCCTTGCGCACGATGAAGGGCGGCGCGCCGTTGACGCTGCCCGCCTGGAGGTCTTCACGGATCGGCATTTCGGCGCTGACGAAGTAGGCGATGTTGCCCTCCTTGTCAGCGTAGGCGAAGTTCTGCGAGCCGACGTCGAAGTCCTGCACGGCGGCGCGGAACTCGTCCAGGTTGCTGGCGCGGTTGATCTTGCGGAAGGCTTCGAGCTCGTAGGTGGCGCCCCAGCCGGCGTACTGGATCGACAGGCCGGTGTTGCCGGACGTCTGCACCACCGGACCGTTGTTGCGGCGGGGAACGATGATGGTGATGCCACCGTTGGTGTAGCCGATGGAGTTGTCGCGCACCACGTTGTCGGCCACGCCGTCGCCGATCTGGTTGACGAAGTAGCTCTGGAACACCCACAGCACCGGCTCGCGCGCGCCGTTGTAGACGGTGTGCGTGGGCAGACCGTAGGAGTTGAGGACGAACTGTTCCTGGTAGGTATCGGTGACGTCGAGCGAATTGGTGGTCAGGCCCCAGCAGAAGTCGGTGGCGCAGCCGAGGAGCGGCCACGGCGTGCCGGGCGCGATCGATCCGACCGAGTTCATCGGGGTGGGGTAGCGCGGGTCGTTGGAAACGATATGGCCTTCCTGGAACAGCATCGGCTGGGAAAGCGAAAGGTGCGGATCATTGGAGAGGATCGGGCGACCCGAGGCGGTGTGCTCGCCGCTGACGACCCACCAGTTGCTGCCGGCGCGGTCTTCGCGGCGCTTCATGTGCGGGGCGATGATGGGGTTGTCGATCACCGCGTCGCGATACTGCTGGGACAGCGCCAGCAGCGAGGGATCGAGCGGCGCGGAAGTGGGCGCGCCCGCCTTCGGATTGGCCGGTGCTGCAACGTCACCACCAGGCACGAAATCCGGAATCGAGGCACGCGCGTCGGGCGGCGCGGAGCGATGGGTGTCGCCGAAGAACAGCGCGTTGCCGTCGAAGCCGGCGGCTGCACCGGCCTGCTGGTAGGCACCCAGGCGCACGGTGTAGTCGGTGTCGAGGTCGAACGAGAGCTGATAGGCGAGCAGCTTGCCGATCACCATGGAATCGACGGGAGTCCACGGATCGGCGGAGGTCAGCTCCAGCGCGCCGTATTCGATCGGCAGCGGATTTTTCGCCAGCCAGGCGTTGACGCCATCGGCATAGGAGGTGAGCTGGGCGCGCAGCTGCGGCGTCGCCTTGGCCCACGACTCCCACGCCGCGCGGCGCAGGCCGAGCGTGCGCACCTGAATGTCCTGGGAAAGGCCCGCCGCGCCCACCAGTTCGGCCACGGTGCCGCTGGCGCTGCGGCGCAGGGTGTCCATCTGGAAGAAACGGGTGCGGGCATGGGCGTAACCCATCAGCCACGCGGCGTCCTCGTCCGTCGCGCCGGTGACGGTGGGAATGCCGGCGGCATCGTAGGTGATCGTTCCGGGATGCGTGAGGCCGGGCCCTTCGATGGTCACGGCCTGGGCGCCGGTGCCGGCAAGGATCGTGGCGATTGCCAGCGCGATCATCGTGCGCGAACGCGCACCGAGGGTCTTCGTACTCATGGTGTCCTCCCTAGTGGAAGGTCGATTATGCGTACGGCGGCGTAGGGAAAAAAGCCCGTTGACACTGGTTTGTGTGCGTCTTTCTTATTGCGGCGCAGCATCGACAGCGGATCGGGGATGCCACAACGCCACCGCACGTGCGATCCAGCCGAGCATCAGTGCAATGCCGCCAGCCGGCGCAAGTGCCGTGGAAGCGCCCCACAACGCGCCCGCGACAAGGCTGCCGCAGAACATCGCGCAACCGGCGACCCAGAGCACCAGGCTCGCCATCGCCCAGAAACCGCATTGCCGCAGCGCAAAAACCGCGAGTGCGAATCCGTGGAAAAAAAGATGCAGCGCGGCGGTATCCAGTCGCGCCTGCGCATCCTGGGATGCGGCATGCGCGGCATAGGCACCAAGGCCGATGGCCAGCGCGCAGAACACCGCACCGAGGGCGGCAGCGTAGCGCCGCGCCGGCATGCTCACTTTTCCGGTTCCAGATAGTCCTCAAGTTCCTTGTTGAGGTTGGATGCCTTGAACGTCGGCAGCGCGTATACCCAATCGCCATGCGTCTCCTGGAAACCCGCCACTTCGGCTGCGAGCGCGTCCAGCGTGACAACGGGCGCGGCATCGGCATCGTCACCGGCTTCAGGCACAGGCTGGCGCGCGATCCACGCCGCCGCCGCATCCTCATCCAGCGTCATCGCGAAGGTCGCGAACGTGCGCCCCTCCTGCTGCCATGAACGAACCGTCACGCGACGACCATCGTCAAGCAGGAACTGCGTGCTGCGGGTGGTTTCCGGTGCTGGCATGTCCGCGTCTGGAAACACGTCTTCGAACATCAGGCCCGACAGCACCCCGGCAAGCGCCTCGCGCTGGTAACCGCCCTCGGCGGCCTTGCGTCCGCGTGGCAGGGTTGCGAAGACAAAGTCCGAGGCCGGATCGCCGTCGCTGCGGACGAGCCTGAAACCCGCACTGGTTTCAGGTGCCACGGCAATGGAAGCGATGCGGTTGGCGCCCACATCGATGATGCGCTTGACCAGCCAGTTTGCCGGACTGCGCTCCACCGCAAGGTTGCTGCCGATCAGCCAGCTTTGCGCCTCGCCCGTCGCGCGCACGTAGGTGCCGCTGCCGCGTGCGAGGTTGTCGCCGACAATGTAGCTCCAAGTCTTTTGCGGGGTGGTGATGTCCACGCGCACGCCGTGCGCATCGTCCGCCGCCACATCCTCCACCCCAAGTTGCACGTGGCGCTCGGACAGCGCGGTCTTGGCTTCGACGCGGCGTGCGGCGGCGATGCTGGACAACAGATCGCGCAGCTTTTCCACGTCCACGCGATAGCCGCCCTTTTCCGCCAGCCGCCAGCCGCCCTCATCGCGCTCCAGCGTGGCGAGCACGGTATCGCCCGCGGCGATGATGCGGACCCGGGTAACGGCATCGAGCGCCTCGGAAAGCCCTGGCGCGAGCGGACCGGGCTGGGCGGAAGCCGGATCGGGCGTACGCAAGGAGGAAACCCACGCCGCCGCCAGCAGGGCCAGCACGGCGGCCGCGCCAATGATCAGAAGCGAGCGCGTCCTCATGCCGCAGCCCTCCGCTGGCGCATGCGCCACCCGACGAGCGCGAGCGCGCCCAGGGTCAGCAGCAGCGGCATGCCGGCGATGTTGAGGAACTTGAGCTTGCCGCCGAGCGCCTGGATGTCTTCGTCCAGCTGGCGACGCACCTGGCGCAGGTCCTTGCGGATGCGCAGCTTTTCATCCTGGAAGCGCAGGAGTTCGGCCTGCTGTTCGGGACTGAGCGCGAGCGCGTTGCCCTCCGGCCTGGCCTGCTGCAGGGCAGTGAGCTTGTCCTCGGTCTGCTGCAGGCGCGCCTGCAGTTCCTGCTCCTTGGCGCGAAAGCGTGCGTCGGCCTCGACCCGCAGCGCATCCACCGTGGTGAACGGGCGCGAAGAGCCTGCGCGGGTGCGCACCGCGATCAGGTCGCCGCTGCCGATCAGGTTGTCGATGCCGTTGATCACGAAGTCGCCGTTGCTCGCGAACGCGTTGACCACGCGCTGGCCGAAGAACTGCTGCACCTGCGCCCAGAGCCGGTCGCCCAGCAGGTCGGTATCCGCGACCAGGATCACGTTGGCCGGCTCGCGGCTTTCGGAGAGATGCCCGTCGCCGCTGCGCTGCGGAAAGGCGCTGGGCAGGGTGCCCGCCAGGCGTACCGCCAACGCATAACGCTCGCCGGTAGGGTTGAAATCGGCGCGCAGCAGGTCCGGATCGGGCAGCATGCGCACGCGCTCGGCATCGACCAGGGCGGCGCTGGCCGAGCTCTGCAGCAACGGCTCCAGGGTGACCGTGGCGCCGTCGGCCAGCGCGAAGCTGCCGGCGCTGGAGACGTTGATCGTGCCCAGCTGCGCGGAAACCACGTCGTTGGGGTTGGCGTCATCGCGCGTCAGTCCGAGCACGGCGAGGTGACGCACCGGCGGGGCGCCCTGCTGCGTCTGGATTTCCAGCGCGCGCTGGGCATCGAGCACGACGCGGCCCGGGTCGTAGGCCACGCCCCAGGCCTTGAACAGCTCGGTCAGGTCGGAGGATTTGTCCTCGAACGCGGCCTGGGTCGGATCGGCCGAGGTTCCCGGCGCCTGCTGCTCGGCGTTGGGATCGACGAAGGCCAGCAGATGACCGCCGCGCAGCACGAACTGGTCGATGGCGTAGAGCGTATCGGCCGACAGGTGGCGTGGATGGACCACGACCAGGGCCTTGATGTCCTCGTCGATCGCGGTGGCGTTGGTTTCGATCCGGCGCACGTCGAACAGATTGCGCATCTCCGACTCGATCACCCAGCCCTGGGTCGGGCGGCCGACGGCGGGATCGAAACCCGGCCCCATCGCCAGCGTGCTCATCAGCCCCACCACCGGACGCGCATCGCTTGCCAGGCTCGACACCAGCTTGGCGACGTCGTATTCGAGGAAGGCTTCCTTGTCGGGCTGGAAAAACGGGATCGCCGCCTCCTGTCCCACCGCGTTGCTGCCGGCCAGGCCGAAGAACAGCGTGTCACCGGTATTGCCCAGCGGCACCGCCTGCAGGCCCATCGCAGTGGCGCGGTCCTCGTCTTCCGAGAACGGCTGCGGATCGATCACCGCCAGACGCAGCTTGCCGCCCGAGCGCGCCGCCATTTCCTCCAGCAGTTCGCGCACCCGCGTGGCGTAGGTACGCAGCTGCGGCAGGTCGCGGGAAGCGGCGTCGGAGTAGTAGAAGGTAAGGTTCACCGGCTCGTCGAGCTTGCCTAGGATGGCTCGGGTGCCCTCGGTCAGGGTGTAGAGGCGGTTCTGGGTGAGGTCGATCCGCGCGCCGCGGAACACCCCGCCGGTGAGCACCACCAGGGCAATGAAGAGCAGCGCCAGCGCAAGCAGCGCAACGCCGGTGGAAATGCGTCGTTGGGCAAGATTCATGGCGTTTCCTCAATCGGCTTTCTTGAGGTCGATCACCAGCGCGCAGGCGACCAGCCAGCACCCGATGACCAGGAGGAAAAAGAGCACGTCGCGCAGATCCACCACGCCCTTGGCGATGGCCGAGAAGTGGGTGAGGAAGCTGAGCCCCGCTATCGCGTCCACCACACCCTGCGGAAAGATCGCGCCGATGAACTCCAGCACCAGCGGGAAGCCGGCAAGGAGCATCAGGAAGCACACCACCACGGTGAGGATGAAGGCGATCACCTGATTGCGCGTGGTGGCCGACAGGCACGCACCGATGGCCAGGAAGGCGCCTGCCATCAGCGCGCTGCCCAGATAGCCGGCCAGGATCACGCCGTTGTCCGGATCGCCCAGATAGTTGACCGTCAGCCAGATCGGGAAGGTCAGCACCAGCGCGATCGCCAGGAACGCCCAGGCCGCCAGGAACTTGCCCAGCACCGCCTGCCACATCGTCACCGGCAGGGTCAGCAGCAGCTCGATCGTGCCGCTCTTGCGCTCCTCGCTCCACAACCGCATCGACACCGCCGGCACCAGGAACAGGTAGAGCCAGGGATGGAAGTTGAAGAACGGCAGCAGGTCGGCCTGACCGCGCTCGTAGAAGCCGCCGAGGTAGAAAGTGAACGCCCCGGCAAGGATCAGGAAGATCACGATGAAGACGTAGGCTACCGGGGTGGCGAAATAGCTCGCCAGCTCGCGCCGGAAGACCGCTCGGATCGGGCTCATGCGGCCTCCTTCGCCGGACGGGCGGCCTGGGTGATGGAACGGAACACCTCGTCAAGGCGTCCGCGTTCGAGCTGCAGCTCGCTGGCTTCGATCTTCTGGGCGCGCAGGAAATCCTGCACACGCTCGAAGATGCGCTGGCCGGCGCGCGGGAAGGCGATGATGAGCCCCTCCTCGACCTCGACCTGCGCCACGCCCTCGATCCGGCTCAGGCCCATGCGCAGCGCGAGCGGATCGGCAACGCGCATCGACACCGCGCCGTGGTGGCGGGAGCGCGCCTCAAGCTCGGCCGGCGTGGCATCCGCCAGCACGCGCCCGGAGGCGATGATGATCGCGCGCGAGCACACGGCGTTGACCTCTTCCAGGATGTGCGTGGAGATGATGATGGTGCGCTCGGCAGCCATCGCCTGGATCAGCCCGCGAACCTCGTGCTTCTGGTTCGGATCCAGGCCGTCGGTAGGCTCATCCAGGATCAGCGCGCGCGGATCGTGCAGGATCGCCTGGGCCAGCCCGACGCGGCGCTTGAAGCCCTTGGACAAGGTGTCCACCGCCTGCCCCAGCACCGATTCCAGCTGCAGGCGGCCGATCGCATCGTCCAGGCGCCGGCGCCGGTGCTCGCCGGTCAGTCCACGCACGTCGGCGATGAACTCCAGGAAGCCGCGCACCGTCATCTCGCCGTAGCTGGGCGCGCCCTCGGACAGATAGCCCAGCGCGCGGCGCGCCTCGATGGACTGCTCGCGCACGTCGTGGCCGCAGACGCTGGCGGTGCCCGACGTAGGCGTCAGGAAGCCGGCGATCATCTTCATCGTGGTGGATTTTCCGGCGCCGTTGGGGCCAAGGAAACCGAGCACCTGGCCGGGCTCGACGCGGAAGGAAACGCCATCGACCGCACGCAGGCGGCCGTAGGTCTTGGTAAGGCTTCGGGTTTCGATCATGGGTTCTCCCTCGGGATGCGGCAGGCCGGCCCATGGGGAGCACGGCGCCGCGCTGCGCGCCGAATTACCGCAAAAGTGGTGAAAAGTTCCCGACCCTGCACAAAGCACGCGAAAAGGCGACGAATCCCTCGGCCGCCGGGCGGGAAAACCCCGCGGCGCGCGGGGCGCCGCGGGGTCGTGCGTGGATTACTGGATCGGCCAGTACACGCGGAACTGCGCATCCTCGGCGGCCGTCTCGGCGATCTCGGAGAGGTACTCCTCGAAGGCGCGGTCGTGCAGGTTTTCACCGTGCGCGGCGGCATAGGAACGCAGCTGGTCGCGAATCAGCGGCAGCGCCGCAGGGTGGCCGCGATAGGCCGCCATCAGCACGCGGCCGCCATAGCTTTGCCCCTGACGCACGTTGTCCGGCAGGCGCAGGTCCTCCAGCGGCGCCGGCGGGGTGAGATCGACCGGCGCCTTCGCCGCCGTCGCGTCCACGCTGCTGTCGTTCCGGGCCTCGGCGCCCTCGCCCTCTTCCGCCGCGGCCTCGCCCTCGGCAACGCGATCGCTGGCGAGCGCCACCGGGATGGCGACGTCGAACTCGTACTTGTCGGAACCGAAGCTGGTCGTGATGAGGCGCGGTTTCTCCGCTTCCACCAGGCGGTTGGCCGCAATGGCAGCGCGAATGTCCTTGAGGGCCACGTCCATGGCGTTCTCGACCGCGGTGATGTTGCGGTCCGCCGTGGTGGAGATGTAGAGAATGTTCACCGGCGCGACCACCGTGTCCTGCACGTCCAGGTTGCGATAGTCGAAGTTGGGCATCGAGGCCAGCAGGTTGGCGATGTTCGCCAGGCCGCGCTTCATGTCGTCGCCCACGGTGCGGTCGACGTACAGGCCCGCGTAACGACCCGGCAGGCTCCAGCCGTAGTCGACCGAGTATTTCCAGTCGATCTCGACGATCTTGCCCTTCTGGCGGAACGTCATCAGGTAGTTCTTGTTCTGCCCGTACTTGTCGTTGTAGACGGTGTGGCGGACATGGCTGTCCAGCTCGCTCTCGGTGATGTGCCAGCTGCCCTTGCCGATCTCCGGAAGCGCCGACACATAGTCGAGCTGCGCGCCGACGCCTTCGGCAGGACCGGACAGGGTGTAGGCAACCCTCGGATCGTGCTGGCGCAGCGGATTCCACTCTGCAAAGCGCTTGAAACTGTTCATCGTGTCAAACGCCTGGCGCAGCGGGTGGCTGGTTTCAACGCTGTGCTGGACGACGCGGTTACTGGGCAGGAACACGCCCACCACGACGAACAGGATCGCCACGATGACTGCGGACATCAGCAATTCAAGAAAACGGGTCATTCGGGATTCTCCGGAGGCTCCTCACTCGCCACTTCGCGCCGCCGGTAGGCCCGTTTCGGGACGGCGACGACGCGAGCCGCGAAGCATAGCTGAAGCCGGGCTGAGCCGCATCAGGCCCGACGACCTTTCTTGCCCCATGCCGCAACCTGGCGAATCCGGGGCCAGCCGCGCCGCCCGGCGCAGGGGCGGAACACCCGCCGCCACCGCCTCAGATCAACTTCAGCTCGAAGGCCTTGAGCACCGCGCGGGTGCGGTCACGCACGCCGAGCTTGGAGAGGATGTTGGAAACGTGGTTCTTGACCGTGCCCTCGGCCACGCCAAGCGATTCGGCCACTTCGCGGTTGGAATAGCCCCCCGACATCAGCCGCAGGATTTCCGTTTCGCGCTCGGTGAGGGGGTCGGGCTGGTCGAGCGAGGCGAAGTCGTTGCGCAGGGTCTGCATCCCCGAAAGCAGGCGCTCGGTCACCGCAGGCTGCACCAGCGAGCCGCCCTCGGCCACGGTGTGGATGGCATCGACCAGCTGTTCGAGCGAGACATCCTTGAGCAGGAAGCCGCGCGCACCAGCCTTGAGGCCCGCCAGCACCAGCTCATCGTCGTCGAAGGTGGTAAGGATGATGGTGGGCGGGAGCTGGCCGCGAGCGGCCAGCGCCTGCAGCGCCTCCAGCCCGCTCATCACCGGCATGCGCAGGTCCATCAGCACGACGTCGGGATTGACCTCGGGAATGGTGTCCAATGCCTGGCGGCCATCGCCGGCCTCGGCCACCACGCGGATGTCGTCGGACAGCTCCAGCAGGGAACGCACGCCCTGGCGAACCAGGGTCTGGTCGTCGACCAGGCAGACTCGAATCATGGGTTTCCCTCCAGGGGCAAGAAGGCGTCAAGGGCGAAACCACGCGCGCTGGCGGTGGCGATCGAAAGGCGGCCGCCGTATTCCACCAGCCGCTCGCGCATGCCGCGCAGGCCGTTGCCGACAGTCGCATCGCTGGCACCGCGCCCGTCGTCACGGGCGCTCAGGGCAATGCCGCCGCCCTCGTGGGTCAGGGTGATCCAGAGATTGTCGGCACCGGCATGGCGCACCGCGTTGGTGATGATTTCCTGCACGCAGCGCAGGATGACCTGGGCGCGCAGCGGATCGTTGAGGGCCAGCCGCTCGGGCAGGTCCAGGTGGATGGTAAGCGACGGCACGCCCTGGGCCAGGGCGCCGAGCGCCTCGTGCAGGTCGATGGTGCCGCCCTCACGCAGCTGGCTGACGGCCTCGCGCACGTCGGTCAGCAACAGGCGGGCGAGCAGGTGGGCCTGCTGCACGTGCTCGCGGGCGCGGCCCTCGCTCAGGTGGGTGGCCACCTCCAGATTGAGGCTCAGGGCGGTCAGGTGGTGGCCGAGCAGGTCGTGCAGTTCGCGCGATATCCGGACACGCTCGTTGAGCCGGCTGGATTCGGCCAGCAGCGCGCGGGTGGCGTGCAACTCGGAGTTCAGCCGGCGCTGTTCCTCGCGCGCCTGCGCCTGCTGGCGCGCGACCAGTCCGGTGACGAAGGCGACGGTGGAATAGCCCACGTAGAACAGCGCCTGCAGTACGGCCTCGATCACGCTGAATTCGGGGCGGCTGGCGAACACCGGTACCAGTGCGACGTGCTGCAGCACCAGCCACGCCAGCCCCACGCGCAGCCCGAGGATCCACGGCAGGATGCCGGCGATCACCAGCAGCAGCCCGCCGCCCAGGCCACTGTTGGAGAAATGACTGACCGCGATCGCACAGACCGTGATGAGGGTCAGCAGCGTGATGTCGGGCAGGCGGCGCGGCGACCGGCCAAGCCGGGTTGTCAGGATCCAGTAGCCCAGACCGAAGGAGAAGTAGGCGACGCGCCAGGCAATCAGGTCGCCGCGCGACAGGCCTTCGTGGAAATACCAGCTGTTGAGGACGAGCGGGATGCCGACGCAGGCCCAGGTGAACAGGCCGGCATAGCGCAGCAGCTGGGTGTGGCTCAGGCGCGAGAGCATGGCGCCATCATAGGCTCAGGCGCTGCCGCCGCACCCTGCCGCAGGTCATGCGCGGGGGCCCGTTCAGTTCAATCGCGCCGGGTCGCCATGGCATTTCTTGAATTTGAGGCCCGAGCCGCAGGGGCAGGGATCGTTGCGGCCGGGCGCGGCCGGAGCGCGCCGGGGCGTACGCGGCGTCGCCTCCTCGATGCGGCGCAGGTGGCATCGATACAGGATCTCGGGCAGCTCGGCGATGATGTCGATGCGCTCCCCGTAGTTCAGTGGAAAATCGTCCTCGAAGTCATCGCCGGCGTCGATGAACCGCTCGGACTCGTCGCCATCCGATGCCTGGAAAAGCGCCGTGTCATCCAGGTCGTCCTCGTCGTCGAACGTGTCCAGCCCATCGTCGCCGTCCTCATCCGCTGCGCCATACTCCCAGGGCGCGGGAATCAGGTCGAAGATGTCCATCACCATCTGGAACAGTTCCTCGTCTTCCTCCAGACGCGCCTCCCACTCCGTCGCACGCAGGCCGTAGGCCACGCTGAACCCGAGGGCCCAGACGGCACCGACGGGGAAGGGCTCGTCCAGCGCGGATTCCTCGCCCTCCGGCTCGGCCTCGATCGCCTCTCCGGACGGCGCGTCCGGGTCGTCCTCTTCGGCATCGGGAAGCAGGATCAGCGGCAGGCATTGCGCCAGGTCACCGGTCGGCCCGCGCACGATGCGCGTGCGCGTGGCCTCCCACATGCGCGCCAGGAGATCGCGCAGCTCATCGGATGCAACCGCATCCGGCGAGCCCAGCGCCAGCGGCAGCACCTCGGCCAATTCGATCGGTTCGCCGGGCGAGACGAGTGCGGCGCTGAACAGGCCGTCCACCGCCTCCAGCGGCATGCCACCCTGCGGCAGGCCTTCTTCGAAAAGCAGGGTCTCCAGGCGTTCAATGGCTGCGGCGTCGAAGCGCACGCGCGGCGCCGGTGGAGTGATGGCTGGCATGGCGAAACTCAATAGGCGAACTGGGTGAAGACCGGGTCGACGCTACCGCCCCACGCCCCGTGAAACAAGTCCAGCTTGCGCTCGGCGGGCGTCTTGTTGGAATGCGCGATCTCGAACAGCGGATCGAGGAAATGGCCTTCATCCTCGCCGCGTGCGTTCAGGCGCGCGCGCCGCGCGAGGCCGGCGCGCGCAATCTCCAGCGCCTGGAGCGCCAGTTCGCGAACGGTGGCCTGCCGGAACGGCAGCCGCAGGCCGTGGCGCGGAACGCCATCGCGCAGCGCGTGGCGCTCGTCGCGGCTGAAGTCGCGCACCAGATTCCAGGCCGCGTCCAGCGCATTGGTGTCGTACAGCAGACCGACCCAGAACGCCGGCAGCGCACACAGCCGGTTCCACGGCCCGCCGTCGGCACCGCGCATCTCCAGGAACGTCTTGAGGCGGACTTCGGGGAAGGCGGTGGTCATGTGGTCGGACCAGTCACGCAGCGTGGGCAGCTCGCCCGGCAGTGCCGGCAGGCGGCCGGCAAGGAAGTCGCGGAAGCTCTGCCCCGCCGCGTCGATGTATTCGTCACCGCGGTGCAGGAAATACATGGGCACGTCGAGCAGGTAGTCGACGTAGCGCTCGAAGCTGAAGCCGTCCTCGAACACGAAGTCGAGCAGGCCGGTGCGGTCGGGATCGGTGTCGGTCCAGATGTGCGAGCGATAGGAAACAAAGCCGTTGGGGCGGCCCTCGGTGAAGGGCGAGTCGGCAAAGAGCGCCGTGGCGATGGGCTGCAGCGCGAGCGAGGTGCGGAACTTCTTCACCATGTCCGCCTCGCTGGAGAAATCCAGGTTCACCTGCACCGTGCAGGTACGGGTCATCATGTCCAGGCCGAGGTCGCCGACTTTCGGCATGTAGCGGCGCATGATCCGATAGCGGCCCTTGGGCATCCAGGGCATGTCTTCGCGCGTCCACTTGGGCTGGAAACCCATGCCGAGGAAGCCGATGCCGAGCGGATCGGCGACGGCGCGCACGTCATCCAGGTGGCGCATGGTTTCGCAGCAGGTCTGGTGGATGGTTTCCAGCGGCGCGCCGGAAAGTTCGAGCTGGCCGGCCGGCTCCAGCGTGACCGAGGTACCGTCGCGCGACAGCCCGATCAGCTGGCCGTGTTCCTCGATGCGGTTCCAGCCCAGCGCGCCGATGCCTTCGAGCAGCGCGGCGATGCCGCGCTCGCCCGCGTAGGGCGGCGGGCGCAGCGCGAGCGCCGGGTCGCCGCCGCGATCGGGCAGGTAAAAGCCGAACTTCTCGTGCTCGGTGCCGATGCGCCAGGCGGATGGCGGCTTGCAGCCGCTTTCCAGCGCGGCCACCAGAAGGCGGTGGTCGTGGATCGGCGTTTCCCTGACGTGACTGGGTCCGGACATGGAGTACCTCGCGGATCGGAAGCGAAGCATGGCGGCGCGCGGGCGCACCCGCAAGACGGGGAATCAGCCCGATTCGAGTCTGGCCAGCAGCGGCGCGACCAGTTCCATGCCGCGCAATGCCTGGCACCAGCGCGCCGGGATCGCGTCCACGCCGTATTCCAGGCCGGCGATGCCGCCGGCCACGCACGCGCTGGTGTCGGTGTCATGGCCAAAGGCGACGGCGCGGCGCACGCAGTCGGCATAGCTGCCGGTCGATTCGAACGCATCCCGCGCCGTCCACAGGGTGTCGAGCACGTAGCCGGTGCCGCAGGGCGCATGCGGCTGCAGGATCAGCTCGAGTTCGGTACGGTCCACCGCGCCTGCCGGCAGCGCACGCAGCGTCTCTTCAGCACGCTGCCAGGGCGCCTCCACGCGCTCCAGCACCCCACGTGCCCAAAGGCAGTACATCGCGCAGCACAGCTGCGATCGCGGATGCCCGTGGGTCGGCAATCCCTGGCGCATGGCCAGGCGCACCAGCGCGGCATCGTCGCCGCGATGCCAGAGCACCAGCGGCAGCACCCGCATCAGCGCGCCGTTGCCGTTTTCGCGCTCCCGCGCAGGGCCGGAACGCTCCGGCGACACGCCGTCTCGCAGGTGCCGTAGCGCGGTGCTGGTCTGGATTCCGACATCGAATACCACGCCGTCCACCGCATAGAAGCCGTCGTGCAGCCAGCGCGTCAGGCCCTCGGCGAAATGCGCCAGGTCCAGGCCGTCGTTGGCCAGCAGGCTGTCCAGCAGCACCAGCGCCTGGGCACCGTCGTCGCTCCAGGTGCCGGGAGGCACGCCCGCGTGCGCACGCGGGAAGCCTGCGGGCGACTGCATTTCGATCGCCTCGACCGGCGGCAGGCGCTGCGGCGGAAAGAACTCGTAGGGAACCCCCAGCGCGTCCCCGACCAGCAGGCCCAGCAGGCCGCCCGCGATCCGCTCGTGTCTGGATGTTTGCATTGCGCTGCGCCTCGTCGATACCTGCCACCGCGCCGGCGGTCATCGCCTCGACGCCGGCCGACGCGCAGGATACCCCCGCCGGCCGGGGCGGGTGACGGCCCGGCGCGCCGCCGCGGGATGCCGCAAGCGCCCTCGGTGCCTGAACCCGCGCCCCCGCGCGGTCGGGTTCGACTTGTTCCGCCTGGGCCGGGGCCTTATCTTCGCCAGCCATGAGTACCCACGCCGCCTCGTTCCGCGAAGAAGTCGCCAACGCCCTGACCCACGGCCTGGGCGCCGCAGCGGCGCTCGCCGGCGGCGCCGTGCTGATCACCCTCGCCGCCCTGCGCGGCGACGGCTGGCAGCTGGCCAGTGCCATCGTGTTCTGCACCACGCTGCTGTTGCTCTACGTCGCCTCCACGCTCTACCACGCCATCCCGCACCCGCAGGCCAAGGCGCGCCTCAAGGTCCTGGATCACTGCGCGATCTACGTGCTGATCGCCGGTACCTACACGCCTTTCACCCTGATCGGGCTGCGCGGCGCGTGGGGCTGGAGCCTGTTCGCGGTGATCTGGACGCTGGCGGTCGCCGGCGTCGTGTTCAAGCTCTTCTTCACGGGCCGTTTCAAGCTCGTGTCGACCCTGCTCTACATCGCGATGGGGTGGCTGGTGCTGGTGGCGATCGTGCCGATGACCCGCGCGCTCGACGCCTGGGCGCTGGGCTGGCTCTTCGCCGGCGGCGTCGCCTACACCGCGGGAACGCTGTTCTACATGAGTCGGCGGATTCGCTACGCGCACTCGATCTGGCACGGGTTCGTGCTGGGCGGCAGCGCCTGCCACTTCGTCGCGGTGGCCAGCCAGGTCATGTGAGAAACCGGCGCGCGTCCCGATGAAGAACGCCCCGGCGTGGCCGGGGCGTTCGGGGAAACGCTCATGGCATCCGGCGCGGCTCAGGAATCGAAGTTGCCCTTGAAGATGGCCGCATCGCGGCTGGCGGCGGGCAGCTTTTCGCTCGGCTCGAACGACACCGACATGATCACGCTGTCCGGCTCGTGCGCCGGCACCGCGGGCGCACCGGGTGCCTGGCCCGGACGCGGCATCAGCGTGAACAGCACGGCGAGGGCACCCACGCCTGCCGCCAGCGCGAAACTGCGGCGCACGATGGTGCGCAGGCGGCCAACCTGCGGCTGGCGCGCAAGGCGCACCTGGCTGGCGAGCGATTCGATATCCGGGCCAAGCGCCGCCACGGTGCGCGCGATATCGGCACCGGCCGCGCTCGCGGCCACGCGATCGAGCGCCGCGGCTTCATCGGCCGACGCGCCGCGGCGCGAAAGCATCTCGACGATGTCCCCGGCCTTGGGCAGCGCCGCCTGCGTGTGGCGGCGATACAGTTCCTTGATCCGCGCCTCGTCCATCCTCAATCCTCCAGTCCTTCTTCGCGCATGCGCGCTTTCACTTCATCCAGCCCGCGATAGATCAGTTTGCGGGCGGCATCGAGCGTCAAACCGCTCAGGTCGGCCACTTCCTGCAAGCCGAAGCCCTGCAGGTAAAGCTGCAGCGGACGCCGCCGGCGCACCGGCAGGGTCTCGATGCAGCGCGCGACGGCCTCGACCTTGAGGGTTTCCGACGCGGCGCGTTCCGGGCCGGGACCGCCGGCCGCCAGCTCCACGCCGCTTTCGCCGTCGGGAAGCGGGTCGGCGGCGCGCACCTGCGCGCGCCGCACCGCGTCCACGATGGTCGTGACCACCACTCGCTGGATGTAAGACGCAGGAAACTCGGCGTTTGGGTCACGCTCGATCGCCTTCCAAAGCCGGATGCGCACCTCCTGCTCCACTTCGTCCGGATCTATTCCATGCATATTCAATGCGTTGGACGCAATCTGCGCCCTCACGCGGGAAGCAAAGCGAACCAGCAGTTCGTTCAGCTTGGCGTCAAGACTCACGTTCAGGATCCCGCAGGCGGCCGCGCCGAGGGCGCATCGACAGGCGTGTGCTGCCAGGGCGCGACGGCCGTCTCGCAGGTTCCCGTGCCTGCCGGACGAAAAGCGTCGAGCAGGTACAGCGGCCGCGCCTTGGCCTCCATGTAGAGCCGGCCCAGGTATTCGCCGATCACGCCCAGCGCCATGAGCTGCATGCCGCCCAGGAACAGGATCACCGCCATCAGCGAGGGATAGCCGGCCACCGGATTGCCCCAGAGCACCGTCTTGGCCACGATCCAAAGCCCGTAGCCGAACGCCGCCAGCGCGGTGACAAGGCCGACATAGGTCGCCACCCGCAGCGGCGCGGTGGAAAAGGACGTGATGCCTTCCAGCGCGAAGTTCCAGAGCTTCCAGTAATTGAACTTGCTGGTGCCCGCCTCGCGCGGATCGCGCCGATAGGGCAGCGCGCACTGGCGGAATCCGACCCAGGCGAAGATGCCCTTCATGAAGCGCTGGCGCTCGCGCAGGCCGCGCAGCGCATCGAGCACGCGCCGCGACATCAGGCGGAAGTCGCCGGTGTCGGGCGGGATGGGGGTTGCCGAGAGACGCTGCATCACGCGGTAAAAGGCGGCCGCGGTGGCGCGCTTGAGCCAGGTTTCGCCGTCGCGCGCCAGGCGCTGGCCGTAGACCACGTCGTAGCCCTCCCGCCACCGGGCGAGGAACTTGGGAATCAGCTCTGGCGGATCCTGCAGGTCCGCGTCGATGACTAACGCAAGGTCGGCATCGACCTGATCCAGGCCTGCGGTCAGCGCCGCCTCCTTGCCGAAGTTGCGCGCCAGCCTCAGCGCCGCGACGCGCGCATCGCCCGCGGCGATGTCCTCGATGACCTGCCAGGTGGCATCGCGGCTGCCATCGTCCACGTAGATGACGCCGCCATCCACGTCCAGCCCGTCGAGTACGGCCACCAGACGCGCATGGAACCGGGCGAGCACCGCCGCTTCGTTGTAGGCCGGCACCACGACGACGAGCGTCGGGCGCACGGGTTGGGACCGATCCATCATGAAACTCCCGCAGGGCCGCGCATGCTACCGCGCCCGACCTTCGATGCCACAGCATTCGGCCAGCCAGTCCGGGCCGCCGAGCTGGCGCATCTGCCGCTGGATCCACTCCCGGCGGCGCAGCAGATAGGGCGTCGGCGCATCGGCATGCAGGCGGCGCGGGCTGGGCAGGACCGCCGCCAGCAGCGCCGCCTGGCGCGCATCGAGCCGGTCGGCATCACGTCCGAAGAAATGCTGCGAAGCGGCCTGCGCGCCGTGGATGCCGTCACCGAACTCGGCGATGTTCGCATAGACCTCCAGGATGCGGCGCTTGGGCCAGAAAAGTTCGATCGCGATCGTGTAGTAGGCCTCGATGCCCTTGCGCAGCCAGCTGCGTCCGTTCCAGAGGAACAGGTTCTTGGCCACCTGCTGGCTGATCGTGCTGGCGCCGCGCAGCCGCGCACGCTGGCCGCGCGCCGCGACGACGGCCGAGATCGCATCGAAATCGAAACCGCTGTGGTGCGGGAAGCGCTGGTCTTCGGCCGCCACCAGCGCACTCGCAAGCTCCGGCGCGATATCGTCCAGATCGCGCCACTCCTGGCGCAATGCGAAGCCGGGATCGCCGCGCATTTCCCACTGCCGCGCCAGCATGACCGCGCTGGTGGGTGGGTCGAGGAAACGCAGCGCCAGCACGGGCGCCAGGCTGACGGCCAGCAGCAGCACGAGGCCAGACGCCACGCGGCGCAGCCAGCGCCGCTGGCGAGACGTCGCACCGCTCAGTCCGACTCGTGTCTTGAAGGCGCCGCGGCGCGTCACCATAGTCGCTCCATCCTTCCCAAAGACGCCCCGATGCCGCACCCGCCCGATTCCAACGACCTCCTGCATCGTTTCCTGATCGAAGGCGCCAACGTGCGCGGCGTAATGGTGCGCCTGCACGAAAGCTGGCGTGCGGTGCGCGCCACCGGCGACTATCCTGCCCAAGTCGCGCAGGTGCTGGCTGAATCGCTGGCTGCCACGGCGCTCTTCGGCGGCCACCTCAAGGTCGAAGGTCGCACTTCGCTCCAGCTGCGCGGCGAGGCGGCGCTGCGCACCGTGTATGCAGAGTATCGCGAGCCGGGCCTCCTGCGCGGCCTGGCGCACTGGAGCGATCCGGTGCCGACGCCGCTGACCCCGCGCCAGTTCGGCGACGGCGCGCTGCTGGCGCTCACTGTCGAATCGCGCATGCCGGGCGAACGCGATCCGGTGCGTTATCAGGGTCTGGTCGGGCTCGACGCTGACAGTCTGGCGAGCGCCTGCGAGCGCTACTTCGCCCAGTCCGAGCAGCTGCCCACGCGCCTGCTTCTGCTGCAGCGCGGAGATCGCGTCGCCGGCCTGCTGCTCCAGCTCCTGCCGGGGCACGACGGGGAGGAGGACGCCTGGCCACGCGTGCAGGCCCTGCTGGACACGGTGACGGAGGACGAGCTGCTCGATCTGCCGGCCGAAACCCTTCTCTACCACCTGTTCCACGAGGACGGCGTGCGGCTGCTTTCCAGCCAGCCCCTGGCCTTCGGCTGCACCTGCTCACGCGAGCGCGTCGGCGGCATGCTGCGCGGCCTGGGCGAAGCGGAGGCACACGCCGCACTGCAGGACGATACGGCCACCGTGACCTGCGAGTTCTGCGGCCAGCGCTACGCCTTCGACCGGATCGACATCACCAGCCTGTTCCACGAACCCGCGGCACCCGGCCCCACCACGCCGCAGTAGGCGCGCCGGCTCATCGCCCACGCAGGCCCGCGCCCAGCAGGTCGTGGACCGAGGCCGGGCGCGCGAGCAGGAATCCCTGCCCGCAGGTTCCGCGGCCAAGGCCCTTGAGCAGGCGAAGCTGCTCGTCGGTCTCGATGCCTTCGGCGATGACCTCCAGGCCGAGCTCGGTGCCGAGTGCGTGGATCGCGCGCAGCACGGTGGGCGAGTTGCCGGGGTCGCTGCTGTCGAGCGGGCTGATGAACGAGCGGTCGATCTTGATCGCCTGCAGCGGAAACTGGTGCAGGTAGCTCAACGAGGAATAGCCGGTGCCGAAGTCGTCCAGCGCCACCGTGATGCCGTGCCCGCGCAGCCGATTCATGAGCTCCCGACTGTGCAGCGGATCCTCCAGCAGCACGCGCTCGGTGATTTCAATCCGCAACTGCGCCGGATTGAATCCCACCGCATCGAGGCGGTACAGCAGCGCTTCGGCGAACTGCGGCGCACGGAAGTGCCGGGCACCGACATTGATGCCGAGGTAGGTCTCGCGGCCGAGCAGCGCCTCCGCCTGCGCGAAAGCGGTGTCGAACACCTGCCAGTCGATCTCCTCCGACAGGCCCGACTCCTCGGCCTGCGTCAGGAACGCTCCCGGCGCAAGCAGGCCGTGCTGGGGATGGCGCCAGCGCAGCAGCGCCTCGAAGCCCGCGATGCCTCCGTCATCGAGGTGGAAGATCGGCTGGAACACCGGCTCGAACTCGCGCCGCGTCACCGCGCGGCGCAGATTGCCTTCCAGCTCCATCTGCAGCAGCACCTGGCCGCGCAGTGCTTCGTCGAAGATCTCGAACCGCCGCCGTCCGTTCGCCTTGGCGCGGTACAGCGCCACGTCCGCATCGCGCAGCAGTTCCTCGGCGGTGCGGTAGTGCGACTGGGCGAAGGTGATGCCGATGCTGGTGGAACTGTAGATGTCCTTGCCGCCGACGTGGAGCGGCTCTTCCAGCGTGCTGATGATGCGCTGCGCCAGATCCTGGGCCCGCGTGGCCGCATCGGGCGCCTCCAGCAGGATCGCGAACTCGTCGCCGCCGAGGCGGGCGATGAGCGCGCCGTCCGGAAGCTCGGTGCGGATCCGCGCGCCCGCCGCCTTGAGCAGCTCGTCGCCGACCAGATGGCCAACCGAATCGTTCACGACCTTGAATCGGTCGAGATCCAGGAACAGCACCGCGAAGGCATGGGCCTCCGGCTCGCGCCGGTAGCGCTCCAGCGCGCGCGCCATGCGCTCCAGGAGGAGGGCACGGTTGGGCAGGCCGGTCAGGGTGTCGTGCAACGCGGTGTGGCGCAGGCGGCGTTCAGCGCGCTCGCGCTCGGCAATCTGTTCGCGCAGTATCTGGTTGGTCGCGGCCAGCGCCTCGGTGCGCTCGCGCACGCGCTCCTCCAGCACCACGTTGGCCTCGCGCAGCGAATCGGCCTGCCGTTTGCGCTGCAACGCGTTGGCGACGTGGTAGGAGACGAAGGTGAGGATGTCCTGCTCGCGCTTGCCGTAGCCCTGGTTCCGGTCATAGCTCTGGGTGACCATGACGCCCACGGTGCGCGCATCGTAGATCAACGGCACGCCGAGCCAGATCATCGCCACCGTCCCGTAGGAGCGCACCTCGCCCTGCTCCTCCAGCGCATTGATGCGGGCGCGATCGGCCAGGAGGGGTTGCCCGGTGCGCAGCACGTACTCCGTCAGGCCGCACCCGATCTGGCGCGTCCGGCGCACCGGGTCGCGCTCGTCTACCGAGTAGGAAAACTCCAGATGGGCGCCGTCCTCCGACAGCAGGGCAATGTAGAAATTGCGCGCGTGGATCAGCTCGCCGATCACGCCATGCAGGGACTCGTAGAACGCGTCCAGGCTGCCGCTGGTGGACCCCAGCTCCGCGATGCGGAACAGCGCCGCCTGCAGCTTCTCGGAGCGTTCGCGTTCCTGCACCTGGCGCTGCAGGGCCTCGTTGGCGGCCTTCAGATCCTCGGTGCGCTCGCGCACGCGTCGCTCAAGCTCCTCGTGCGATCGTACCCGGTCGAGCGCGGTCACGACGTGCTGCGCCACGAAGTTGAGCAGGGCGCGGTCCTTTTCGCCATAGCGCCGGCGGCGATCGTAACTTTGCACCACCAGCACACCGATCACCTCACCCGCCCGCAGCATCGGCACCCCCAGCCACGCCTCGCTGTGCGGCCCGAAGCCTTCGGGCTTGAGCCCGTGCTCGGAAAGGAGCGCGTCCGAGGGGCCCATCATCGCCTTGCCGGTGCGCAGGGCGTGCAGCGTGAGCGATCCCTCCCACAGGCTCGCAGGGATTTCCGCGGTGCCGGGCGGATCGGAATCGACGCTGTCGCGGAAGTACGGCAACGAAATCATCTGGCGTTTCGCATCGTAGAGCGCGATGTAGAAATTCTCCGCGTACATCAGCCCCGCGACGATGGCGTGCAGCTCGGCCAGCACCACGCCCATTTCGCGTTCGCCGCTGGCGAGATCGGCGATGCGGTAAAGCGCGTACTGGAGCCGCTCGGCCTCGGCCAGCTTTTCCACGGCCTGGCTCAGGCGCTCCAGCTCCAGCGCCCCGGGAAGCCGGTGCGAAAGGATGCACGCGGCGGCCTCCATGGCGTCGTTCTGGCCGGCGCTGATCGGATTGCGGAACCGCGTGACCAGCACGCCCACGCGTTCCTCACGATCCATCAAGGGCAACGCAAGCCAGCCGGGCGAGAGCGCTGCAGCCTCTCCGCGCCAGTACGCCGTGGCCAGGAGGTCTGCGGCCTCCCGATCCACGCCCCCTGCCCCGCCACACCATTCCAGTGCGCCCGCGGCATCGCGCACGTACAGGCCGTGCGCACGCGCCTCCATGCGCTGGCGCGACCAGGCCAGCAGCGATTCCAGCAGCGACTGGACCCGATTGCCCGTCAGCACCAGCTCGGAGCGCGCGACGTCCGTGCCTCGAGCTGCCGACGCCTGGTCTGCCGCGATGGCGTTACCGTGTTGCATCATCCCCCGAACCTGCATCTGGGCCGCATCCGCGACCGCACCCCTGCCCCGTGCCGGGCTCCCCGACCGCCCGCACGGACCGTCGATCCTGCCGGCGGCGCGCGCCGGCACCGCTTAGTGTCACGTCTGGCACCCGCGCTGTCCATGCCCGGCGCGCCGGGCTGTGCGCGAGCTCGCATGTACTGCCCCGGGGACGCAGCGGGCGCAGTGCGCAGGGGCCGAAAAAGCGCGTGGCACGGCGTCTCCGGCACGGCCCGCTCAATTGTTAAACCCCCATGAAAACGCTAGAATCGCTGCACCGCCGCAATTGCCGTCCCGAGGGAACTTCGGCGACAGTGCAGGAATCCAAGCGCAGTCCATGCAACCGCACACGAACCGCCGTCGCGCCGCACCCGCACGCCTGCTTCTGGCCGCTGCGCTCGCGTGGGCAACGGCCGCCGCGGCCGTGGACCCGGTCAACGACCTGGCGCATGGCGAGGTTCTGCCGGTACTGAACGCGCAGAGCGGGCAGATCGAAGCGCTGCTGCTGCTCGAACCCGACGCCAGCGGCGTCGCTCCGCTGGATCGCCTGTTTCCGCGCAGCGGCACCCTGCCCGGCCTGAGGGTGCAGGGCAGCACCCCGGCGGGCCGCCGGGTTCGCGCCAGCCTGCAGCCTGATCCCAACGCGGGCCTGGCCCTGCTCTGCGATCAGGGCGTACAGGTGGCCGTGACGCTCGGGCCGCTGAGCCAGCAGTGCCTGCTGGCCCAGATCGGCGGGCGCGACGACCTGCTGCTGGCGTCGGCCTCACGCCCCGCTCTGGTGCTGGACACCGGCTGGCGCTCCTCGGACGGCGCAATGGACATGAGCTTTGGCCTGGCCTGGCTGGATGCGCCGCTGCGTACCGCACACGACGTGCTGCCCGCGCCGGGCGAGGCCGCCACGCCGCTTCCCGCGCTGCCTCCGCTGGCGCCCATCGCGCTCGGCGACATCAGCCTGCGCCAGGCCTACTGGACCAGCCGCTTCGACCTGGGCGCGCAGCGCTGGCTCAGCGCTGGCGCCAGCCTGGGCTCGCAGGAAATGAACCTGCTGCTGGGCGGGCCGCAGCGCTGGGACACGACCACCGTCACCTTTGGCGTGGGCTATCGCGGCCTCAGTGGGCGCCTGACCGGACGCCTGATCGAACTGCCGCGCGGCCAGGGGAATTTCCAGGTCCTGGACCTCGGGTTCTCATGGCGTACGCCCTGGCAGGGCGAACTGAGCTTCGGCGCGCAGAACCTGCTCAACCAGGCGCCCGACACCAGCAAGTGGCCGCTGTCGGACCTCCCTGCACTCGAAGTCCCCGGCGGGCGCACGCCCTACGTTCGCTACAAGCAGGATCTCTGATTCCGCGCCGCGGCACGCGGCCGGCTTCCCCGCCTCACCCCTTCAGGACGACTCCGACGCCGGCGCCGCCTCGCGCGCCATATCAGGCGTTATCTTGAGGATCGAGTGGCGCAGTTCGCGGGACAGGATCAGCCTGGAATCGTTCGCCCAGGTTTCCAGGGCCTCGCCGAATGTGAGCTTGCCGGCCTCGTCGACCCGCACCAGACCCAGCTCGCGCAGGGTCGCAATGAAGCCGCGGAACAGCGCGCGGTCGAAGAATTCGGGAGCGCTCGGCGCATACAGCAGCGAAAGCCGCTGCGCGGTCAGGTGGCACAGGTTCTCCAGCTCCGCCGCGGTGATCGTGCCCGAGCCGTTCTTGGCCAGCACGGCCATGCCGATGTAGTAGCGCTCGAACGCCTGCATGACCGAGTTGGCCACCACGCGCAGGCGGAACACTGCGTCGGTCTGCCCCGGGCCGCGCTGGAGATACCCCGAAGCATCGTCGAAGGAAAGCAGCTCGAGCCGGACCATGGCGTCGATGGTGGCTTCCAGCTGGGCCGCGAACCCGGCCTCGTCCCACGGCAGGAACAGCTCGCGGCGCAGGAAGGGATAGACCAGCTCCCCGAGCCGCACGACTCCGGCGCGCGACATCCGGCGCGCATTCTGGAAGCAGCTCGCCACCCACGCCGCGCAGACGAACAGATGCTGCACGTTGTTGCGGAAATAGCTTTGCAGCACCGCCTGCTCGCCCTCGAAGGACAGCACGTCACCCAGCGGGTGGCGGGTACGGACCAGCAGCCCGGACTCCTCCCCGTAGTGGATGATCTGGGCCGCATCCAGCTCGGTGACCGTGACCCGGTCCGAATACGGCGCGGCCGCGAGCAGCGCCTTGGCGAGTTCGAGCTGGGCCAGAAGATCGCCCTCGCTCATCGCGTACTTCGGGGTGGACAGCAGCGCGACCGAGAGCAGGTTGATCGGATTGACGTCGGCAGCCCGGTTGATGTTGACCTGGATGCGCTGGGCGAGCGCATCGACCACGCCGTTCATCCACTCCTGCCGCCCTCCTTCGGCGACGCGCTCGCGCCAGTCCGGCGCGTGTTCATCGAGCACGTCGTCGAGCATCACCGGCTCGGCGTAGTTCACCGCCACCTGGCCATAGGTGCGCCGCAGGATGCCGCTGGCGGCGCGCAGCAGCGCCCACACGGTTTCCTTCTGCTTGGGCCGGCCGGAAAGTTCGTCGAGGTAGCTCTTGCCTTCGATGATCTGCTCGTAGCCGATGTACACCGGCTGGAACAGCACCGGCCGGCGCGACTGCCGCACGAAGGCGCGCAGGGTCATCACCAGCATCCCGGCCTTGGGCTGCAGCAGCCGTCCGGTGCGCGAGCGGCCGCCCTCGATGAAGTATTCGATCGAGTCGCCGCGCGCGATGAGGGTGGCGACGTATTCCCCGAACACCGCCGAATAGAGCGGATTTGCCTTGAAGCTGCGGCGCAGGAAGAAGGCACCGCCACGGCGCAGGAGCGGGCCTATCAACGGCAGGTTGAGGTTGACCCCGGCGGCGATGTGGGGCGGCACCACGCCGTGCACGTACAGGAGGTAGGAGAGCAGCAGGTAGTCGATATGGCTGCGGTGGCAGGGCACGTAGATCACCTCGTGCCCCGGGGCGATCTCCTTGAGCGCCTCGAAGTGGTGCATCTTCACGCCGCGGTAGATCTTGTTCCAGAACGGCGTCAGCAGGAACGACGCCGAGCGGATCACCGTGTTCGAATAATCCGCGGCAATCTCGCGCGCATAGCCATGCGCGCGCCGCCACGCGACCGCGTAGCTGACATTGTCGCGCCGCGCCTGATCGGCGATGGCCTGGCGCACCGGATCGGACGCCAGCACACCGTCCACCAGGGTGCGACGGTGCGAAAGGTCGGGCCCGATTACCGCGGTGCGGATGCGCCGGAAGTGCGCGCGCAGCACGCGCGACACCTTGCGCACCGCCGTTTCCGGCGTGGTCCCTTCAGTGAGGACCGAACGCAGCGAGACGGGCGCGGAGAAGCGCACGATGGTGTCGCGCCCATTGAGCAGCACCGCGAGCAGCCGGCGGAATCGCCCGACGATGACCCAGTTTTCCGCAAACAGCACGTGGAACCAGCCCGATTGCCGATCGGGCGCGCGCCCGACGAAGATGGACACCGGAACGACCTGCACATCCAGCGCCGGATCGCGGCCCAGCGCAGCGACCAGGTTGGCCAGACCCTCGGAGTGGGTGCGGTTGCGCGGGCGACCGAACCAGAATCCGTGGCGGCGCGACATCGCCACCACCGCGCGCCCCTGCCCGGCCATGTCGGAGGGCATTTCCACCAGCGGCGAAGGCAGGCCCGCCTCGCGGCAGGCCTGCTCAAGGATCAGGACGTTGGACAGCCCGTAGCGCTCGATCACGTAGCAGACCGGAAGGTCGGGCAGCAGCAGGGCCGCATCGGCGGCGGCCGGCTCGCGGCGGATCGCCAGCCAAGGCGCGATGATCCGGCCCAGCAGCCGGAACAACCAAGAGGGTGCAGCGCGTTCGGCCGTGGGAGGGTGGGTGTTCATGGCAGCAGCATCGCATCGCGCGGCGTCACCGGGAACGGTGCGCCGCGCGTCCGGCGGGAAAGGCGCGCGGCCTATCCGGACCGTGCGATCAGTCGACGTCTTCCTGCGCGGCGTCTTCGTCGTGCTCCGGTGCGAACCCGTCACCGGCCACACCATCCTCCTCGCCGCCGGCCAGGCCCTTGACCAGCTGCTCGATCGTGTCCTTGCCGTACCAGCGGCCATCCTGCTCGATCATGTCGGCCTCACCCGACAGGGGCTTGCCGAGGAAGTTGTAGCTGAAGCCGACCTTGGCGGCACCGGCCCCGCTAGAGATGACGTTGGCCTTGAGGCTGGCGAAACTCTGGTCCAGATCCAGGCCGTACAGCGCGAGGATGTCCTTGAGGCCGCCGAAGGCCACGCCCGCCTTGCCCATCGCCTGATCGAATTCGAGTGCGCGCAGGTCGTCGAGGGTCTTGATGTCGATCTTGCGCGCGGTGGCGACGGCGATGCCGACGCCCTTCCTGGCCAGATCGCGATCCGTGAGCTTGGCGGTCTGCAGCCAGCCGCCAATCGCATTGATCATGTCGATGCTCTGCTGCTTCTGCGCCGGGGTCAGGTCCTCGTTGGCCTGGATGCCCTGCATCAGGAAGCCCTGGCCCATGCCGACCATCATCGGCATCTGCGCGGCCATCTCGGTCTCGAACTTCACCAGGGCCGGTTCCAGCTCGGCATACAGGGTCTGCTCGGCATCGGGCGCGGTGAGCCTGGTCATGGTCGCGGCGAACTCGGCGCGCTCCTCGTCGCTCGGGGTTTCCTTGCCCATGGCCTGCGCCCAGTCGCCACGCAGTTCGTCGAGCTTCGCCGCCGGCACCATGAGCTGCACGGCACCGAGCAGGTCGTTGTCCTTGAGCTTGGCAGCCACGGCTTCGACCGCGCCTGCCGGATCGGCGGTCTGCTGCGCCACCTTGGCTTCGGACATCGGCTCGGCCGCCTCCTTGCCGCCGCAGGCCGCAAGACCAAGGGAAATCAGGCCGGCGCCAGCCAGCAGGGCAAGTCGTTTCATCGCAGTCTCCAGGGGGGTTGGGAAGGAGCCAACGCTCAATGATGCCGAAAGCCGCGCCGGAAAAAAACAAGGGAAGCCATTTGGCTTCCCTATAGTTCCAGCATCCTGCCGGATCGGATCGTTATGGTTGTGGGCGCGGTGGCAATCGCCGTCTTCTGCGGCGTGACTACATGGGGCTTAGGCTAGCAACTTAAAGAACCTTGTGCAAGTAGTCGTGCAAGATATTGTTTTTAATCGGATCAATAGTCCGATTTGAGCGCCGAGCGAAGGCAGGTGCGCGGGTTGACGTCCTTGGCGCAGCCGCGCAGCACCGCGTTGGGCCAGGAGCCATAGGTCGGATTGGGCAGCATGAACCAGCGCACACCCCACCAGTCGGCATAGGGCGCCATCCGCGCCTCGCGCGTGGCCACGTCGGCGTTCACCCCGTCGAGGAAATCCGACAGGTTGTCGCCCATCAGCAGCAGCACGCGGTGGCTGCGGTCGATCAGGCGGCGGCGCTCGCCCTTCTCGCGATCGGGGGCGCGCACGTCACCGCGCAGCATCACGTTGCTGCCGTCGGCCGCGATGGGAAAACCGAGCCTGCGCAGATTCGAGACGGTGGCTTCGACCTCGTCGGGCGCATCGCGGTTGGTGACAAAGAAGATCGTCACGCCGCGCCCGTTCACGTAATTGGCGAAGTCGATCGCGCCCGGCAGCGCCGTCGCCTTTTCCGCACGCACCCATTCCAGCCAGCGATCGTGGCTGTAGCCGGCGTCCTCGATCACCGCGCGCGCCTGGAAGGCGCTGTTGTCGATCATGGTTTCGTCGGCATCGACCACGATGGCCGGCGGCTTGAGCTCGAAGCCGGCCTGGAACTCGCCTTCGGGCAGGGCATTCCAGCTCGGATCCTCCAGCGCCTGATCCAGCGAGCGTCTTGCTGCGGCATAGATCCCGCGTGCGGTGGCCGCGTACTCGGCCGAGGACTGCATCCACAGGGTGGCGTTGAGATTGTCGTGCGCCGGTGGAATGGCCGCACTGGCGGCATCGGGCGCCTGCGATCGGCCAGGGACCGTGGTACAGGCAGTCAGTGCTACGAGGGTCAGGGCCGCCAGGCCCGCGCGCAGGAATTTCATCGGTTGGCTCTCGTGGATTGAGGTTGAGCAAGTGTAGCGGGCCTGAGCCGGCGGATTCCCGCGCCCCGCCCGATACGCCGCCTCACTTGGCGAACAAGGCCTGCAGCCGCGCGATCGCGGCGTCGGCCCGCTCGGCGGTACGTTCGGCGTCCTGCCCGGCATCGCGGCCTACGATGTGAAGTTCGGCGGCGGGTATTTCGTCGATGAAACGGCTCGGCACCGATTTCTGCAGCTCACCGAAGCGGCGCACGTGGCGCGGGTAGCTCAAGTGCAACAGGCGCCGGGCGCGGGTGATGCCGACGTACATGAGCCGGCGCTCCTCGTCGAGCCGGCCCTCCTCGATCGAGGATTCGTGCGGCAGCAGGCCGTCCTCGACGCCGGCAATGAACACGTAATCGAATTCCAGGCCCTTGGAGGCATGCAGGGTCATCAGGCGCACCGCGTTGCCCGGCGCATCGCGATCGGAGGCGGTCAAGAGCGCGAGCTGGGCCACCAGTTCGCCAGCCGCGCCCTTGCCGGCGGCATCGAACCACTCCGCCAGCTCTTCGACGTTGCCGCGGCGGCGTTCGAACAGCGCATCGTCCTTGCACTCGGCGCGGATCGCGGCAAGCTGGCCGCTCTCCTCCACCAGCCGACGGCACAGCGCGCCCGGCGCGAGCACCGTGGAAGCGCGCCGCAGGCTGGCCACCAGCTGCATGAAGGCGTCGAGCGCGCGGGCCGCGCGCGGCGCGAGCTGCCCCAACACGTCATCGCGCGATGCCGCGCGCGCCAGGCCCAGGTGCAGGCCGTTGGCAAGCTCGCCCAGCCGGGCCAGCGTGGTGGCACCGATCTCGCGGCGCGGTGCCGCCACCGCGCGCAGGAAGGCGGTGTCGTCGTCGGGATTGGCGATGAGGCGCAGCCAGGCCAGCGCATCCTTGACCTCGGCGCGCTCCAGGAACGCGGTGCCGCCGGAGAGGTGATAGGGAATGCGCTGCAGCTGCAGCGCCTTTTCCAGCGCGCGCGACTGGTGGTTGCCGCGAAACAGGATGGCGAAATCGCCCCACTGCGCCGCGTGCTTGTGCGAGAGGAAGGCGATCTCGGTGGCGATGCGCTCGGCCTCGTGCTCGCCGTCGCGGCACTCGAACACGCGGATCGGCTCGCCGTCGGCTGCATCGCTCCACAGCTTCTTGGGGTGCAGGTGCGGGTTGTTGGCGATCAGCGCATTGGCGGCGCGCAGGATGCGGCGCGCGCAGCGGTAGTTCTGTTCGAGCTTGATGATCCCCAGCGCCGGGTAATCCTGCCCGAGTCGCTCGATGTTCGCGGTATCGGCACCGCGCCAGGCGTAGATCGACTGGTCGTCATCGCCCACGCAGGTGAACGCGCCGCGTGGCCCGGCCAGATGCTTCAGCAGCGCGTACTGTCCGGCGTTGGTGTCCTGGTATTCGTCCACCAGCAGATAGCGCAGGCGCTCGCGCCAGGCGTCGCGCAGCGGCTCGTGCGCCTCCAGCAGCGCCACCGGAAGGCGGATCAGGTCGTCGAAGTCCACCGCGTTGAACGCCGCCAGGCGCTTCTGGTACTGGCCGTAGAGATCGGCCGCCTCGCGCTCGCGCGGGCTTTGCGCCAGCTCCGCGGCGCGCTCGGGCGAAAAACCGTCGGCCTTGGCGCGCGACACGAGCGCGCGCACCGCCGCGACCGCCTGCGCGTTGGCACCGCGCGGCATCAGATCCTTGATCAGCGCGCCGCTGTCGTCGCTGTCGAAGATCGAGAAGCCGCGCCGCAGCCCGGCGGCCTCGTGTTCGATCTGCAGGAACTTCAGGCCCAGCGAGTGGAAGGTGCAGATCGTCAGGCCCTCGCTGTCCACCCCGCGCAGCAGCGCGCCAGCGCGCTCGCGCATCTCGCGCGCCGCCTTGTTGGTGAAGGTGATCGCGGCGATCTTGCCCGGCGCCATGCCGCGCCGCACGATCAGGTGGTGGATCTTCTGGGTGATGACGCGGGTCTTGCCCGAGCCGGCACCCGCCAGCACCAGCAGCGGCGTGTCGCAATGCTCAACGGCGGCGCGCTGGGCGGGATTGAGGCTCATGGCAAAAGCAAGACGACGCGATCGGGGGCCGGCATTGTGCCAGCCCCACCCGCCCGCTGCCGGATCGCGCTCAGCGCGATGGTGCGCCGGTCTCGATGCGCCAGTTGGGCACCGCGTCCCAGGCGCGCGCCTGCCAGGCCCAGTAGCTGGGCAGATCCCAGTAGATGTCCTGGTAGAACTCCTCGCCGCGCACGGTGATGCTGCCGGCGGTGGTGGGAAGCACGACGTCGAGCTGGCTGGACGTCCCCAGGCGGCCGCCCGTCATCGCGCGCCGACCGTGCTCCAGCACGCGCGCGAGCCGCGGGCCGGTAACCTCGTCACCGTAGCGCGCATAGACCTCCGGGCCGAGTTCCAGCACGCGCGCACGCTGCGATTCGTCGAGCTGTTCCCAGTAGCGCTCGCGCTCCGCCACCATCCGCGCCTCCCCGCGCTCGGCGGCCAGGTCCATCCAGATATAGCCGCGCACCGGGTCGCGCGGCACGCCGCGCCCGAGGAAGTGCATCTGCGCGATCATCGCCTGCGAAGGCTTGTCGGCCCACTGCGCCGCGATCAGGAACCGGCCCATGGCGCGCCGGTAATCGCCGCGCTCGTACTCGCGCAACCCCTGGAAGCGGTAGCGCAGATCGGGATGGTGCTTGAGGAAGGCATGGGACGAAACAATGGCGCGCTGGCTGACCGTGGTTTCGGCCAGCGCCGGCTGGAACGCAAGGCCTCCGGCAATCAGGACAAGCAGCAGCAAAAGTCGACGTGGCATGGGGCACCTCCGGGTACGCACCGTCACCACCGGCCCGGGCGGACCGGGATGTCCATCATGACACAGCCACGCCGCACTGGAATCGAAATCATCCCGCCCTCGGGTGCCGTCGGCGGTAAGCTCCGGGCATCTTGTACCGGACGATCTTCGTGCCCCCCAGCCGCCCCGCCTCCCTGCTGACCCTTTTCGGTGCCACCGGCGATCTTGCGCGCAGGATGCTGCTGCCTTCGCTCTACGACCTTGAGGCCGACGGCCTGCTGCCGGCGGGGATGCGCATCCTCGGCACCGCCCGCAGTGAATTGGATCGGGAAGGTTTCATCAACCTCGTCACCGCCAGCCTCAAAGATGTGCGCAACGACGATGCCGCCCTGCGCGGGCTGATCGAGCGGCTCGACTACCGCGCCGCCGGCATCGACGATGCCGCCTCGATGCAGGCCCTGGCCGAAGCGATCACCGCGCTGCGCAGCGGCGATGTGCTCTATCACCTCAGCACGGCACCGAAGTTCTACGGCGCGGCCTGTCAGGCGCTCGCGGCGCACGGAGTGAATGGCGAGGGCACCCGGGTGATGCTGGAAAAACCCATCGGCAGCGACCTCGCCAGCTCCAACGCGATCAATGACGCCGTGGCCGGGGTGTTCGATGAGGACTGCATCTACCGGGTCGATCATTACCTCGGCAAGGAGGGCGTGCAGAACCTGATCGCGCTGCGCTTCGGCAATTCGATGTTCGAGCCGCTCTGGAACGCACGCCATATCGAACAGGTGCAGATCACCGTGGGCGAAACCGTCGGCGTGGAGGGGCGCGGCGACTATTACGATGAGTCGGGCGCGCTGCGCGACATGATCCAGAACCACATGCTGCAGCTCCTGTGCCTGGTGGCGATGGAGCCGCCGGCGCGCTTCGATCCGGCGGCGGTGCGCAACGAGAAGATCAAGGTGCTGCGCTCGCTGCGCCCCATCGGGCGCGACGAGGTGGCCGCCGAAAGCGTGATCGGCCAGTACAGCGCCGGTGCCGTCGGCGGCGTTGCGGTGCCCGGCTACGTCGAAGAGGTCGGGCGGCCGAGCGGCACCGAAACCTTCGTGGCGCTGCGCGCACACGTGGACAACTGGCGCTGGTCGGGCGTGCCCTTCTACCTGCGCACCGGCAAACGCATGCCGGCGCGCAGCACCGAGATCTACATCCAGTTCCGCAAGGTGCCCTATTCCATTTTCGGCGGCGCGGCCGCGGCCGACATGCAGCCCAACGGCCTGCTGATCCGGCTGCAGCCCGAGGAGCGCATCGGCCTCACCCTCATGAGCAAGACGCCGGGCCTTGATCGAAACGGTCTGCGGCTCTCGCAGGTTGTGCTCGACCTCGACTTCCACCAGGAGTTCGCCAGCACCCGCAAGCGCGTGGCCTACGAGCGCCTGTATCTGGATGCGATCGAAGGCAACGGCACCCTGTTCGTGCGACGCGACGAAACCGAGGCGGCCTGGGCCTGGATCGATGCGATCGCCGCCGGCTGGCGCGCGACCGGCATGACGCCGCGCCCCTATCAGGCCGGAACCTGCGGACCGGCCGCGGCGGTCACGCTGCCCGACCGCCGCGGCCACGCCTGGCGCGAGTGAGGACAGCGCAGTGTCGCCGAACGAGCACGCCCGCAGCTACGCCGATGCCGCACGTCTGGTCGAAGCGGTCGGCGACGCGCTGGAACAGGCCTGCCGCAGCGCGATCCGCGCGCGCGGCGCGGCCTGGCTGGCCCTCGCCGGCGGGCGCACGCCGCTGCCGGTATACGCCCGGCTCGCGCGCACCGCGTTCGACGGGCGGATCGACGCGCTGCCGACCGACGAGCGCTGCGTGCCGCACGATCACCCCGCCTGCAACCTGCGCCAGCTGCGCACCGCCTTCGGCGACAGCCCGGCCATGAGGCTGCACCCGATTACCCGCGCCGATGGCGATGTGGCAGCCTCGCTGGCGCTGGCGCAGGCGACGCTCGCCGAACGCTCCGGCGACTTCGACGCGGTGCTGCTTGGCATGGGTGCCGATGGCCACATCGCCTCGCTGTTCCCGGGCGCGGCGAATCTCGCCCAGGGCATGGCCCCGGGCAGCGGCATCGATGCCCTGGCCACGGTGCCCGATCCGCTGCCACCCGAGGCACCGTTCGCGCGGATCAGCCTGACCCTGCCGCGCCTCTTGCGGGCGCGGGAAATCCACCTGGTCGTGACCGGCGAGGAAAAGCGCGCGGTACTGCAGCGCGCCCTGCGCGAACCGCAGGGCGGGCTGCCGGTCTGCGGCCTGCTGCACGCGCCTTCGCCGCCACCCATCCGTATCCACTGGAGTCCGTAATGTCTGCCGTCCTGCATCCCGCCATCGCGCGTGTCACCGCACGCATCGCCGAGCGCAGCCGGACCACGCGCGACGATTACCTCGCCCGCATGAGCGCCGCGCGCGACGCCGGTCCGTACCGCTACCGCCTTTCCTGCAGCAACCAGGCGCACGGCTTCGCCGCCTCCGGGCAGGACAAGGCGGCGCTGCGCCGCGGCCGCGGCGGCAACCTCGGCATCGTCACCGCCTACAACGACATGCTCAGCGCGCACCAGCCGATGGAGCACTACCCCAGCCTGATCCGCATGGCGGCGCGCAACGCCGGCGGCAGCGCGCAGGTCGCCGGCGGCGTGCCGGCGATGTGCGACGGCATCACCCAGGGCCGCGCCGGCATGGAGCTGTCGCTGTTCTCGCGCGACGTGATCGCGATGGCGACGGCGGTCTCGCTCTCGCACGATTGCTACGACGCCGCGCTGATGCTGGGCGTGTGCGACAAGATCGTGCCCGGGCTCCTGATCGGCGCGCTCGGCTTCGGCCACCTGCCGGTGGTGTTCGTGCCGGCCGGGCCGATGCCCTCGGGCATCCCCAACCCGGAGAAGGCGAAGGTGCGCCAGCGCTTCGCGCTCGGGGAAGCCGGCCGCGACGAGCTGATGGATGCGGAAGCCGCGTCCTACCACGCGCCGGGCACCTGCACCTTCTACGGCACCGCCAATTCCAACCAGATGCTGATGGAAGTGATGGGCCTGCACCTGCCGGGCACCGCCTTCGTGCCGCCCGGCACGCCGCTGCGCGATGCGCTCACCGTGGCCGCCGCCGAACAGGCGCTGCGCATCACGGCGCTGGGCGACGACTGTCGGCCGCTCGCGCACACGATCGACGAGAAGGCCATCGTCAACGCCCTGGTCGGACTGGCGGCCACCGGCGGCTCGACCAACCACACCCTGCACCTGGTCGCGGTGGCGCGCGCCGCCGGCATCCTCATCGACTGGAACGACTTCGACGAACTCTCGCGCGCCACCCCGCTGCTGGCGCGGGTCTATCCCAACGGTCCGGCCGACGTGAACCACTTCGAAGCCGCCGGCGGCATGGGCTTCATCATCACCCAGCTGCTCGATGCCGGACTGCTGCACGAGGACATCGCCTGCGTGCACGGCGGCAACCTGCGCCAGCAGGCAAGACAGCCCTTCCTGGACGGAACGCGGCTGGACTGGCGCGATCCGCCCGCGCAGTCGCGCAATACCGGCATCGTGCGCCCGGCGTCCGCGCCGTTCGATGCCGAAGGCGGCCTGCGCGTGCTGCACGGCAACCTCGGACGCGCGGTGGTGAAGGTTTCGGCGGTCGCGCCGCAGTACCGCCAACACGAGGCACCGGCAAAAATCTTCGCCTCGCAGGAAGCCCTGCTGGCCGCGTTCAAGGCCGGCGCGCTGGGCGGCGACTTCACCGCGGTGGTGCGCGGCCAGGGCCCGCGCGCCAACGGCATGCCCGAACTGCACAAGCTCACCCCCACGCTGGCCGCCCTGCAGGACCGCGGCCAGCGCGTGGCCCTGGTCACCGACGGGCGCATGTCGGGTGCCTCGGGCAAGGTGCTGGCCGCGATCCACGTGACGCCGGAGGCCGCCGATGGCGGCGCGCTGGCGAAGCTGCGCGACGGCGACCTGATCCGCATCGATGCCGAGGCCGGCACAATGGACGTGATGCTGGACCAAGCGCAATGGCAGGCCCGCGAAGCACAGCCACTGGACCTGGCCGGCAACCAGTCCGGCATGGGCCGCGAGCTGTTCGGCCTGATGCGCAACCGCGTCGGCCCGGCCGAGCGGGGTGCCTGCGCGCTGTTCGCGGACGACGCATGAACCGGTCCGAGTTGGCCCTGGTCGGGGATATCGGCGGCACCAACGCGCGCTTCGCGCTGGTCAACCCGTCGTCGCCCGAACCGGCGCTGCTTGCCTCGCGCGCGCTGGCCAACGCCGACTTCGCCAGCGTGCAGCACGCGATCGAACACTACCTGGCGCAGGTCGACGCGCAGCCCGCGCGCGCCGCGCTGGCGGTGGCCTGCCCGGTCGGCAGCGACGAGATCCGCCTCACCAACCGCGCCTGGTCGTTCAGCCGCAGCGAACTGCAGAACACGCTCGGCCTGGACGAACTACGCATGCTCAACGATTTCGGCGCGCTGGCCTGGGCGATCCCGGCGCTGTCGCGCGAATCCCTCCTCACCCTGCACGGCGATCCCGAGGCCGCGCTGCGCGGGCCGGTCAGCGTGCTGGGGCCGGGCACGGGACTGGGCGTGGCGCTGCTGGTCGGGTCGCATTCGCACGGCTGGCACACGGTCGAAACCGAGGGCGGCCACGTCGGCTTTGCGCCGATCGGGGACGAAGAGCGCAGCATCAACACCTGGCTGACAGCCCAGCACGGACGCACCTCGACCGAGCGCCTGCTTTGCGGCAAGGGTCTGTCGGAAATCGACGCGGTGCTGCGCGGCGTTGCCGCCGATGCCGCCAGCCATCCGCTGCTGCGCGATCCCGCCGAGATCGTCGCCGCCGCGCTGGATGGCCACGACCTGTCGGCGCGGCGCGCGCTGGCGCGCTTCTGCGCGGTGCTGGGCAGCGTGGCCGGCGACTGCGCCCTGATCCACGGTGCGCGCAGCGTGGTGATCGCCGGCGGCATCGTGCCCCGCTTCATCCCGTTCCTGCGCGCCAGCGCCTTCCGCGAACGCTTCCTCGCCAAGGGCCGCATGGCGGCGCTGCTGGAATCGGTCCCGATCCACGTCATCACCCACCCCCACCCCGGCCTTCTGGGTGCCGCCTGCGCCCTGCGCGCTCCGGAGCTTTGAACCATGATCGACAGCCACTCCCTCGCACAGCGCGTCGATGCGGTGTTTGCGCGCGCGCCGGTCATCCCCGTCATCACCATCGAACGCATCGAGGACGCGCTGCCGCTGTGCCGCGCGCTGGCCGACAACGGCCTGCCGGTGCTGGAAGTGACCCTGCGCAGTGCCTGCGCGCTGAACGCCATCACCCTCATCGCACGCGAGCTTCCGGAAGCCTGCGTCGGCGCGGGCACCGTGCTTTCGGCGCGCGATCTGGACGCGGCGGCGCGGGCCGGCGCGCAATTCGCCATCTCGCCCGGTGCCACCGAGGCGCTTTACGCCGCGGCGGCGGAGGCCGCGATCCCGCTGATTCCCGGCATCGCGACGGCAGGCGAACTGATGCGCGGACTTGAGCTGGGCTGGCAACGCTTCAAGTTTTTCCCGGCCGAAGCCAGCGGCGGCGTGGCCGCGCTCAAGGGCTTTGCCGGGCCGCTGCCGCAGGCGCGCTTCTGTCCGACCGGCGGCATCGACGCCGCCAGGGCACCCGCCTACCTCGCCCTGCCCAACGTCGCCTGCGTCGGCGGCTCCTGGATGCTGCCGCCGGAAGCGGTGCGCACCGGCGACTGGGCGCGCATCGCGCAGCTGGCGCAGGCTGCGGCGCAGCTTGCACCCTGATCAGGACACCGGCTCGGCTTCCGCCTGCGGCGCGCGCACCCAGCGGCCCAGGCCGATCGCCACCGCCACGGTCGCCACGAAAGTGATGGACATCAGGTGTAGGTAGTGCAGCGGGGTCCAGGCGAAGGTGAACACGGCGTACAACACCACCCCGAACACCAGCGCGATCCGGATCGCCGTCGCGTTGGCACCGCGCACAAAGATCGCCACGAAGAAGGCCGCCAGCACCGGCATCGAATACAGCCCGTTCAGCTGCTGCAGCGTGGCGATGATGCTTTCGACGTTCTCGTACAGCGGCACCAGCGCCAGCGACACCAGCATGGCGATCCATTGCACGATCTGTCCGACGCGCTTGCCGTCGGCGCGCGGGTTGAACAGCGGCAGGTGCAGATCCACGGTATACAGCGCCGCGGCCGAGTTGAGGCCGGCGTTGTAGCTGGACAGCACCGCGCCGGTGATGGCGGCGGCGAATGCGCCCGCAAGCCAGGGCGGCAGCACGTCGCCGACCAGCCGCCCGTAGGCATCGTCGCCGATATCACCGTAGAGCTTGAACGCGATGATGCCCGGCAGCACCACGATCAGCGGGGTCACGAGTTTGAACAGCGCCGCGGCGTAGATGCCCTTCTGCGCCTCGCGGATGTCGCGCGCCGCCAGGGCGCGCTGCGCGATCAGCATGTTGGTGCCCCAGTAGAAAACGTGCGCGAGCACCATGCCGGTCAACAGGGTCGGCCACGGGATGTCCGAATCGGGCCTGCCGAACGGAGTCAGGCGCTCGGCCGGGATGCCGGAGAAATCCCAGCCGATCCGGTCCAGCGCGAAGCCGGTCACCAGCGCGCCCATCACCAGCAGCACCACGCCCATGTAGGTGTCGGAAATCGCGATCGCACGCAGCCCGCCGAGCGCCGCGTAGGCCAGGCCGGCGCACGCGAACAGCGCGGCGATGGCCAGGATCGGCAGGTCCAGCTGGAACATCGACTGCATGAAGCGCGCGCCGGTGTAGAGCACCATCGGCAGCAGGATGAAGAGATAGCCCAGGAGGAACAGCACCGACACCGTGCGCCGCAGGCTGGCACCGTTGGGCAGGCGACGCTCGAGCAGTTCAGTGGTGGTGGTGCAGCCGTGGCGGTAGTACAGCGGGATCAGCACCTTGGCCAGCACCAGCAGGCCGGCGATGGCGCCCAGTTCCCACCAGATCTGGAGCATGTTCTGGGCCCCGTTCATGCCCACGATCTGCTCGGCGCTGATGTTGGTCAGCAGCAGGCTACCGGCAATGAAGGGCCAGCCCAGGCGGCGGCCGGCGAGAAAGAAATCCTGTGCGCTGTCGGCCGCCCGCCCTTCCTTGCGGTAGCGCCACCAGGTGGCCAGCGCGACCAGGGCGGTGAGCCCGAGGAACACCGCCAACTGCACTGCATTTCCCTGCATCAGGTCCTCCCCCCGATCTCGCAGACGCCCCTGCCCGTCACAGGCGGGCAGGGGCGCTCATGCAACGTCCCGACGCGGCTCAGAACTTGTAGCTGGCCCCGATCAACAGGGTGCGTCCCCACTTGATGTACTCGAGCGGGCGGTCCTTGCTGCCGGCATAGGTGCGGTAGGCCTCATCGGTCAGGTTGCTGGCCTGCAGCAGCAGGCTCAGACCCTCCAGCCCGCTGCCGGCGGCGAAGCTGTAGCTGACCTGGGCATCGGTGATGTTCTCGCCGACCACATAGCGCAGGGTGCGGTTGCCATCGAAGTTCCCGATCTCGCCGATGAAGTCGGAACGGCGCCGGTTGTTGACGCGGAACTCGAAGCCGTTGCGCTCGTAGTACACGGTGAAGTTGTAGACGCGCTTGGACAGCCCCGGCAGGTCGATGGGGCCCGAGCCCACGCTGCTTGCGCTCTCGGGATCGAGCACTTCGATGCTGCTGTCGTTGAAGCTGGCGCTCGCCACCACGCCGAAGCCTTCCAGCACCGGGGTGAACAGATCCAGCGGCAGCGAGCCGGTCAGCTCGATGCCCTTGAGCGTGCCGCCGCCACCGTTGAACGGCGCAGTCATGGTGCCGGTGCTCAGCACCGGTGCCGATCCCGGCGGCGGCACATAGCCGACCAGAAGGTCGGTGAAGTCATAGCCGTCGCGGGTCTGGGTGAAGATGTAGCTGCGCAGGTCCTTGTAGAAGAACGCCGCGGCAACGTAGGCGCGCGACCCGAAATACTTTTCCCAAGACAGGTCGAAGGCATTGGCACGCCACGGATCGAGCTGCGGATTGCCGCCGCCCGCGCCGGGCTTGCCGGTGGCCGGATCGACGCCGAACTCGACCGAGGAACGCAGCTGATCGACCCGTGCCCGCGCCACCTGCCGCGCCAGCGCCAGGCGCAGGGTCTGGTCCTCGCCCAGCGAGAACGCCAGGTTGAGGCTCGGCAGCACGTCGGTATAGCTCTTGCCGTTGCCGTAGGGGCGGATTTCCTGACCGGCGGGCTGTGAGCTGTCCCACACCCGCGAATGCGAGGACTGGTCGGTGTGCTGGATCTGCACGCCGACGTTGCCGCGCACCGGCACCGAACCCCAGCGGGAGTCGATGTTGGCCTGCACGAAGGCGGTGTCGATGGTTTCCTCGACCGTCCACGCCTTCGGGATGAGGTAGGCCGCCGAGCTGTCGCTCGGGTTGAAACGCATGTACTGGCCCACGGCACCGGGCACGTTCCATGAGGGGATCATGCCGATGCCGGCGAAGCCCAGGTCGACCAGGCCGTACTGGAACTCGGAACCGACCGGGGTGATGCCCTGCGCGCCCAGCTCGATCGCGCCTTCCGGCTGGCTCTTGTCCTTGCTGCGGTCGGCGCGGTTGAGGCCGAAGGAAATGTCGGACAGGGCGTTGCTCATCGCCTGCGGTGCCGGCACGGTCGCCACCAGCTTGGCACCCTTGAGCTCGTCCTCCACGCGCGGCACCTTGCCGTAGCCCGAGCCGTAGATGGTGTTGGCGAGGAACAGGGTCGAAGGATCCGAATAATCGCGTCCGGGCACCAGCTGCGAGAAGCCGTTGGAGCGCAGCGCCAGGTTGATCGAATCGAGCTGCGGCGACGGCATCAGCTGGGTGTTGTTCTCCAGGTTCAGCTCGTCGCGGTCGGCGCGCGACCAGTTCAGGTCGAACATCAGGTCCGCCATGCCGATCACGAACTCGTTGCGCCAGCCCAGCGCGCGGATCGTGTCCTCGCGGTCGTTGTACATGCCGCGCACCAGCGGATAGACGTTGCCGGCGGTGCCGCCGGTGAAGGTGCCGTTGCCGTTGACCTGCGCGCCGTCCACCGCGAGACGGTCGAAGCCGCCGTTGTAGTCGCCGATGTGGACTTCGAACTGGTTGGCGGTGTTTTCCTGGTGCGCCTTGGAATAGAACAAGTCGAAGGTGCTGATCCAGGAGCCGGCGTTGCGGAACTCCAGGGTGCCCATCACGCCGTCGCGCTTGGTGTAGCCGGTGCGGCGCAGCGCCTTGATGCCGTCCGAGTAGTAGGTGCCGGCGGCCACGCCCGGACGCCAGTTGTCGCCGATCGCCTGCCAGGGCTCGTAGAGGCCGACCTGTTCTTCCTGGATCGGCGTATCCGAGTGCGAGTAGCCGATCGAGAAACCGACATTGCCGCCGGCGTTCTGGCCGATGTAGCTGGCGTTGAAGCGGTTTCCGTTGCCGTCGGCATTCGCGGCCGAGCCGAGCGAGTTGCGCTGCCAGCGCCCGCTCACCGCGAAGACGGGCTCGCTGTAATCCAGCGGCCGCACGGTGCGCATGTCCATCGTGCCCGACAGGCCCTGCCCGACCAGCGCGGCATCAGGCGTCTTGTAGACCGTGACGCCAGCCATCAGCTCGGAGGGATACTGGTCGAACTCGACGCTGCGGTTGTCGCCGGTGCTGACCAGCTCGCGCCCGTTGAGGAGGGTCGTGGCGAAGTCCGGCGACAGGCCGCGCACGCTGATCACCTGCGCGCGGCCGGCGACGCGCTGCGCGGCCAGTCCGGGCAGGCGCGCGATCGACTCGGCGATGGAGACGTCCGGCAGCTTGCCGATGTCCTCCGCCGAGATCGCCTCGACGATGGAGGTGGATTCCCTCTTGATGTCGATGGCGCGCTCGATGCCGCCGCGGATACCGACCACCACGACCTTGTCGAGCTCCTTGGCGTTCTCGCCCTTGCGGTTCTTCGCGGCCTCCTGCCCGGACGATGCCTCGTCCTGGGCGTGCACCGGCACGCACATGCCCAGCACCGCCGCGGCCAGCGCCACGCTCAACAGGTTCCTCTTCATCTGCAGCATGATCCCCTCCAGTGGTTTTGCGATCCCCGGGCGATCCATGGCCGCCCCGTCGTGTTACGTGCCGATGACCAATTCGCACGGCTGCGACGATGGTAAGCACGCCGCCGGCAAGCGAAAGGGGCTGCATACGTATTCATCCCGCGCCCGGTCGAAAACCTTCGGAGCGGCGCGCCGCAACGGTTTGCGCACGCGCACGCGCGCCCGCGCGGCGCATTCGCATGCACCCTTGGCCAAGCCCGCGGACCGTTGCTCGCGGGCCCGCGCGATCACTCCGGCTCGCGCGAAAAGCGCACCGCCGCGCCGCCGCCTGCGGCCAGCCGCAGCGTCATGACGTCATCGCGCGTCACGATCTTCTCCTCGCGCACGAAGCGGAAGCGTTCCGGACCGCGCCAGCCGGCGCGCTTGCCGTCGCGATAAACTCGCGCGCGGTAGCGCACGCCGGACTCGAGGAAATCCAGCTTCAATGCCAAGGTCCGCGCGCTGCGGTCGTTGATCGCGCCCAGAAACCAATCGGAGGCATCGCGCTGCTTGCGCGCGATTGCCACGTACTCGCCCACCTCGCCGGCCAGCACGCGACTTTCGTCCCAGTCGACCGCGACCTCGCGGATGAACTCGAAGGCTTCGGCGTGCTGCGCATAGTGTTGGGGTAGGTCCGCCACCATCTGGATCGGGCTGTATAGCGCGACGTAAAGCGCCAGCTGGCGCGCCAGCGTGCCGGGGATCTCCTGCCCGTTGCGCCCGGTCAGGCTGAGAACGCCGGGCGTGTAATCCATCGGTCCGGCCAGCATCCGGGTGAACACCAGGGTGGGTTCGTGCTCGGGCGGGTTGGGCGGATTGGCCCAGGCGTTGTACTCCATGCCGCGCGCGCCCTCGCGCGAAACCCAGTTGGGCCAGGTACGGCGCAGGCCGGTGTCCTTGATCGGTTCGTGCGGGTTGAGCGCGATGCGCTGGCGCGCGGCCGCCTGCACCACGCGCAAGTGGTGGTTGCTCATCCACTGGCCTTCGTGCCACTCGCGCCGCACCGGCACACCGGTTTCATCCTGGCGTTCGATCTGGCCGGCGTCGCAGACATAGCCGGTCTTGACCACATCCACGCCGTGGCGCGCGTACAGCGCAAACGCCGCGTCCATCTGGCGCTCGTAGTGGCTGACCGCGCAGCCGGTTTCGTGGTGGCCGACCAGGTGCACGCCCTTGCCGGCAGCGTAGCGCGCCAGTGCTTCCAGATCGAAGTCGGGCGTGGGGCGGGTGAAGTCGAAGCCCCAGCCGTTGGCGAACCAGTCGCCGTCCCAGCCCGGATTCCAGCCTTCGACCAGCACCCCGCGAAAGCCGTTGGCGGCGGCGAAGTCGATGTAGCGCTTGGTGTTTCCGGTCGTGGCACCGTGCTTTGGGCCGGTGGCCCAGCTCTCGGTGTCCAGATGCAGCGACCACCATACCCCGACGTATTTGGCCGGCGTGAACCAGCTCACGTCGCCGATCGCATTGGGTTCGTTGAGGTTGAGGATCAGGCTGGATTCGACCAGCCCGCCGGCGCGCGGGCTGATGGTGATCGTGCGCCACGGCGTTGCGAAGGGCGTGGCGCGCACCACCGGCGCGCCGTCGGCGGCCGGCGTGAGCGCCGCGCGCAGGTCGCCGCTGCCGGCATGCATCAGGTTCATGCCGGCGTAGTCGACCAGCGCGGCTTCGTGGATGCTCAGGTGCAGGCCATCGTCGGTGCGCAGCGTCAGCGGCGTCTGCGCGATGCCGACTTCCGTCAGCGCGGTGCGGCGGTACAAGTATTCCTCGCGGTTCCATTCCAGCGCCGGGATCCACCACGCCGTCGCCGGGCGCGCGAGCGCGAACCCGGTCAGCTCCTGCACGATGCGGGCCTCGGCCAGGTGCGGCTGCGCCGGCAGTTCGTAGCGAAAGCCCACGCCGTCGTCGAACACCCGGAACACGAGGTCGACGCGGCGCGGATCGGGCGCATCCTCGGTCAGGCGCACGCGCAGCTCGTTGTGCTGGTCGCGCACCAGGCGGCGCTCGCCCCAGGGCTGTTCCCAGGTGATGTCGTGGTGGCTTTCCGATGCGGACTCCAGCCGCAGGCGGCGCAGCAGCTGGCGGCCGTTGGCGAAGATGAAACCCAGGCGCGAGTCGCCCAGCAGCGCGCGCCCGTCGTGTTTCACGCGATAGCTCGGCCGCCCGTCGCCATCGAGCGCCAGACTCACCGTGATGCGCCCGTCCGGCGAGGCAACCGTCGCCACCGTGCCGGCCCGGGCATGGCCCGGCACGGCCAGAACGAGGAGCCACGCGATCCAGGCCGCCATCCGCATCGCGCGCATCTCCTCAGCCCGCCAGCGCAAACGCCGCGCCGTGGCGCGGCAGGACCAGCGTGGTGCCATCCAGGACGCCCGGAGCGGGACCCGGCACATCCAGCAGCGCCGCTGCGCCGAAATCGCGCCATTCGACCACCGCATCCGAAAGATTGAAGACCACCCGCAGGTGCTGGCCGGCGGCTTCGCGCTCGAAGGCGAGCACGCCTTCGGGCACATCAATGAAGCGGATCGAGCCGTGCACCAGCGCCGGCTGCGCCTTGCGCCAGCGCAGGAAGGCGCGGATGGCGTTGAGCACCGACGCCGGATCGGGGTCCTGCGTCGCCACGCTGCGCTGCCGGTGCGTCTGCGGCACCGGCAGCCAGGGCGGTACCGTGCTGAAGCCGGCATCGGCGTCGGCCGTCCAGGGCATCGGCGTGCGGCAGCCGTCGCGGCCCTTGAAGTTGGGCCAGAAAGCCTTGCCGTAGGGATCGCACAGCGCCTCGAACGGCACTTCGGCCTCGGGCAGGCCCAGCTCCTCGCCCTGGTAGAGGCAGACCGAGCCGCGCAGCGAACACACCAGGGCCACCAGCTGGCGCGCCAGCGCGTCGTCGTCCGCAGCTTCGCCGCGCCAGCGCGTGACCGCGCGCGGCACGTCGTGGTTGGAAATGGCCCAGCACGGCCAGCCCCGGGGCATCTTCGCCTCCAGCGCCTCGACCGTCTGGCGGATATGGGCCGCACTGCGCTCGTCGGTGAGGAGCTCGAAGCTGTAGCCCATGTGCAGCCGCTGATCGGTGACGTATTCGGCCGTGGTGGCGAGCGAGTCTTCCGAGGAAATCTCGCCCAGCGAGGTGGCCTGCGGATAGCGATCGAGCAGGGCGCGCACGTCTTCCAGCAGGCCGAGGTTTTCCGGCCGGGTGTTGTTGTAGATGTGGTACTGGAAGGCGTAGGGATTGTCGGGGCTGAACCCGCGTCCGGTGCGCAGTTCGGCGGGCTTGGGCGGGTTGTCGCGCAAGAGCGCGTCGTGGTAGGGGAAGTTGATCGAGTCCAGGCGGAAGCCGTCGACGCCGCGGTCCAGCCAGAACTTCAGGTTCTCCAGCTGCGCCGCGTATACGTCCGGGTTGTGGAAGTTGAGCTCGGGCTGTGATGACAGGAAGTTGTGCAGGTAGTACTGGCCGCGCCGCGGCTCCCAGGTCCAGGCCACGCCGCCGAAGATGGAAAGCCAGTTGTTGGGCGGCGTGCCGTCCGGCTTCGCGTCGGCCCAGACGAACCAGTCGGCCTTCGGGTTGTCGCGGCTCTGCCGGCTTTCGCGGAACCACGGGTGCTCGATCGAGCAGTGCCCGAGCACCTGGTCGATGATCACCTTCAGCCCCAGCGCGTGCGCCTTTTCCAGCACGCGGTCGAAGTCGGCAAGCGTGCCGAACAGGGGATCGACGTCGCGGAAATCCGCGATGTCGTAGCCGAAGTCGGCCATAGGCGAGGTGAAAAACGGCGCGATCCAGATCGCATCCACGCCCAGCGCGGCCACGTAGTCCAGGCGCGCAAGGATGCCGGGCAGATCGCCCACGCCGTTGCCATCGGTATCGAGGAAGCTGCGCGGGTAGATCTGGTAGATCACCGCGCCGCGCCACCAATGCTGTTCTCTCATTCGGCCCCCGCCCGCAGTCGTCGTGGGCGACTATGCCGCCTGCGCGCCCGCCGCGAGAACCACTGCGCGGTGAATACGTTTACAGGGGCCGATGGGCGCAACCTGCGCTATACGGTGTCGTCAGGCATCCGGCACAGACCGGCACAAGGGAAGAGGGAGGCATGAACGTATCCGTCATGGCGGAAAGACCGCGCCTGTCGTTCTGGCAGATCTGGAACATGTGCTTCGGTTTCCTCGGCATCCAGTTCGGCTTTGCCCTGCAGAACGCCAACGTCAGCCGCATCTTCCAGACGCTCGGCGCGGACATGGACGCCATCCCGCTGTTGTGGGTGGCGGCACCGCTGACCGGCCTCCTGGTGCAGCCGGTCGTCGGCTATCTCTCCGACCGCACCTGGACCGGCCTGGGACGACGCCGACCCTACTTCCTCGTCGGCGCGGTGATGGCTTCGCTCGCGCTGTTCGCCTTTCCCAACGCCCCCGCGCTCTGGGTCGCCGCCGGCATGCTGTGGGTGCTGGATGCATCGATCAACATTTCGATGGAGCCGTTTCGCGCCTTCGTCGGCGACCAGCTGCCGCCGTCGCAGCGTCCGACCGGCTTTGCGATGCAAGGTTTCTTCATCGGCACGGGCTCGGTCGTGGCCAGCCTGCTGCCCTTCCTGCTGGAAAAGGCCGGCGTGGCGAACACCGCACCGGAAGGGCAGATTCCCGACACCGTGCGCTACGCCTTCTACGCCGGCGGCGCGGTGCTGCTGGGCGCGATCGGCTGGACCGTCCTGCGCACGCGCGAGTACCCGCCCGAGGCACTGGCGCGCTGGGACGCCTCGCCCGCGCCGCCGCGGCGCGCCGGCAATCCCGGCCTCGTGCGCCGCCTCGCCGCTGCCGCCGTACTGGCCGGCGTGCTGCTGGCCGTCGTCGTGGCCACGCGCGGCCTCGATCCGGCGCTCCACATCCTTGCGGGCCTCCTGGCGGGAGTTGGACTGGCCTTCCTGCTTCGCACTTGTCTTTCCTGCGACAACGCCTTCACCCGCATCCTGGACGACGTGCGCGACATGCCGCCGACGATGGCACAGCTCGCCCCGGTGCAGTTCTTTTCATGGTTCGCGCTGTTCGCGATGTGGATCTACACCACGGCGGCGGTCACCGAAGTGCACTTCAACAGCACCGATCCGGCCTCGGCGGCGTACAACAGCGGTGCCAACTGGGTCGGCGTGCTGTTCGCGGCCTACAACGGCTTCGCCGCGCTGGCCGCCATCGCCATTCCCGCGATGGTGCGTCACCTCGGGCTGTGCGGCAGCCATCTGGTCAACACCGCGCTCGGCGGGCTGGGCCTCCTGTCGATCGGCTGGATCGAGGATCCGCGCTGGCTGCTGCTGTCGATGGTCGGAGTCGGCATCGCGTGGGCCTCGATCCTGTCCCTGCCCTACGCCATGCTGGCCAATGCGGTACCGGCGGTGAAGATGGGCACCTACATGGGCATCTTCAATTTCTTCATCGTGATTCCGCAGCTGGTGGCCGCCAGCCTGCTCGGCTTCCTGCTGAAAAACTTCCTGGGCGGCAGTCCGATCAACGCACTGGCGGCTGGCGGCATCAGCCTGATCCTGGCCGGCCTGTGCGTGTTGCTGGTGCGCCTGCCCGACACACGCGAATGAGGTCGTGATGTTCCACTTTCCCCGCATCCTGTCCGCATTGGCCTGTGCCGTGGCTCTGGCGGCCTGCGCCCCGCAGGCACCCGATGCGTCCGCGACATCCGCGGCGGTGGCGTCGTACTACGGCACCCTGGAGCCGTTCGCACGCGAAGCGGTGTACTTCGTGATGACCGACCGCTTCGTCAACGGCGATCCGGCCAACGACCAGCGCGATCAGGGCACCTTCGACATCCCGCTGGTGTCCTGCAGCGGCGTGGCCGGCAACATCGGCTACCTGGGCGGGGATTTCCGCGGGCTGGCCGACCATCTCGACTACATCGCCGAAATGGGCTTTACCGCGGTGTGGATCACGCCGGTGGTGGACAACCCGGACGAGCCCTTCAGCGGCGGCACCGCGCCGACCTGCGGCGGAAGCCTCGCCGACCGCGGCAAGACCGGCTACCACGGCTACTGGGGCGTGGACTTCAATACGCTCGATGAGCACCTGCCCAGCCCGGGCATGGGCTTTCGCGAGTTGGCCGATGCCCTGCACGCGCACGGCATGAAGCTGGTGCTGGATATCGTGGGCAACCACGGCTCCCCGGCCTGGGGCATGGAGCACGACCAGCCCAAGTTCGGAAAGATCTTCGACCGCGACGGCACGCTGCTCGCCGACCACCAGAACCTTGATCCGACCCGGCTCGATCCCGCCGGCAACCCGCTGCACCGTTTCTACAGCGCGCGCGGCCCGGTGGAAGGCGAGGGTTTCCTGGAGGGAAACCTGGCGCAGCTTTCCGATTTCGATCCGGACAACCCGGCCGTGCTCGATTACCTGGTCGATGCCTACTCCGGCTGGATCGAACAGGGTGCCGACGCCTTCCGCATCGACACCATCGCCTGGATGCCGGATGCGTTCTGGCAGGCGTTCACGCAGCGCATCCGCGCCAAACGCCCAGGCTTCTTCATGTTCGGCGAGGCCTTCAACTACGACGCCGAAGTCATCGCCCGCCACACCCTGCCCGGCCAGGGTGAAACCAGCGTGCTGGACTTCCCGATGAAAGAGGCGATGGAGGCGGCCTTCGGCCACGCGCAGGCCGGCTTCGCGCGCCTCGCGCCGGCCCTGTACCTCACCGACGGGCCGTATGCGAATCCCTACGACCTGGCCACTTTCTACGACAACCACGACATGCCGCGCCTGGACGCCAGCGATGCCGGCTTCATCGACGCGCATCACTGGCTGTTCACCGCACGCGGCATTCCGGTGGTCTATTACGGCTCGGAAATGGGCTTCATGCGCGGGCGGCCGGAGCACGGCGGCAACCGCAACTATTTCGGCGTCGAGGGCATCGAAGCGGCCAGAACCAGTCCGATCCGCGCGGCGCTCATCCGCATCGCGCGGGCGCGCGCCGCTTCGCCAGCGCTGCAGCGCGGCCTGCAGGTCAATCTCGAACTCAACGGCACGCGCGCGGCGTTCTATCGCGTCTACCAGCATCAGGGCGAACATCAGATCGCGCTGGTGCTGCTCAACAAGGGCGATACGGCGGCGCGTTTCGCGGTTGATTCGATGCTGCAGGCGGGGCGCTGGGCCTCGGCGCTGGATGGCGGCGTGGTCGAGGTCGCTGCAGGCGGCAAGCTTGAAGCCAGCGTGCCGGCACATGGCGTGCAGGTCTACCTGCTGGATGCCGCCGTCACCGAACCGACGCTCGTCACGACGCTGGATGCGGCGATGGCGAGAGCGCGGCCGCAGCGATAAGGCATCCGCAGCCGGGCAAGCTCGGCTCTGCGAGAGCCATCTCGTCGCTGCCGTAGAGCGGAGCTTGCTCCGCTGCCACATCCAGGTTCAGGCAATGCTGGAGGCGCGCACGTCCAGGGTCGGCTGCAGCATCAGGCTGACGGCGTCCTCGCCGCGCACCTGCGCCAGCAGCGCCTGCACCAGGAGCTCGCCCGCCGTGGTGGTGTCCTGCACCACGGTGGTGAGCGGTGGATTGCAGAAGCGCGCCATCGGCGTGCCGTCGAAACCGACCACCGCCACATCCGCCGGCACCCGCAGGCCGGCGTCCTGCAGCGCGCGCATCGCCCCGATGGCGATCAGGTCGCTGGCGGCGAACACCGCATCGAACGACCGCCCGTGCGCCAGCAGCGCCCGCGCCGCCTCGTAGCCGGCCTGTTCGGTGCTGTCGGCATTCACCTGAAGCTCGGCAGCCAGACTGAGGCCCGCTTCCGCCAGCGCCTGCGCACAGCCGCGGTGGCGGGCCTGGAACTCCGGGAACCCGTCGCTGGCGTTCCCGAGGAAGGCGATGCGCCGCCGCCCCAGCTGCAGCAGGTGGCGGCCGGCGAGCCGCCCGCCGTTGGCGTTGTCGCAGCCGATCGTCACCCCGGGCTGGTCGGGCCAGACGTGCCCCCAGCGCACGAAATGCGTGCCCTGCGCGACCAGCTGCGCCAGCGTGCTCTCGTAGGCCAGGTAGTCGCCATAGCCCAGCAGGATCAGCCCGTCGGCCTTCATGCTGTCGTCGTAGTCGGCGTGCCAGTCGTCGGAAAGCTGCTGGAACGATACCAGGAGATCGTGCCCGTGCCGGGCGCAGGCGCGCGTGATCGAGCCCAGCATCGCGAGGAAGAACGGATTGATGTGCGAGTCGTCCGCGGTCGGGTCCTCGAACAGCAGCAGCGCCAGGGTGCCGGCACGCTGGGTGCGCAGGCTGGAGGCGTGGCGATCGACCTTGTAGTTGAGCTCGCGCACCGCCTCCTCGACGCGGCAGCGGGTGTCGGCGTTGACCAGCGGGCTGCCGCGCAGCACGCGCGACACCGTTGCCTGCGATACCCCGGCACGATGCGCGATGTCGAGCGAGGTGACGCGGGTCTTCTTGCTGGAGCGGCGCGCCTGGACCATGGCGCGAGTGTAGCAACCGCCGCGCGCGGCGGTTGCTCAGCGCGTCCCGATGGTCTGCGGGTCGTAGCCGCCGACCTCGAACTCCATCGTCACCGGGCCGGCTTCCTTGAGCGTGGTCTCGATGCGGACGACCTGCGCGCCCGGCAGATTGGCGGCGAAGTGGGGGAAGTCCTTGACGAAGATGGCGTGTTCTCCGGTCTCGGGGATTTCCCCATCGACCGTGCGCGGCGCGGCACCATCGAAATGCACCACCAGCCGGCAGGGCGAGGTGCAGGTGAAGGGGCCACGCTCGGAAAGCAGGTACACGTCGTCGCCCCACTGCGGATGGCGGCGCAGCACGAGGCGGCCGCGCGGTGCCGGCTCGCCGTTTTCGGCCGGGCCGAGCAGGTCTTTGGCGAAGATGTAGGCGCTGCGCACGCGCCCGCCGGCCTCGGCATCGTTTTCGTCGTGGTAGACCCACAGCGCCTTGAGCTGCTGCATGCGGCGCTCGTCGCTCACCTGTGCGCGCAGCGCGTCCATGTCCGGCCTGATCGCGGCCGCGGCCTGGGTCTGGGGGAAGTTCCTGAGCACGTGGTCGGCGATGTTGAGCGCCAGATCCGCGCGGCCGGTGGCCTTGAGCTGATGGTAGTTCTCCAACTGCTTCTGCGCCGCCGCCTCGATGCGCGCCTGTTGCACGGCTTGTTTCTCGGCTTCGTCGGGAACGCCGTCGCAGGCGGCAAGGCACACGAAGGCGCACGCGGTGAACGCCAGCATGATCGAACGGATCTTCATTGCAGAAACTCCTTCAGGGTCGTCGCGGTCGCATCCAGATACTCGATCATCGGCATGTGGCTGGTGCCCTGGATCAGAGTCAGCCGGCTGCCGGGGATGGCCTCAGCATAAATCGATGCGGCGCTGGCATCGATCACCGGGTCGTTGCGGCACCACAGCAGCTGGGTCGGCATCCGGATGTTCGCGGCCTCGCGCTGGGGCAGGAAAGCTTCTTCGCTGCGCCCGATGCTCGCCAGCACCGCCTGCTCGAACGACGCATCGGCGACGCGCCGACGCACCATCCAGCGCGCCACCCCGCGCGGCACCCAGGGCGGGCGCTCGAACACCAGCGTGAAGTAGCGCCGCAGATCGTCCACGTCGGTGACGCCAAACGGGTTGTCGCCGTCCAGCACGGCCTGGCCGAAGGCGTTGTCCTCGAAGCGCACGCCCGCGGCGCTCATCAGCACCAGCCGGCGCACCTTGTCCGGATGGCGCGCGGCCAGCACCGCCGCGATGCCGCCGCCCATGGAATGGCCGACCAGGTCCACCGGCGCGCCGATCACCGCATCGATGAATCCGGCCAGCCGCTCGGCCTGCGCGGCGTAGCCGGGATCGGCACCCTCGCGGCGCTCGCTCTCGCCCCAGCCCGGCAGGTCGGGCGCGTACTGGCGCACTTGTCGCCCCAGCGCCGCCATCAGCGGCAGCCAGTTCTCCTTCATCCCGGTGAAGCCGTGGATGTGCAGGATCGGCGTTCCCGACGCCGTGCCGCTGTGAAGATAGGAAACCTCGCCATCGGGCAAGGCCACGCGCGCCACGCGCGCGCCCGCGCGCCGGCGCTGGCGCGCGAACTCGAAGTCCAGCAGGCGCTTGGGTCGCGTCAGCCAGAGGCCGGCGGCGCTGACGGTCAGGCCGGCGAGGACGAGCGTGAAGGATTTGTCCATGGGATGCCTGTCTCGCTCGTCAACCTCTTCAGCGCTTCTTCTCCGCCAGCGTGGCCTCGACCGAGGCGGTGGTGATCGGGTGATAGCCCGGCCGCGCGCGCTCGAACACCTGGCGCGCGAACTCGCGCCCCTCGCGGCTGGCGGCCAGTGCGGCGTAGATCGGCAGGATCAGCTTGCGCCGCCCCACCCGCTGCAGGAACTCGGCCATCGCCGGGCGCGCTTCGAAATAGCCGCTGCGCACCGTCAGCGGGAACCAGCGCATCAGGATTTCACCGTTGTTGGAACCGGTGAAGCCGAACGCGGAATCCAGCTCCACCAGCCTGTCGTTGGACAGCTTGGCGGGCATGCCTTCGAGGAACCGCAGCCATTCCTGGGTCACCCAGCCGGCGGTGTCGAGGTCGGCCGCGGCCACGCGCCCGGACTGCCACTGCTTGAGCGCCGCGTCCACCTTTTCGAAGCGCGCCGACGCCGTGGGCACCGCGCTGGCGGGAATGCCGGGCTGATACAGCCAGGCCTCCAGCTCCTTGTCCGTGACCGCCCCGGGGTGCGAGGCCAAGAGGTGTTCGCGCAGCCAGCCGACGAACTGCCCGGTGTCGATGCTCTGGAAGGCGAAGTGATCAAAATAGCCGCGCAGGAAGGCATCGAAATCCTCGCGGCCCACGCGCGACTCCAGGAAGCCCAGGAACCAGGCGCCCTTGTCGTAGGCCACATCGCTCATCGAATCATCCGGGTCGGAGCCTTCCACCGGGCGCGGCGCAAGAATCTGCGCCGGCTTGGGCAGGGTCTTGAGGCTGCGCGCCAGGCCCGACTGCGCGATCACCCGCTCCATCGCCGCCGCCTCCTCGCCATAGAGCGCCTCGATGATGCGGTTCTCCACGTAGCTGGTGAAACCCTCGTTGAGCCACAGATCGTTCCAGCTCGCGTTGGTGACGAGATTCCCCGACCAGGAGTGCGCCAGCTCGTGCGCGATCAGTGACACCAGCGATTTGTCGCCCACGATCACCGTGGGCGTGGCGAAGGTCAGGCGCGGATTCTCCATGCCGCCGAACGGGAACGAAGGCGGCAGCACGAGGATGTCGTAGCGGCCCCAGCGGTAGGGCCCGTAGAGCGACTCGGCCACTTCGATCATTTTTTCGGTGTCGATGAACTCGGCGTGCGCCGCCTCCACCGTGACCGGCTCGGCCCACACGCCGCTGCGCGCGGAAATCGGCCGGAACACCAGGTCACCGGCCGCGATCGCCATCAGGTAGGAAGGAATCGGCTGGCGCATGCGGAACACGTAGTCGCCATCGCGCGGCTCGTCGGGCGGGTTGTCGGCGCTCATCAGCGCCATCACCGCCGGATCGGTGCGCACCCGCGCGCTGTAGGTGTAGCGCACCGAGGGCGTGTCCTGCAGCGGCACCCAGCTGCGCGCGTGGATCGCCTGGCTCTGGCTGAACATGAAGGGATGGGTCTTGCCCGCCGTCATCGACGGCTCCAGCCACTGCAGGCCCGAAGCCTCGGGCGAAGTCGCATAGCGGATGCGCACGCTGTCGTAGGGCTTGCGCATGCGGATGGTGAGCTTCTGCCCCAGCGTCGCGTCGCGCTCGCCCAGCTCGTGCGCAAGCCGCAGCCAGCGCCCGTCCGCGGCCTTGCCCAGCACTTTCTCGATGGCAAGATCGCGGGTGTCGAGCACCAGTTCGCGTGCCGCAGGATCGCGCCACTCCAGCGCGAGGTCGGCGTGGCCGCGCAGGACCCTGCGCTCGAAATCCACGCGCAGGTCCAGGCCCAGGTCGCGGATCACGACCTTGTCGGGCTGGGCGTAGGAATGCACGTCGCGCGGGGCATCCTGGGCGCTCGCGGTGGCAGCGAATGCCGCGAGGAAAAGGGCGATCAGGGTACGCATCACAGGGTTCACCGGAAAGCGGGGTCGAGCCTGCGAGTCTACAGCCGAGCCTTGCGGCCGGCACCCGTCTTCCGGTCCCGGCGTGCGCCGGGACCGGAAGGCGTGTCTTACTGCACGAACACACCCTGCTGCGGGGTCCAGTAGAACGTGCCTTTCTCGAACACCTGCTTGCGCCCGCCCGCCGTGCCCCAGGTCTGCTCCTCGGCCTTGGGATAGCCGTAGCGGGCCTCGCGGCCGGTGGTCTCGAAGTGCGTCAGGATCGCGCCGTACACGGCGTGTGCGCCGGTCGACGGGGTCCACAGGAACAGGCCGTTCTCGAAGTACTGGTAGCGGCCCTGCTGGGCGGTCACCGGCGACTTGGCCGCGTTCATTTCATCCATCAGCGCAAAGCCCCAGCGCGTTTCCGAGTTGGTCGCCCAGAAGTGCTGCAGGATCGCGCCGCGGATCGCAAAGGCACCGGTGCGCGAATGCCACAGGATGATGCCGTTGTTGAACTCCTGGAACCGTCCGTTGAGCTGGGACGCCATTTCCGCCAGCTTGGGCACGCCCAGCACGCTGCGGATTCCGCCCATGGCGTAGTACTTCTCGCCGATCTTGCCGTAGGGCAGCACTTCGCAGCGCGGCAGGTCGTAGCCGTCGTTGTCGCGCGCCTCGTCGTTGCCCCAGCGGCTCAGGTAGAAGGCCGAGACGTACTGGTTGCCCGGGCCCACGTCCAGATCGGTCTTGAGCCACCAGCGGTTGAAGCTGGTGCCGCTGCGCACCTCGCGCCCCCAGGTCTTGCAGTAGACATAGCTGGTGCCTTGGTAGAGCGTGCCGGTCTGCGCGGTACTGGTCGACGAGGCATAGCCCGGCGCGTTGGCCCAGGTGTCGACCCAGTAGCGCACGTTGCCCGGTGCCGGCGGCGGCGGCGGTGCGGTGCCGCCGTTGATGAGGGTGTAGAAATTGGCCCATGGAAAGTACTGGCCGGGGTCGTAGCGGTTCTGGTTGCTGGTCAGCATGCCGTGACCCTTGATCCGCACGCTGTCTGGAACGACGTTCCAGTAGCTGTAGCCCGGCCCCTTCCACGCCGAGGCGCAGTTCACCCCGCGCCGCGCGCAGATGCTGCGGGTCAGGCGCGCCGAGGCGTTGACCATGGCCGAGGACCAGTTGTCGGCGGCGCTGGCATAGCCGTCGTGCTCGATGCCGATGGTGTAGTAGTTGTGGTAGGCCGCATGCCAGGCCTGGTGGTTCTCGCGCACCATCTGGGTGATCTGCCCGTCGGACTTGCGGATCACGTAGTGCGCCGAAACCTGCGCGGAAGGGTTCTTGAACCAGGAGATCGCCCCGGCGTAGGAGCCCTCGATGGTGTGCATGATGACCGCCGAAGCGCTGTTGCCCGCGGTGCTGAAGTTGGAGCTGCTGGCGGCGTTCCAGATCGCCTCGCCGAAATCGACCACGGCCTTGGCGGCGGCTTCGCCGGCAGCCTTCGGAGCGACCTGCACGGCGCCGTCGAACTCGATCGAGTCACGCTCGTGGACCATGGTCAGCACCGGCGCCTGCAGCAGACGCAGGCGCTCGGGCGCGAACGCCTTGGCAACGTCGAGACTGCGGCCGGCGATCTTCACGCCGTTTTCCTGCACGCCTTTGGCGAGGCCGTCGAGCACCACGTAGGCGAAGCTTTCGCGTGCGTAGGAATGGATGTTGCCGTCGCCCTCGCCAAAGCCCGCGTAGCGCTGCAGCGCAGCGGCCAGGGCGGCCTCGGCATTGCGCTCACCCTTGACGCCTGCCTTGCGCTCCTGCCGGAAGGCCTGGTCGAGCAGCGCCGCGGCGGCAAGGATGTTGGACTGCGGATCGCTCGCTACCATCGCCTTGGGCAACCCGACGAGGCGCGCGCCCTCGGCCACCTGGTCGGCGAAGCCGTCGCCCTGATACAGGCCCATCACGCCATAGGAAAGCGGCATGTGGCGGTGGCCCGGATCCTCCAGCGCCGGCTGCACGTTGCGCCAGCCGGTCTGGGCGTAGGCGATCGCCTCCAGCGAGCCGGCGGGCAGCGCCGGATAGCGCGCGTAGGCGTTCTTGAACATTTCCGGGTACTGCCGGCGCTGTTCGACCAGCGGCTCGAGCGCCTTGGCGCGCGCATTCTCGAGCGCGGCCGGCGATGCGTCGTGCGCGTGCGCGACCGTCCCGCCGTATCCGGCCACCCCCCCCAGCAGCGCCAGGTACAGCAGGTGTTTCGACATGAACATGACTCTCCCTCCAGATCTGCGAAATGACGCCGCCGCTGCCGGAAAATCAGCCCCGTTCGCATCCTGTGATGCCTCCCCCGAGGTCACCGGAATCCGCCGAATGGATGCTGATAAGCTTGCCAACGACAGCACTGTCCGTCCCTTGTCCCCTACGGGACGGAGTGAAGCCAGGCGGCATGGCCTCCGGTTTCCGGAGCTCCCCGCAGCCTGTACTTCCAGCCTTTCATTCGAGATCTGGCGGCGAATCCCGACATGACCTGCCCCGCGAACGCCGCAACGCCCCTTGCCGATGTGGCGGAAGACCTGGAGAGCGAAGCCTTCGCGCAGCTCCTGGTCGCAGCCGACGCCGGCCAGTCCACCGCCTGGGATCGGATCTACGCGCTGCTGTACGCCGATCTCCACCGCATCGCGCACTCGCAGATCCGTCGCCTCGCCAGTCCGCGCCTGTCGCCCACCTCGCTCATCAGCGAGACCTGGCTGAAACTCTCGAACGCGCGCCTCAAGGTCGACAGTCGCCGCCACCTGACGTCGCTGATCGCGCGCGCGATGCGTTTCGTGCTGATCGATCAGGCGCGCCGCGCGCTGACCGATGCGCACGGCGCAGGTGATCAGGTTCCGCTGCAGGACGAATTCTGCGCGGGGGAAACCCAGGCACGCCTGGAGCAGCTGCTCTCGCTCGACCAGGCCCTGACCGCGCTGGCCGACATCGACCGCAGGCTGGCGCGCGTGGTGGAGCTGCGCTACTTCGGCGGCCTCTCCGAACGCGAGGCCGCCGAGGCGCTGGGCATCACCGAACGCACCGTCTCGCGCGACTGGCGCAAGGCGCGCGCCTGGCTGCTGGCGCGGCTGGGCGAGGACAGGGACGCCATCGACCTTTGACGACACGGGCCCGCGCAGCGGCCTAGTCGAGCGCAGCCAATTTCTCTTCGATCCTGCGCATCGCCGGCGACCCCGGCTCGACCCGCCGACTGACCTCCAGCGCCTGCTCCCAGTGCATGCGTGCCAGATCGCGCCGCCCCTCGGCCAGCGCGATGTCGCCGAGCATGCCGTGGCTGTTGATGAGCGCGCTCTGGTTGATCATCGTGGCCGGCGCGCTGGAAAGCTCCCGCAGCGAGGTCTCCAGCAGGCGCCGGGCCTGCGCCTGCTCGCCGCGCTTCATGTAGACCTCCACCAGGGTGGAGGTGGCGTTGTACACCGGGTCGCTGGAGGCCCCGTATTCCTCCCGCAGCGCGGCAACGATGTCTTCCATGTCGTCCTGCACGGCCTGATCCACCTGCCCCAGCCGCAGCTTCGCCTTGATCAGCACCATGCGCTCGGACAGCACCGGCAGGCCCTGACGCAGGCCAATGCCGACGCGGCGCGCGAACAGGTCGATCACCTCCTGCCAGGCCGCGATCCGATCGGCCTGGGCCGATGCCTGCACGGCCAGCACGGCCGCGAGGTTGCCGACAGCCTTCATGGTTTCCTGATGGCCGGGGCCATAGACCGCTTCCAGGGCCGCGAGCCCGCGCCGCGCGATCGCCACGGCCTCGTCGGATCGTCCGGTGTGGGAGTAGATGACGCCCTTCACCATCGTGGTACGGACCGTTTCCGGGTGCATCTCGCCTAACGCCACGGAAAGGATGCCCTCGCCACGCTGCACGAACTCCAGCGCGATGTCGGCGTCGCCCTGCCAGAAGTGCGCATAGCCCAGCACCTGCCAGGCCTTGCCGGTTTCCGGATGGGCTTCTCCCAGCAGCCGGCGGCGGCGCTCCAGCAGCGCATCCGCCAGCGCCACGGCACGCTCGTGCCGGCTCAGCTGCTTGAGTGCGGGAACCAGCTCGACCGTGGCCTCGTCGGCAATCAGCGGCGCGCGCTCGCGGGTCAGCTCGATGGCGCGTTCGAAGGCGGCCACCGCCAGTTCCTGCCGCGAGAAAAGGCGGGCCCACTGCCCTTCCTGGATCAGCAGGGTGGCCAGCGGACGCGGATCGCGCGGCGCCATGGCCTCGGCCCGCGCCAGTGCGTGCTGCAGGGTCGCCCGTCCTTCCTCGATCCGCGCCATGCCCCACTGGGCCCGCGCCAGCTCGACGTCCAGCGCCAGGCTGGCGGATTCGCGCTCGGCGCGCGGCACGGCATCCAGATGCAACCGCCCCGCCCTCACCGCCTCATCCGCCAGCGCGTAGCGCGACTGGATATTGAGCAGGTGCGCGCGGGCCGCCTGGATCGATGATGTCTGGTCGTCGCGCCCCGCGCTGCGCACCTGTGCCTCCTCCAGCAGCCTCATGGCGTGCCGGTAGTCGCCCAGCGTCGTATAGCTTCGCGCCAGTGCCTGCAGCACCAGACCGGCGGTCTGCGCATTCAGGCCACCCTCGGCCTCGCTTCCGCGCAGGCTGGCCTCCGCGTCGCGCAGCATCGCCGCACTCATCAGCGGCGACTGCCCCAATCCGCCGGTGGTCAGCGCATCGAAGGAGTTCTCGAACAGGCGACGCAGCGCCTGCGCGGCCTGGGCATGGTCGCTGGCCTGATCGTGCAGGTACAGGCTGCTGCCGACACCAGCGGCGACGCCCGCCAGCACAAGGGCCGCAACCACTGCGGCGATGCGGTTGCGGCGCAGGAACAGGCGCATCCGGTATCCCGCCCGCGCGCGGCGCAGCGACACCGGCCGGTACGCCAGCCAGGCGCGCAGGTCGTCCTGCAGGTGTGCGATCGACGCCGGACGATCGGCCGGGTCCGGTGCCACGCAGGCCGAGACGATGGCATCCAGATCGCCCGCCAGCGCCTTCGCCAGCGCGCCCCGATCCCTGCAGCCGCGCAGCCGCGCGGCCTCGTCCGAGCCCCGGTGCGCCTCTTCGCTCGGCAGCGGCAGCGGCGTGCTCGCAGCGAACGTGTCGCCCGGTGCCGGGCCCACGCCGCACAGCAGGACGCGCAGCATGACGCCGAGCGCGTAGATGTCCGAGGCGACGCTGCGGCCCTGGGTCGCCACCTCCGGCGCGCTGTAGCCCGGGGTCATTGCCATCGGCCGCGCGGCACTGCCGTGACTTCGCACGGCCAGCGACGACAGGCCGAAATCGAGCAGCACCGGCCGTCCGGACGCATCCACCAGCACGTTGGACGGCTTGAGGTCGCCGTGCAGCGCGCCCTTGCCGTGCGCATAGCGCAGCCCTTCGCACAGCTGGATGAACAGGCTCACGCGGGCGCGCAGGTCGAGGCGATGGTGGTCGCACCACAGGTCGATCGCCTCGCCCTGCACCCGCTGCATCGCGAACCAGGGACAGCCCTCGGCATCGACGCCGCCGTCCAGCAGGGTGGCGATGTTCGGGTGCTCCAGCATCGCCAGCACGTCGCGCTCGTTGCGCAGCACCTCGGCCAGCACCGGCGCGGCGGCGTCCGCCTGGATGCACTTGAGCGCGACCGTCTGGGCGTACTGACCGTCGGTGCGACTGGCCAGATACACCCGCCCCATGCCGCCCGCGCCGATCACGCCATCGATGCGCCAGACGCCCAGCCGGGACCCGATGCGGCGGTCGGCATCCGCGCCTGCGGACTCCTGCGGCGCGCAGTGGGAGAGGATCTTCTGCGGCGACTCCGGCAGCCCGTTCGCCTGCGCATCGGCGGCAAGCAGCCGCGCCACCCGCGCATGCAGTTCCGGATCGGACCGACGCAGGGATTCGAGCCGCTGCGCACGCGCACGCGGCGCCATGTCGGCACAGCGGTCAAACAGTTCCAGCGCCCGCGACTCAAGGCTCGCCACTTCGCTCCCCGCGCGCCTTTCGGCGCGCTCCGTCACGTCCCTGCCCGGCCTGCCGTTCCGGTTCGGCATCGGCTCCGATGCTAGCTCCGGGCCAGCGGCGGCAGCCAGCGTGACGGGGATCGAAAGTGACCGCCATCACACCCCGGCAAGCCGCCTTCAGCGCACGCCCAGCCGATCCAGCATGAAGGCGTACCACTCCGAGGTGCGGCGATAGCGCACGTAGCGGCCGGTCTTGCCGCCGTGGCCGGCTTCCATGTCGGTGCGCAGGAGCAGTGGGTTGACGTCGGTCTTGACGGCGCGCAGCCGGGCGACCCACTTGGCCGGCTCCCAGTACTGCACCTGCGAATCCCACAGGCCGGTATCGACGTACAGCGCCGGGTAATCCTGTGCGCTCACCTGATCGTAGGGCGAGTAGGACAGCATGTACTCGTAGTACACCGGCTCGGCCGGATTGCCCCATTCGTCGAACTCGTTGGTGGTCAGCGGGATGGTGGTGTCGAGCATGGTCGTGACCACGTCGACGAAGGGCACGCCGGCGTACATCACCGCATAGCGGTCCGGTGCCATGTTGGCGACCGCGCCCATCAGCAGGCCGCCGGCGCTGCCGCCGGCCGCCGCCACGCGATGCTTCGCGGCGTAGCCTTCGCGCACAAGGAAATCGGTGACGTCGATGAAGTCGGTGAAGCTGTTCTTCTTGTGCAGCAGCTTGCCGTCCTCGTACCAGTGCCGGCCCATCTCCTGACCGCCGCGGATATGGGCGATGGCGTAGGCCATGCCGCGATCGAGCAGGCTCGGTACCGCGAGGTTGAAGCGCGGATCGCTGGAGGCCCCGTAGGAGCCGTAGGCGTACTGCAGCAGCGCGGCGCGGCCGTTGCGCTCGAAGCCCTTGCGGTAGACCAGCGAAACGGGAATCTTCGTGCCATCGCGCGCCGGTGCCCAAAGCCGCTCGGTGGCGTACTGCGAGGCGTCGTAACCCAGCACCGGGTCGGTCTTGAGCAGGCGCCGTTCGCCGCTGGCGACATCCACCTCCCAGGTGCTCTGCGGCGTGGTCAGCGAGCTGTAGCCATAGCGCAGCCAGTGGGTGCCCGGCTCGGCGTTGGTCGAAAGCCCCATCACATAGGCCGGCTCGTCCGAGGCCACCAGGAAGGAGTCGCCCGCCGCCGGCAGCACGCGCACCCGGCGCAGGCCCTCGGAGCGCTCTTCAAAGGCAATGAAATCGTCGAACAGCTCGAAGCCGCCGATGAAGGCATCCTCGCGATGGGCAATCCACTCCTGCCAGCGCGCGCGGTCGCCCACGTCGGCATCGGCGACGGTCATCAGGCGGTAGTTCGGAGCACGCCAGTCGGTGCGGATCACCCAGCGCCCGCCGAGGTGATCGGCGTCATAGAGGAAATCACGCTGGCGCGGCGCGAACACGAACAGGCGCGAGGGATCGGCCAGCTCGACGCAGCGCATCTCGGTGGAGACGGTGGCGCGCAGGTCGATGCACAAATAGCGCTCCGAGCGGGTGCGCGAGATCGACAGGTAGAAGGTCTCGTCGCCTTCCTCGTACACCAGGCGATCGCCCGCGGGTGCCGCGCCCACGCGGTGCTGCTTCACCCGGTATCCGAGCAGGGTTTCGGGATGGTTCTCGACGTAGTAGAGGGTTTCGTCGTCCGCGCCCCATACGAGGTTGGGCGCAATGCCGGCGACGCCGTCTTCATGCACCGCACCGGTCGCCAGATCCTTCACCTTGAGGACATACTGCCGACGCCCCACGTCATCCTCGGCCCAGGCGATGCGGGCACCGCTCGGGCTGATCGCCCAATCACCGATCTGGTAGTAGCTCTTGCCTTCGGCCAGGGCGTTGCCGTCGAGCAGGATCTCCTCGGGTGCCTCCATGCTGCCGCGACGGCGCGCATAGACCGGGTACTCGCCGCCTTCCTCGAAGCGCACGTAGTACCACCAGCCCTTTTCCCGGTAGGGCACGCTGGCATCGTCCGCCTTGATGCGCCCGGTGATCTCGTCGAACAGGACGTCGCGGGTGGCGGCCAGCGGTGCCATCACCGCGTCGGTATAGGCGTTTTCCGCGTTCAGATACCCGATGACCTCGGGGTTCTCGCGGGTATCGTCGCGCAGCCAGTACCAGGGATCCTCACGGCTGGCGCCGAACGGGGTCGTGATCTGGTGCGGGCGGGTGGCCGCCACGGGCGGTACCGGATCGCGCGCTGCTGCACTGTCCATTTCGTCATGCCGCGGTTGGGACGCACAGGCCGCCAGCACCAGGGTGGCGACGGCCAGAGCGCCAAGATACCCCCGCGCGCGCCTCATGGGTGCGCGCTCCGCGCCCCGAACAGGCGCTGTTTGAGGAAGGTGTAGGCCAGCGCCTGCATGTGGGCGCGCTGGCGGTTGTCGGCGGCACCGCCGTGTCCACCCTCGATGTTCTCGTAGTAGGTCACGTCGTGGCCCTGCTCCATCATGCGCGCCATCATCTTGCGCGCGTGGCCCGGATGCACGCGGTCGTCGCGGGTGGACGTGGTGAACAGCACCGGCGGGTAGGTCACGCCCGGCCTCACGTTCTGGTAGGGCGAGAAGCTCTGGATGAACTCCCAGTCGGACGTGTCCGGATCGCCATACTCGGCCATCCACGAAGCGCCGGCCAAGAGCTTGCTGTAGCGCTTCATGTCGAGCAGCGGTACCTGGCAGACCACCGCGCCGAAAAGCTCGGGATACAGCACGGTCATGTTGCCCATCAGAAGGCCGCCGTTGCTGCCGCCCTGGATACCCAGGTGCGCGGGCGAAGTGATCTTGCGCGCGATCAGGTCCTGCGCCACGGCGGCGAAATCCTCGTAGGCGCGGTGGCGGTTCTGCTTGAGCGCCGCCTGATGCCAGCGCGGGCCGTATTCGCCGCCGCCGCGGATGTTGGCGACGACATAGACGCCGCCCTGCTCCAGCCAGCCGCGCCCGGCCGCCGCGCTGTAGCCGGGCGTGAGGGAAATCTCGAAGCCGCCGTAACCGTAGAGCAGGGTCGGGTTGCCGCCGTCCGCCGCCATGCCCTTGGGCGACACCATGAAATACGGCACCCGGGTGCCGTCCTTGCTGGTGGCGAAGTTCTGGCTGACTTCGAAGCGGCTGGCGTCGAAGAATGCCGGCAGCTGCTTGAGCAGGGTCGGTGCTGGCCCGCCGATCGTGCCCAGATAGAGCGAGGTCGGGGTGAGGTAGTCGTTGACGGTCAGGAAGAAGTCGTTGGACTCCTCGTCATCCACCGCGCTGATGCTCACGGTACCGAACTGCGGCAGGTGCGGCATTGGCTCCCGCGCCCAGGTGCCGGCGGCCGGCGTGACGAGGTAGATGCGGTTCTTCACGTCCTCGAGCACGTTGATGTAGAAATGATCCCTGGTGCGGCCGAAGCCGGCCAGCGAGCTGCGCGCGTCGGGCGCATAGACCACCGACAGCTCGCGCTTGCCGGCCATGAAATCGTCGAAGTTGGCCGCCAGCAGCGCGCCCTGCGGGTAGGTGACGCCATCCACGGTCCAGGGCTCGCGCAGCTCCAGGGTCAGCCATTCGCGCGAGACCCCGGCCTGCGCGCTGTTGGGCACGTCCACCCTGGCCAGGCTGCCATCGGCGCGGCGCTGGAACAGCTCGTTGTTGTAGAAGGCCAGCGCGCGATACACGAAGTCGCGCTCGAAGCCCGGCGTGCTGTCGTGATAGGCACCGATGGACATGTCGGTCGGCTGACCTTCGTACACCACGCGGGCCTGCTCCATGGGCGTGCCGCGCGTCCACTCCTTGACGATGCGGGCGTAGCCCGAGGTGGTCATCGAACCCTCGCCGAAGTCGGTGGCGACGTAGACGGTGTCCTCGTCGATCCAGGACAGCGAGCCCTTGGCCTCGGGACGGAAGAAACCATCCTGCAGCCACGCCTTCTGCTCCAGGTCGAACTCGCGGGTCACGTCGGCATCGGCACCGCCGCGCGACAGCGCCACCAGGCAGCGGCGATACGGCTCGCCCTTGGCCTTGGGGCGCAGGCAGGAGGCGCCGTGCCACACCCAGTTCTCGCCTTCCTGTGCGTTGAGCGCGTCGAGGTCGATCAGGGTCTCCCACCGCGGATCGGGCTTCCGGTACTCGGCCAGCGTGGTGCGGCGCCAGAGGCCGCGCTGGTTCTTCGAGTCGGTCCAGAAGTTGTAGACGTAGTCGCCCTGCTTGTAGGCGAAGGGGATTTTTTCGTCCGAATCCAGGATCGCCAGAAGGTCGTTCTCCAGCGAGACAAATCCGGCGTCGCTTTCGATCACGACGCCTGACTCCGCATTGCGCGCACGCACCCAATCCAGCGCGGTGTCGCCGCCGACGTCTTCCAGCCACAGGTAGGGGTCTTCGATCTGCGGCACGGCACCCAGGGTGCCGGCACCGACGGCCGTCCCGGGCTTCACCGGGGAACAGGCGGACAGCACGAACAGCCCGGCCGAAAGCCAGGCGAAAACAAGACGCGACATGGGGCGACTCCGTGATTCATCGATCGGCAACGCTACCACGGCCCACGCTCCTCGCCCTTGGCCGGAAGTCATGCCCCACGCCGTTTACGGAGCGACCTTGCGCCGAATCGCGTGGGCCAGCGCGGGCGGCAGGCTCGGCAACGAGCGCAGCATCCAGGGCAGGATGCGGCGCTTGGCGCCTCCCAGCGACTCGGGAACCATCGCCTCGATCAGGTGCGGACCCGGCGTGGCCAGCGCATGCTCCAGGGCCTTGCAGAAGCCCTCGGCCGTGTCCACCCGCGCCGCCGGCACGCCCATGCCCTGCGCGATGTGCGTGAAGTTGAGCACCGGGCCGTGCAGGTCGAGCTGGGATTTCGCCTTCGGACTGATCTTCGTATCGGCCCCGACGCGCTCCAGCTCCACGTTGAGCACCGAATAGGAGGCGTTGTTGAAGATGATCGAAATGACGTGCAGCTTCTCGCGCGCCATGGTCCACAGCGCCTGGATGGTGAACATGGCGGCGCCGTCGCCGGCCAGCGCGATGACCGGCCGCTCCGGACAGGCCACCGCGGCGCCGGCGGCGCTGGGCAGGCCCTGGCCGATCGCGCCGCCGGTGAGGGTGATGAGGTCGTGGCGCGGTGCGCCCTGGGTCATCGCGGCCAGCATCAGGCTGGAGGTGATGCCCTCGTCCACCACGATGGCGTTGTCCGGCAGGAGGTGGCCGACCGCCTTGCAGACCTTGGCGGCGGTGAGCTTTCCGCGCGGACGCGAGGGCCGCGCGGCGGACTGCAGCGCCGGCGCGGATTCCTGCGCGCCGAGCGCGCGCGCGAGCTTTTCCAGGCTCGCCACGGCGTCCTGCGAAGGCGAGGCCAGCGTGTGGACGGTGCAGTTCCCGGGCACCAGGTCGCTCTCCTTCCCGGGATAGGCGAAAAACGACACCGGCGACTTGGCGTCCACCAGCACCAGATGATCCAGCGCGGAGAGCTGCAGCGAAGCCAGCTCGGCCAGATAGGCGATGCGCTCCACCGGCGGCAGGCCGGCGCCGCGCGTCAGGCGCGTGGGGAAGGTTTCGCAATGCAGCTTCACGCCGGCCTTCGCGGCGATGCGCGCGGCGGCGATAAGGCCCGGCTCGCGCAGCGCGGCGCCGCCCAGCAGCAGGGCAACCTTTCCGCCGGCGCGTATCGCCTCGGCCACCTCGGCCACGGTCGCATCGTCGGCGGGAGCGGGTGCCGGCAATGGCGGCGGCGGATGCGGCACGCCGCCCTCGCCCCAGGACACATCCGCCGGCAGGATCAGCGTAGCCACCTGGCCCGGCAGGCCGCGCGCGGCGGCGATGGCGTCCGCCGCGTCCTTGCACAGCTGCGCCGTGCTCATCGACGTGCGCACGAAGCCGGGCGAGACGTTGCGCGCCACGGTTTCGATATCGGACTGCAGCTGTGCGTCGTACTTCATGTGGAAGGTGGCGTGGTCGCCCACGATGTTGACGACCGGCACCTTGCCCTTGCGCGCGTTGTGCAGATTGGCCAGGCCGTTGCCCAGGCCGCAGCCCAGGTGCAGCAGGGTCGCCGCCGGCTTGTCGGCCATGCGCGCATAGCCGTCGGCGGCACCGGTCGCCACGCCCTCGAACAGCGCCAGCACCGCGCGCATGCGCGGCTCGGCGTCGAGCGCGGCGACGAAGTGCATCTCGCTGGTGCCGGGATTGGAAAAGCAGACCTCGATGCCGGCGTCGGCCAGGGTCTTCATCAGGGCGTGTGCTCCATTGGGCATGGCTCGTTCTCGCAGCTCAGTCGGAATCAAGATGGGAGGCGTCGATGTCGGCAATGCGCGAGACACCGGCCAGGGTCATGGTGAGCAACAGCTCGCGCTGCAGGACGGCAAGCAGGTCGCGCAGCCCGGCGTCGCCGGCTCCGGCCAGCGCCCAGATCCAGGGTCGGCCGATCAGCACACCGCGCGCGCCCAGCGCCAGCGCCTTGAACACGTCGATGCCGCTGCGCACGCCACCGTCGAGAAAGACCTCGGTTCGTTCGCCGACCGCCGCCGCCACCCGCGGCAGCACGCGGATGCCCGAAGCCACCGAATCGAGCTGGCGGCCACCGTGGTTTGAGACCACGATGCCTTCCACGCCGGCGTCCACCGCGGCGCGTGCGTCATCCGCATCCAGGATGCCCTTGAGCAGGATCCTGCCGCGCCAGCGCGCGCGCAGCCAGTCGATGTCGCGCCAGGTGACGCCCGGATCGAACTGTGCGTCGACCCAGGCCTTGAGGGCGTCGAGGTTGCGCGCGCCGGGCACCTGCGACTCCAGGCAGCCAAAGCGCAGCGGCCGCCCGCGCAGCGCCACATCCCACAGCCAGCGCGGCCGCGCCAGGACCTGCGTCACGCGCATCAGGGCGGCCTGCGGCCCCACGGCGCCCAGGCCGTTGCGCGCATCGCGATGGCGCGGCCCGGGCAACGGCAGGTCCACGGTGAACACCAGGGTGCGGCAACCCGCCGCCCAGGCCCTGTCGAGAATCGCTTCCACCGCGCCCCGGTCGCGCAGCATGTAGAGCTGGAACCAGAACGGCGCACCGCGCGCGGCCGCCACTTCCGCCAGCGGGCAGACGCCCACGGTGGACAGGGTGAAAGGCACACCGGCCTCTTCGGCCACGCGCGCGGCACGCGCCTCGCCGCGCCGCGCCATCATTCCGGCCAGCCCCACCGGCGCCAGCGCCAGCGGCAGCGCGCAGCGTTCGCCCAGCAGCACCGCGCCGGTCTCGACGCGGCTGGCGTCCACCAGCACGCGCTGGCGGATCCGCACGCCCGCGAAGTCGGCCACATTCGCGGCCAGGGTGCGCTCCTCGCCGGCGCCGCCGTCGATGTAGTCGAACAGGAAACGCGGCAGGCGTCTGCGCGCGAGCATGCGGTAGTCGCCGGCGGTGGCGGGCAGGCTCATGTCGCAGCCCCGCCGAGGATCGAGGCCGCCGCCGCGCGCGCGGTGAGGATGCAGCCGGGCAGGAAGGTGCCTTCCAGCGAGCGTTTCCCGCTGGCACCGCCGCCGCCGAAACCGGCCGCCTCGCCCACGCAGTACAGCCCGGGAATCGGCGCGTCACCTCCATCAAGCACGCGGCTTTGCAGATCCGTGGCCAGCCCGCCCAAGCTCTTGCGGGTGATGAGCTGGGCGTGGATCGCGATGAACGGCCCCGCCCCTTTCTTGGCCAGCGGCGCGGGTCGGCAGGTACGTAGCGCGTCCGGACCCCAGCGCCGCGCGTGCAGGACGCGGCGGATCTGGTCGTCGTTGGCCAGCGTCTTGCCGGCGAAGTTGGCGTCGAAGGCAGCCACGGCGGCGTGCAGTGCGTCTGGATCGACGTGCGCGTCCCCGGTCAGCGCGTTCATCTTCGCGGCCAGCCCGCCGAGGCTGTCGTCCACCAGGAAGTGCGGACTTTCGGCCTGCATCTGGCGCAGCAGGCGGTGGTTCCCGAAAAGCGTTTCCCTGAGGAAGGAAAGGAAGCGCATGTCACGGATATGCGGGTTGTGCTCGGCTCCGGAAATCGCGAATTCCTTCGCCCCGATGCGCCAATTGAGCAGCTGCCAGGTCCAGGGTTTTTCCTGCTCGGCCACGCGCCGGCAGAGCCAATTCGTGTCGAAGCCGGTCACCAGCGGCTCGGGGCCGATGCGCCGGCCTCGGTGATCGAGCCAGAGCGCAGACTTGCACGGGATCATCGAAAGTCCGTGGCCGGGGAAGTGCGGCTGCGGGTGCGGGAAGCCGGCGGCGTAGTTCCACATCTCGCCGGCGCGCACGATGCGCGCGCCGAAGTCCTCGGCCAGATGGTGCAGGCGTCCGTCCGCGAAGGGATGCGCGCCGTTGAGCATCGCCATCGGCATCGGCCGATCTTTCGGCCAGCTGCGGCGCACCTCGTCATGGCTGCCGTTGATGCCGCCTGAAGCCAGCACCACCACAGGCGCCTCCAGGCGCACCTCGGCGCCGCGCTCCTCGTTCAGCGCCAGCGCCCCGCTGATGCGTCCGCCGCTGGAATCCAGCGCGGTGACGCGATGCCGATGCAGCACGGTCAGCTGCCCGCGGTCGGCCTCGCGCAGCGCGGCGATCATGCGCCGCGTCAGTTCGCGCGACGTGCCCCACACGATGTGATAGCGCGGCAGCGAGTTGCCCTCGCCGAAGCGCCCACGCTCCACCCAGTTGACCGCCGGCATGAACTTCAGACCGTGCGCCAGCAGCCAGTCGTACACCTCCGGGCGCGAGCGCTCCACGTAGCGCCGCGCCCAGGCCATCGGCCAGGCGTCGTCCGGATCGAGCTCGCCGAAGCGCACCCAGTCGGACAGCGCGCGCTCGGGCGTATCGGGAATCCTGCGGCGCGCCTGCAGCGGCGTGCCCACCAGCGCCATGCCCCCGAACGCCCACAGCGCCAGCCCGCCGAAGCGCTCGGGCGTGTCGCGGTCCACCAGGGTCACGCGCAGCCCGCCGCGCAGGCATTCGAGCGCGGTGACGATCCCGGCCAGGCCGCCGCCCACCACCAGCACGTCCGACTGCGGCAGCGCCATGCCGTCTCCTCATTCCATCACCGCCCATACCTTGGCGGATGGTACAGGGCTTGGCGCGCGGAAGAACGTGTGGTCCCGCGCGGTGTCCACCGCCTCACGCGTCGAGCCGCTGCTCCAACGCGTCCAGCAGTTCCGCCAGCACCCGCCCGCCACCGCGATCGGCGGTATCCGCGCGCCGCGCGCGCGCAATCCGCTCGCGCGCGGCCTCGACGTCGCCCTCCAGCGCGTAGCGCTCGGCGTTGAGCCATTCGCGGCACGCCGAATAGTCGGCCAGGCCATCGGTGCACAGAGGCAGCCAGGCCGCGAGCCGGGCCGCGTCGCGCCGCTGAAGGGCAATGTGGCCGGCGACCGCAAGGGCCACCGGGCCGCGCACGACGGGCGGCAGCACGGGAAACATCGCCACGAGCTTGCGCGCGTGGGCTTCGGCCGACGCCGCCTCACCTGCATCCAGCGCAAAGGCCAGGTGCAGGGCATGGATGTGCGCCCGCATCAGCGGATCCTCGACGCCATGCGTTTCGGGCATCAGCGTCCGCGGCCAATCGCGCGGACGGACGCCGGCGTAGCTCAGGCCCAGAAGGCGCATCGCGGTGAAACGCGCGCGGCCCATCGCGTCACCACGCAGGATCTGCAGCACGCTCATCCCGTCGGTCGACCAGCCGTGGTGGCGAAACGGCACAAGGTTCACCACAGCCATCGCAAAGCCGGTTACGGCGGCGCCACCGAGGACAGGCGGCCACGCCTGGCCCGGGGCCAAGCCATCCATCGCCATCACACAGACCACGCTCGCGGCCAGATTGGCTATCACGCCGCCCAGTCCGAGGGCGCAAAAAGCCGCGCGCCCGAAACCCGCGTCGCGCGGAAGCATCAGCGCAAAGCCGCCCAAGCCCAGCGCCTGAGCACCGCGGTAGCCTCGCCATCCGCGTCCCGTGCGTTCGAGGCGCAGCCGACCCAGGCCCAGAAGGTAGGCGCGCAATCCGACCAGCCGCCCAAACGCGACGTGCCCGGCCTCGTGTACCAGCATCTGCGGCCAAATCGCGAGCATCGCGCCGATGGCTCCCAGGCCGATCTGCGCACCGCTCCACGGCAGCGCGCCGCGTGCGATCGCGACGCCGATCAGCACGCCCACGACGCCACCTACGACCATCGGCATGCGCGACCCGGCGCGCTGCGCCGGGCGCGACGCAGGCGCAGGGTCCGGCGGCGGCCAGAGGTCAGCGTCCAGATCATCCACGGACGACGCATCAGGCGCACACTGCACATCAGTCACGGCCGCGCCCCATCGAGCGCTTTATCGAAGCGCAGCGCGTCGCAACCGTCCTCGTAGTAGCCCGGGATCCTGCCCTGCTCGCGATAATCCGCGCGCCGGTAAAGCGCGATGGCAGCGACGTTGTCAACGCGCACCTCCAGCCGAAGGATGCCGCGCCCCGCGTTTCGGGCCAGCTGCTCGGCATCGGCCAGCAGCAGTGCGCCCAACCCGGCTCCGCGCTGTGCCGGATCGACCGCAATCGAATACAGCCGCGCCAGGGCGCTGCCGCGGCGCACGAACAGCAGCGCGTAGCCCGCCACCGCGCCCGCGCGCTCGACTACCCGAAGCCGCGCCGTGGGAGACGCCAGATGGCGGCGAAGCTGGCGCGCAGAGAGCCGGTCGCCGGGAAACATCGCCTCCAGCGCAACGAGGCGATCAAGGTCCGGGAGACGCGCATCGCGCAGGCTCGCGGCGGAATTTTCGTGTCCCATGAATGCGACGCAACCGCCTTCCACGCCGCCTCATCGCGGCCGGGCGATTCTGTCAGAATTCGCCTCGTTCCGCGCCCGCCGGGCGCCTCCAGGCCTGCCATGAGCCGCCTCGTCATCGTTGTCGAGAAGCCCTCCGACTGGGGCTCGTACTACCCCTCCGAAGACGTCGTTTCAGCCAACGATTACCTGCGCGACACCCACCAGGCCGGCGGCGAGGAGCGGGTTCAGGTGATCAATCTGTGCCGCAGCTACAGATACCTCGGCGTGGGCTACTACGTCTCTCTTTTGGCCGAGGCGCGCGGGCATCGCGTGATCCCCTCGGTGCGCACCCTCAACGACCTGCGCCGGCGCTCGCTCTACGGCCTGGATCTTGATGACCTCAACCAGCGCCTGGGCAAATACCTGCGCGATCGCGCCGACTCCACGGCCTTCAGCATCGGCGTCTACTTCGGCCATACCCGCCACGAGCCGCTCGCCGAGCTCGCGCGGCAGGTGTTCGAGGCCTTCCCCTGCCCCATCCTGCGCATCGAGTTCGAACGCGAACGGGTCTGGCAGATCAGCGCGATCAAGCCAGCCAGCCTCACCACGTTGGATCCGGAGCAGGAGGACGTCTTCGCCGCCGGGCTCGACGTCTTCTCCCGCAAGATCTGGCGCAAGCCGCGCGCGCGCAGGCGCTTCCGCTACGAAATTGCGATGCTGCAAGACCCCGCCGAGGTCATGCCGCCCTCCAACAAGCGCGCGCTGCGCCACTTCATCGAGGCAGGCAAGACGCTCGGCATCGAAGTCGATCCCATCACCCGCACCGACTACTCGCGCCTGCCCGAGTACGACGGACTCTTCATCCGCGAAACCACCTCGCTCGACAACCACACCTACCGATTCGCCCACCGCGCCGAGCGCGAGGGCATGGTGGTGATCGACGACCCCGTCTCGATCCTGCGCTGCACCAACAAGATCTACCTCAACGACCTGCTGCACGCGAAGAAGCTTGCCACCCCGCGCACCGAGATCGTGTTCCGCGACAGCGACGCCCAGCTCAGCGCACTGGGCGACACGCTCGGCTACCCGCTGGTGCTGAAAATACCCGACGGCTCCTTCTCGCGCGGCGTGGTCAAGGTGGCCGACGAAGCCGCACTGCGCAGCGCCGCCGCGCAGCTCTTCCAGCACAGCGCGCTGCTGATCGCACAGGAATTCATGTACACCCGGTTCGACTGGCGCATCGGCGTGCTCAACGGCCAGCCGCTCTACGCCTGCCAGTACTTCATGTCGCGCGGCCACTGGCAGATCTACGATCACGCCCACGGCAGCGCCAAGGGCCAACCGCGCGCCGGCGGCTTCAAGACCCTGCCGGTGCGCGATGCCCCGGCCGCCGTGGTGAAACTCGCGCAGAAGGCCACCGCGCCCATCGGCGACGGCCTCTACGGCGTGGACATCAAGAGCGACGGCGCGCGCACCGTGGTGATCGAGGTCAACGACAACCCCTCGATAGACGCCGGCGTGGAAGACCTCTACCTGGGCGAGGATCTCTACCGCCGCATCATGGCCGAGTTCCTGCGCCGGCTGGAACGAAAGCGGCTCGGCATCGGCTGACCGATCCGATGAGGGCCCGGTCGCCCCGTCAGAGGGTCATCCGGAGCGCACGCTCCTGCGAAGTCCACTGCGAATACGGCCGTTCGGCCAGCATCAGGTTGTAGTAGCGCGACTGGTCAGTGACTTCGAGCCCCAGCCATTCGGGCGTCTCGAACGCCTCATCCAGCGTCCCCAGCTCGATTTCCGCCACGACAAGACCGGCGTTCTCCCCGCCGAACTCGTCGATCTCCCACAGGTGGCCGGCATGATGGACATGGTGGCGGGTCTTCTCGATCCGCCCTCCCACGCACAGCGCGAGCAGCGCCTCGGCATCGGCCGGCGGAACCGGATACTCGAACTCCTGGCGACGCGCGCCCAGCTCGCGCGACTTGATGTTCAGGTGCGCCGCATCGCCGGCAATGCGTACCCGAACCGAGACGTTCTGCCGCCCCGCGGTCACCGATCCGGCATCGTTCAAATACCCCTGCGCCATGCGTTCGCTGCGCGACACCCGGGCGCGCCAGGCGTCGCTCGCGAGCAGGAACTTGCGCTCGATTTCGATGGCCATCAGCGCTTCTCGAACAGCGCGATGGATTCCACATGCGCGGTGTGCGGAAACATGTCCATCACGCCCGCCGCCGCCAGCCGATAGCCGTGCTCGCGCACGAGGATGCCCGCGTCGCGCGCCAGCGAACCGGGATGGCAGGACACATAGACGATGCGTCCCGCCGTCGCCAGCGGCAGCTGCGGGATGGTGGCATCGGCGCCGGTGCGCGGCGGATCGAGCAGCAGCGCGTCGAAACCCTCGCCCACCCAGGGCTGGCCACGCAGGTCGCTGGTGAGATCGGCGGCGTGGAAGCGCGCGTTGCCTATCCCGTTGCGATGCGCATTCTCCTGCGCGCGCTGCACCAGACCGGCCTCGCCTTCGACGCCCACCACCTCGGCGCAGCGCCGCGCCAGCGGCAGGGTGAAATTGCCCAGACCGCAGAACAGGTCGAGCACGCGCTCGTGCGGCTGCGGATCGAGCAGCGCCAGCGCGTGGTCGACCATGCGCTCGTTCATCGGTCCGTTGACCTGGATGAAATCGAGCGGGCGGAAGGCGTAGTCCAGGCCATATGCCGGCAGCGAGAAGTGCAGCTCCGGCGCGTCGCCGTCGAGCGGCGCCACGGTGTCGTTGCCACCAGGCTGCAGGAAGATCGCGAAATCTTCGCGCTGGCCGAACTCGCGCAGCCGCGCGCGATCGTCTTGCGACAGCGGCACCAGGTTGCGGAACACCAGCGCGGTGCGGTCGTCGCCGGCGGCCACCTCGATCTGCGGAATCTGCGCGCGCGCCTCCATCGCATCGACCAGCTCGGCGATGGCGGCAACGCGGGCGCCGACGCGTTCGACCAGCACCTCGCAGCGCGCGACATCGGCGATGAAGCGCGGATCGGCGGCCTCGCGGAAGCCGACCAGCACGCGCCCCTTCTTCGGCACGAACTTGACCCCCAGCCTGGCCTTGCGGCGATAGGCCCACGGCGCACCGGCCAGAGGCGCCAGCCAGCGCTCCGGCCGCACCTGTCCGATGCGCTCGAAGTTCTCTTCCAGCGTGTGCTGCTTGGCCGCCACCTGGGCGTGCGGAGCCAGATGCTGCAGGACGCAGCCGCCGCACACGCCGAAGTGCGCGCATCCTGGCGCCACCCGATCCGGCGAAGGCGCAAGCACCTCGATCGTGCTGCCCTCGTCGAACTGCCTGCGCGAAACCCGCAGCTGCGCCCGTACCCGCTCGCCGGGCAGCGCGCCCGTCACGAACACGGCCTTGCCTTCGTAGCGCGCAACGCCACGGCCGTCGTGGCTCAGGTCGGTGACGTCGAGCTCACATTCGACGGGCTGCTTGGGACGACGCGTTCTGGACACGGGCTGGCACGATGCGATGACGGGCGGAAGCCGGCCATTCTCGCAGATTCGGCCGCGCAGGCTGACAATTGGCCCGCAGGCATGGACAATGCGCGTCCCGCAGCACCCGATTGCCCCGTTGCACAGGCGCCTTGCAGCGCTCCCACGCAGGCTGGCATGCCGGACAGATCGCGCCGGGCCGGAGGGGACATCGCGGTGAACGCATACGGATGGGTGGCCGAGTGGTTCAAGGCACCGGTCTTGAGCGCGGAGGCAGGATGCCGAAGCCGACAGCGGCGCAGCCGCTGGCCCCGAAGGGGCGAGGGGCAGGACGCCCCGAGCAAAACCGGCGTCACCGGGGTGACGTTGCGATATCGTTGAAAGATACGGATGGGTGGCCGAGTGGTTCAAGGCACCGGTCTTGAGCGCGGAGGCAGGATGCCGAAGCCGACAGCGGCGCAGCCGCTGGCCCCGAAGGGGCGAGGGGCAGGACGCCCCGAGCAAAACCGGCGTCACCGGGGTGACGTTGCGATATCGTTGAAAGATACGGATGGGTGGCCGAGTGGTTCAAGGCACCGGTCTTGAGCGCGGAGGCAGGATGCCGAAGCCGACAGCGGCGCAGCCGCTGGCCCCGAAGGGGCGAGGG
>CAKSZJ010000005.1 GCA_934525595.1 uncultured Chiayiivirga sp. | reverse complement strand
CGCGTTGTCCACGCGGTCCGGGTGCAGGTCGATGTTGGCGAACTTCTCGGTGACCAGGTACAGCAGCTTGTCCTTGGTCAGCCGCTCGACCTGGGTGTAGAAGTCGAACCGCTCGAATATGTCGCGCGCCTCCGGCGAGAAGCCCTGTACGTAGGCGTAGAGATTCTGGCGGATGTGATCCTGATCGCCGAGCAAGGTCGGCAGATCCATCGGCGAGACGTTGTAGAAGCGGGCCTCGCCCACCTTGCGCCGCAGGAACGGATCGGGGTTGACGCCGGCATCGGTCTTTTTGCGGTGTTCGGCCAGCACCTTGGCCTTGGTGGGCGCCAGCACGCAGTCCAGGCGCCGCAGCACGGTGAACGGCAGGATCACCTGCCCGTACTCATGGGGCTTGTAGTCACCGCGCAGCAGGTCGGCCACTGACCAGATGAAGGACGACAATGCGGCTTGGTTCATATGGCGGTGGGCCCCGTGTAGTCTGAACCCGACATGATAGCCAAGCCCGCCGCAGTCCGGTCACAGGGCTTGAAAGCCCCTTCTGTGCAACGCGAGGGATCGTGGTTGAACCCAAAAAAATCCCCGGCGGAAGCCGCGTCCGCCGGGGAGAGGGTCAAGCCGATGGCTGAGGGCCTGCTGGATCAGTAGACGTCGTTGACCGTGTTGTAGGTGTTGAACTTGCCGGTCGGCGTCACCAGGCGCGGATCGTTCAGGACTTTTTTCAGCTTGCGGGTCTTGTCGTCCACCACGACGATGGCGCTGCGCTGATCCTTGCCGTTCCACACCGAGAACCACACTTCCGTGCCGTCCTTGTTGTATTCGGGCTGCACCACGCGCTTGGGACCTTCGCCCAGATTCGCCCACTCGGCGATCGGGAGCACCTTGTAGCCCTTGTCGAGGTTTTTGATGTCGAACACGGCAATCGACTGGCTGGCCGCGGCGGTCGGGTTCAGGGTGGTGTCGACCCAGAGGTTGCGCGACTTCGGATGGGTCTTGACGAACAGCGAACCGCCGCCCTGCCCCTTGAGGACTTCCACTGCCTTCCAGGCGTACTGCGGGTGGTTCTCCGGATCGGTTCCGATCAGGGTGATCTTCTCGTTGCCCAGCGCCGAGGTGGCCCACACCGGCCCGTACTTGGGATGGGTGAAGTTCGCGCCGCGACCCGGGTGCGGGATCTTGTCCACGTCGACGAGGCCGACCATCTTCTGCTCCCTGGAGTCGACGATGGCGATCTTGTCGGAGTTGTTGGCCGCGGTGAGGAAATAGCGCTTGGTGACGTCCCAGCCGCCGTCATGCAGGAAGCGCGCGGCATCCAGCGTGGTGACCTTGAGCGCATCGAGGTTGCTGTAGTCGACCAGCAGGATGCGGCCGGTTTCCTTCACGTTGACGATGAACTCGGGGTGCTCGTGGCTGGCGACGATGGCGGCCACGCGCGGCTCGGGGTGGTATTCCTGCGTGTCGACCGTGGTGCCGCGGGTGGAGACGATCTTGAGCGGCTCCAGGCTCGGGCCGTCCATGATCACGTACTGCGGCGGCCAATAGGCACCGGCAATGGCAAGCTTGTCCTCGTAGCCCTTGAACTTGGAGGTCTCGACCGAACGCGCTTCCATGCCGATCTTGATTTCCGCCACGACGTCGGGCTTCTCCATCCACAGGTCGATCAGGTCGATCTTGGCGTCGCGGCCGATGACGTAGATGTAGCGGCCCGAGTGCGAGACGCGCGAGATGTGCACCGCATAGCCGGTTTCTACGATGTTGATGATTTCCTTGGTATCGCCGTCGATCAGCGCGACCTGGCCCGCGTCGCGCAGGGTGACCGAGAAGATGTTGTCCAGGTTGTACCTGTTCATCTGGCGGGTCGGGCGATCCTGCACCGGAACCTTGACCTTCCAGGTGTTCTTCATTTCAGCCATGCCCCACTCCGGCGGATTGGGCGGGGTGTGCTGGAGGAAGCGCGCCATCAGGTCGACCTGATCGGCCGTCAGCTCGCCGCCGGTGCCGAAGTTGGGCATGCCGCCGGGCGAACCGTAGGTGATCAGCGCCTTGAGATAGTCGGTGCCGCGCGGCTGGGTCAGGTCCGGCGTCAGCGGCTTGCCGGTCGCGCCCTTGCGCAGCACGCCATGGCAGCCGGCGCAGCGCTGGAAGAAGATTTCACTGGCCGCGGCGAACTCGTCCTCGGTCATGTCCGGCGCACCCGGGGTGCGGACCTGCTTGACGTCCTTGCCCGACATGGCGACCGGCGCGCCTTCGTAGGCGGCCTTGGCCGTGCTCGTGCCAGGGTGCAGCTCACCCTGCGCGGGGTCGGTGGAAACCGCCAGCGAGGCGCGCAGCGCCTTGACTTCGGACGCCCCGATGCTGCCGCCCTTGTTGCCCCAGGAGGAGAGCACGTAGTTGACCGCGCTGGCGATTTCGGCGTCGCTCAGATGGCTCTGTGCAGGCATCACGCTATTGTAGGTTTCCCCGTTGACCACGATCTCGCCCTGCAGGCCCTTGAGGATGGTGGTCGCCACGTCCTTTGGCGACTTGCCCTTGATCCAGTCGGAATTGGCCAGCGGCGGGAAGGCACCGGCCAGCCCCTTGCCGTCGGGCTGATGGCAGGCCGAGCAGTTCTGCAGGTAGGTGGCCTCCCCGCTGTTTTCCGCGGCGCCTGCCGCCGACGCCAGGCCGAGGCCTGCGCCGAGCGACAGCACCGCCAGCAGCAATTGGGTGGTTCGTTTCATGGGATGGGTGCTCCAGTTGGGTGAAATTGGCGATGGCTAAAGAAGCTCCGTGCGTGATTATCGCCCATGGTCGGACCTTGCTTCCTTGATCAGAATCAATTGCCGAAACTCGATGTCAATTGACGCCGATCAAAAGAATGGGAAATGCGGTGGGTTAGAATGAGAATGGTTCGCATGAAGTGACGGTTCTCCTGCCATGTCCCCCCGCCTGTTGTCCCTCGCCATGCTTTCGGCGATCGCCTGCCCCGCAGTCGCCCAGCCCGCTCCCGCCCCTGTTCCCGATGCCGAAACGGCCACCGCGCTCGACAGCATCGTCGTGGTCGCCAGCCGTGCGGCCGAGCCGCTGAGTCAGGTCGTTTCCAGCGTGGCCCAGGTCGAACGCGCCGACCTCGATCAGTACCTGGTGCACGATCTCGATGGGCTGGTGCGCTACGTGCCCGGCGTGAGCGTGCCGCGCGAAGGGCACCGCTTCGGCGGCAACGGCTTCGCCATCCGCGGACTGGAAGGCAACCGGGTGCGCATCCTGGTGGACGGCATTCCCCTGGCCGACGCCTACAGCATCGGCCAGTTCGCCTCGGCCGGACGCGACATGGTCGACATGGAAATGCTCGAGCGCGTGGAAGTCCTGCGCGGCCCGGCCTCCACGCTCTACGGCAGCGACGCGCTGGCCGGCGTGGTGGCCTTCCGCACCCGCGATCCCGCCGATCTTCTGGCCTTTGCCGACGGTGCGCACGCCTTTGGCGCACGGGCCGCCTGGGATGGCATCGACGACAGCCGCCTGCTCGCAGCGCACTGGGCCGGAGAGTCGGCCTCCGGACGCTGGCAGGCGATGGCCGCGGCCAGCCGGCGCGAGGGCCACGAGGCCGACAACCGCGCCTGGCGCGACGTGGATTCACCCAATCCGGTCGATTACCGGCGCGAGGGGGTGCTTGCCAAGCTGGTACACGATGCCGGCGGCGCGGGGCGCTACGCGCTGTCCTTCGACGCCAGCCGCCAGCAGCGCCAGACCGCGGTGAATTCGCTGCGCTTCGGCACCGGGCGTTACAGCACCACCTACCGACTCGATGGCGATGACCACGACCGGCGCGGCCGGATCAGCCTTTCCGGGCAGTGGCAACCCGCTTTGGCGTGGCTGGATTCACTCGACGCGCAGCTCTACGCGCAGGACACCTCGGTCCGCCAGGACAGCGATCAGTACCGCCTGGCCGACCGCGCCACGCCCTATGAATCGCTGCGCTGGCGGCGCTTCGACTACGACGCCGAAGCCAGCGGACTGTCGCTCGTGGGTCAGTCCCGCCACGAAGGCGGACGCATCGGCCATTGGCATGTGTTCGGCGCGGACATCTCCCGGCACCGGTACGAAGGTTTGCGCGACGGCGTGGAAACCAATCTCGCCACCGGCGCGGCCACCTCCACCGTGCTCGGCGAACCGCTGCCGGTGCGCGACTTCCCCAACAGTGACGCCACCAGCCTGGCGCTGTTCTGGCAGGACGAGATGCGCCTGGGCCAGCGTCTCGCGCTGATTCCCGGGCTGCGCGCCGAGTGGTACAGGCTGCGGCCCAGGCCCGATGCGATCTTCACGGAGGACTTCCCCGCCGCCCGCCCGGTCAAGGTGGACGAGAGCGAGATCACTCCGCGACTCGCGCTGCGCTGGTCGCTGGGCGGCGGCCACAGCCTGTTCGCGCAGTACGCGCGCGGCTTTCGCGCCGCGCCCTTCGGGGACGTCAACATCGGCCTGTTCCTGCCGGTCTTCAACTACGAGGTGCGCGCCAATCCCGAGCTGCGTCCGGAAAGCAGCCACGGCCTGGAGCTGGGCTGGCGGCATGTGGGCGAAACCCTGCGCGCCAGCGTGTCGCTGTACGAAAACCGCTACCGCGACCTGATCGAATCGCGCGCCAATCTCGGCATCGATCCTGCGAATGGACGACTGGTGTTCCAGTCGATCAACCGCGACCGGGCACGCATCCGAGGGGTGGAATCGGATCTGCTCTGGCACCTGGACGGCCGCTACCCGAACCTGCGCGGCTGGCAGCTGCGCGGCGCGCTGGCCTGGTCGCAGGGCGACGACACGCGCCGCGAGGTGCCGCTCAACACCATCGATCCGGCGCGCGCCACCCTGGGCCTGCGCTTCGACGCAGATTCCGGCCGCTGGGGCAGCGAGCTGGCCCTGGTCGCGGTGAGAAAGAAAACCCGCATCGACCACGATGGCGCGGATCTGTTCGCCCCGCCCGGCTATGCCCGATTCGACCTCTATGGCTGGTTCGAGCCGTGGCGCGGCGCGCGCCTCAACGCAGGGCTGTTCAACCTCGGCAACCGGCGCTATTGGGAATGGGCCACGGTGCGCGGCCTGGAGGCCGACGTGCGCAATCTCGAAGCCGCCGACGAAAGCATCGGCTTCTACAGCAGTCCGGGGCGAAACCTCGGCGTGAGCCTGTCGATGGACTGGTAGCAAATCGTGCCCGGCATGCCGCGCGGCAATGCGCCGCGCGGCGCCGGCGCGGTCACTTGGTCGTGTAGCCGCCGTTGATGAGGATCGTCTGTCCGGAGATCCACCATCCATCGCTGACTGGCCGGCCCGGTCACGGTGAACAACGCCGAGACCTGCATCGCCTGCGCACTCGCCGGCCTGGGCCTGATCCAGGTGCCGGCTTACGACGTTCGCGAGCACCTGGCCTCGGGAGATCTGGTGGAGGTGCTGGCGCGCTGGCCGGCCCCCGCCTTGCCCATCCAGCTGGTCTACCCGCACCGGCGCCACCTTTCGCAGCGCGTGCGCGCCTTCGGCGACTGGCTGTCCGACGTGCTGGCAGAAGCCTGCGCCTGAAGCCTCAGGCCCAACGGCTCGCGGCCCAGACATCCCTACCCGTCGCCAGGGCCGGCGACGGCATCGAGCCCTGCGCGGAAGGCGCGCAGCTCGAAGCGCCCCCGACCGCGCTTCGGCTACAGCGGCCCGTTCTGCGGGACGCCGTCCACGCTGCGCCAGGCACGGTGCGGGTTGGCGTCGGACAGTTCGTCGGGCAGCCAGGCGTCGGGGGCGTGGTCCCAGCACTGCAGCGCGGCGAAGCGGCGAATCGAGCCGGGCATGCCTACCGAGGTGTAGCCGCACGCGGTCGTGGAAGGAAACGGCCCGCCGTGGTTCATCGCCGCGCTCACCGCCACGCCCGTCGGCATGCGGTTGGCGATCAGCCGCCCTACCCTCGGCCGCAGCGCTGCGGCAGCACGCTGCGCCTGTGCGGCGTCGCCATCGGTGCTGTAGACGGTCCCGGTCAGGCTGCCCTCAAGCTGTTCCAGCATCGCAAGCGTGGCGTCGATGTCCGGCGAACGAACGATCAGTCCGACCGGACCGAAGGCTTCGGTCTGGAGCGCCTGCGGCGCCTTCAGGAACTGCGCCGCGCGCGTCTCGAACAGGCCGGGCGCGAAGCGGAAACCAGGCCCTTCGCGCTGCGCCGCGCCGGCGATCAGGTTCGCGCCGGCGCCGCGCAGGATCGACACGCCGCGCTCCAGACCTGCCAGCACGCTTTCGGAAAACACCAGCGCGGGCGGTGCGCTGGAAAAGTGTTCGGCGGCGGCCGCCACGAAGGCATCGCCGTCGGCGCCTTCGGGCACGATCACGAGGCCTGGGTTGGTGCAGAACTGGCCGCTGCCCAGAAGGCACGAGGCGGCGTATTCCCGAGCCAGCTCCTTCGCCTTGCCGGCCAGGGCGCCCGGCAGCAGCAGCACCGGATTGATGGCCGAAAGCTCGCCGAAAAACGCGATGCCGCTGCGGTCGGCCGCCGCCTTGAGCGCCAATCCGGCGGCGCGGCTGCCGGTGAAGCCGATCGCGCCCAGGCGGGCGTCGGCGCACAGCGCCAGCCCGGCATCGGCCTCGAAGTGGTGCAGGAGCTGCACGCTTGCGGCCGGTAGGCCGGCGGCCAGCAGTGCCCGGTGCGCGATTCGCGCCAGCGCGAGCCCGGTGGCCGGATGATTGGGATGGCCTTTGGCGATCACCGGGTTGCGCGCCGCAATGGCGGAGGCGAAATCGCTGCCGGCCACGGCGTGGAAGGCCAGCGGGAAATTGTTCGGGCCAAACACCAGCACCGGCTTGCCCAGCGGGCCAAGGCTGGAGCGCAGGCCGGCGGCGGTATCGATCACCGGCATGGTCCAGCTGCGCGCACGCACCGCTTCCGCCGCTCTGCGCAGCTGCCCGACGGTGCGGGGAAGCTCGTTGCCGGCCAGGCGGGTGGGCGCCGGCAGCGCGGTTTCGCGGCTGGCGCAGGCCACCAGAGACTCGGCCTCGGCTTCGATGCCGGCGGCGTAGCCTTCCAGAAAGGCGGCGATCGACTCGGGTGCCGCCGAGGCCAGTGCCGGCGCGACCTCGGTCGCGGCGCGCAGCGCCGCCTCGATGTCCTCCGCGTCCGAGATCGGGAACGCCTCGCCCATCGCCTCGCCGCGGGTCGGGTCGAACGCCCGGAAATGCCCCGTCGCCCGCGCCGCACGCCATTCTCCGCCGATCAGCAGCGGTGCCAGTTCGGTGGCCACCTCACAGCTCCGGGCGCGAAGCGAGGGCGCTGGCAATGATCGACATCGCCGCTTCGCGCTCGGCGCCTTCCAGCACAAGGCGCGGCGCGCGCACCGTCTCGGTGCCCAGCCCCACGCTCTGCTGGGTCAGCTTGATCAGCTGCACGAACTTGGGCACCACGTCCAGGCGCAGCAGCGGCAGGAACCAGCGGTAGAGCTCGGCCGCAGCCTTCCAGCCGCCATCGCGTGCCAGCTCGAAAAGCCGCACCGACTCCTGCGGATAGGCATTCACCTGCCCTGCGATCCAGCCCGTCGCACCGGCGCCCAGGCCCTCGACGATGGCGTTGTCCATGCCCACCAGAAGCTCCAGGCGACCGCCCACCAGCTCGCGGATTTCGCTGAAGCGGCGGATATCGCCGGAGGTCTCCTTCACGGCTTCCACGTTCGGATAGGTCTTCGCCATCCACGCGATCTGCGCGGGAGTGAAGTCGGTCCGGTAGGCGCCGGGATTGTTGTAGAGCATGCAGGGCAGCTCGCTGGCCTCGACGATGGCGCGCACATGGGCGCCCATTTCGTGCCAGTCGGAGGAATACACGTAGGGCGGCAGCACCATGAGCCCGCGCGCGCCGGCGGCGGCGACCGCCCTGGTCAGTCTCACCGCTTCGGCCGTCGTGACGGCGCCGATGCCGGGAATCACCGGCACCCGCTCGCCCACCGCGCGGACCAGCGTCTCGACCACGGCGAGCTTTTCGCCATTGTCCAGCGATGCGCCCTCGCCCAGCGAGCCCAGCGGCACGATGCCGGTGCAGCCGGCATCGACCAGCACCGCGGCGTGCCGGGCAAGGAAATCGTGGTCGATCGAGCCATCGGCCCGGAAGGGCGTCGTGATGGCTGGAATGACGCCGCGCCAGAAAGCGGAATTGGCCATGGAAATCTCCTCGGATCGGGCCGGCATGCGCCGGCGTCGGTTTATGGGCTGAAGCCGTGCCGGAACGGATCGGCCGGGTCGAACAGCAGCCGCCCCTGCGCGGTGACGAAGGCGCTGCCGGTGATGGTGGGAAGGATGCGGCCGTTGTCTACCGCCTCATAGCCTGCTTCGAACACGCTGCCCACGATGCTCTCCTGGCGCCAGGTTGCGCCCGGCGCGAGCGCGCCGTCGGCGGCAAGGCAGGCCAGTTTGGCGCTGGTGCCGGTGCCGCACGGCGAGCGGTCATACGCCAGGCCGGGGCACAGCACGAAGTTGCGTGCGTCCACGCCCGCGACAGGCGAGGCGGCGTTGATTTCCACGTGGTCGATCTCGGCGCCATCCGCGCCGGTGACTGCGCACCGCGCCAGGGCGTCCTTCACCGCCGCGGCGTATGCGGTCAGCTCGCGCCAGCGGGAAAGCTCCAGCGGGACGGGCGTTTCCTTCGTGATGAAGAACCAGTTGCCGCCCCAGGCGATGTCGCCGTGCACCGTGCCGTAGCCCGGCACCTCCAGCACGACACCTCCGGCGTGTCGCCAGGACGGCACGTTGCGGATCGAGACGCGTCCGTCCTCGTGCAGGATCGCGCCCACGCTGCCTACCGGCGTTTCCAGGCGGTGCTCGCCCGGCCCGATGTATCCCAGGTACTGCAGGCTGCGCACCACGCCGATGGCGCCGTGCCCGCACATTCCCAGCATTCCGACGTTGTTGAAGAACAGCACGCCGGCGGCAGCTGAGGGATCGCACGGCGGCACCAGCAGCGCGCCCACCAGCACATCGGAACCGCGCGGTTCGCAGACGAGGGCGCGACGCAGCGCGTCAAACTCTTCGGCGAAGCGCACGCGTCGTGCCGCGAGGTCGTCCGTGCCCAGCGAGGGAACGCCGCCGTACACCAGGCGCGTAGGTTCGCCGCCGGTGTGGGAGTCGATGAAGTCGAAGGTTGTCATACGCCGCCCATCATGCCTGCGGCTGCGCCCCGCCATCTAGCGGGAAATCGGCATGCGTCCGGGGAAAAACGCCCATCTTGGCCAGCATGGATACGCTTCCGAAGCGAGTAGTAAGAACCGTGCTGGTGATACGAATCCGCACCTGCGGGCTATGCGGTCACTTCGCGCAGGCTCTCCTGTCAGGCGGGGAGTCGCCCTGCCTTACTCTACTCTGCGCCATACATGGGTAGACAGCGGCCAGCTTCGCACATCCATCTCGCACTGCCATGCGAAATAGCCGGAGACCGTGCAAGAGATGATCCAGGGCCGGAAAACAGCGTTTTGCCGCTGGATGCGTCCCGCGGCCGTGATTTGTGTCATGTTCCTCCGCGAATCCGCCGTTGACAGGAACGGCGGAACAGGAACGAAACCAGCTACCGAAGCGGCCTTTCAGCTATCAACGCGTTTTCAATTCAGGAAGGGAAGTCTTTACCTGCGCGTCCCTCACCACCTGGGTACCGCGCTCACGCATCTTCCGACGCTCGGCCACGGTCGAGCACACGTTGGTGCGCATGTGACTGCCAGTAACACGTTCGCGGCGACACACGATGCGGCTGTCTTCGCTGGCCTGCGTGAGCTTGGTGTTGACGATTTCCTGGGCGTTGAACAGCTCCACCTTTTCGGCCTGGTTGAGCTCATCGATGCTGCGTTCGCCCAGCACGGCTTCCATCTTGTCCAGCGCCTGGATCACCGCCCTGCGATCGGCATCGCTGATCTCAGAATAGAGCCGATCCTCGGCGAAGGCCTCATTGATGGCCGCGCGCTGCTCGAAGAACGAGCCCTTCTCGACGTTCACGGCCTCGGCGCCGGCCAGGGCTGCACCCGGCAGTGCAAGAGCCAGTGCGGCACCTATCAAATATCGATTGAACATGAGCGTTTTCTTTATCCTGGTGGCTGGGCGCCCGATAATATCTTGTGTCGCAGCCGGTTTCGCCTCCCGGGCGAGGGTTTTCAGGCGAAATGGTTGCAGCGCGTCACGCCGTGGGAAACGCGCTGCCGGGTGTCGGCTGACAGATTGCCGCGAACCCTACCTGCCCTCGTCTTCCAGCCCCAGCTGCTGCGCGAAAAACACCGTTGCCAGGGCGGCGGTGCCGACGCGCTGGCTGAAAGGCGCACCGATGCCGTGGCCGGCATCGCCGCGGGTGAGCACGAGGATTGGATGCCCGGAAGCGCTGGCGCCCTGCAGCGCCGCGGCGAACTTGTGCGATTGCCATGCGGCCACGCGCGAATCGTTCACCCCGGTGGTCATCAGGAGGGCCGGATAGCGCACTCCGGACTTCACGGCATGCAGCGGCGAATACGCCAGGGTGGCGCGGAACTGCGCGGGATCGGCGATGGTGCCGTACTCGGGCACGTTGTACTTGCCGTTGGTGAACTCGCTTTCGTGACGCAGCGAATCGTAGATTCCGACCGTGCCCACGCCGGCGCGAAAGTCCTCCGGGTGCTGCACCAGGGTCGCACCGACCAGCAGGCCACCGTTGCTGCCCCCCAGCACGCCGAGGTGGGCGCGATCGGTCCAGCCACTGTCGAGCAGCGCCAGCATGGCGGCGTGGAAGTCGTCGAAGACGTTCTGCTTGGCGGTCTTCTGGCCCTGAGCGTGCCAGTCCTCGCCGAATTCGTTGCCGCCGCGCAGGGTGGCGTAGGCGTACACGCCGCCTCGTTCCAGCCAGGCCAGAGTGCTGCCGACAAAGCTCGGCGCCAGGCCCACGCCGAAGCCACCATAGCCATAGAGGATGGTGGGCCGGCGGCCGTTGGGTCCGGTGCCTTCCAGCGCCAGTACGGTGACCGGGACGCGGGTGCCGTCGCGCGAGACGCCTTCGATGCGGTGCACGCGCAGCCTGGAATAGTCGGCCGGCGACTGGGCCGCGAAGACGGTTTCCAGCGCTCCGCTGGCACCATCCAGACGCGACCAGCGGATCGGTGTGCCCCAGGACTGCCAGGCGATCAGCGCGCTGCCCTGCCCCGGTTCGGCGGCGATGTTGCCGATGCCCGCATCGTCCGGCAGCGCCACGCGGCGCACGAAATTCGCCGCGGCGTCGTACTGATCCAGCCAGCGGTCCATGCCCCAGCTGCGCAGCACCAGGAACCCGTCGCCGATCGGATGCACACGCTGGATCGCGCCGGTGCGCTGCGGCAGCAGCACCTGCACCGCACCTTCGGCATCCACCGCCAGCAGGCGGCCTCGCGGTGCGTCGGCGAAGGAAACAACCGCGAGACGACCTGTGATCCAGGACGCTTCGCGCACATCGTGCTCAAGGCCCAGCACGCGCACGAAGCGCGATTCCGCGCCCCGGCCGCGCCGCAGCCAGACTTCTGCCGGACTGCCGTCGCCGACGTTGGCCAGCAGTGCCAGCCGGCCGGCCTCTCCGGGTACGAAGCGCCAGGCGGCGATGGGCGAATAATCAGCGCCGAACACGATTCGATCGCGCGCTGCCGGCTGCCCCAGGCGGTGGTGCCAGAGCGCCGCGCCGAACTCCCGTACCGGCGCGGCGCGCTCCGGCACGGGAAACCGCACGTAGAGGAAGCCGCGTTCGTCGTCGTCCCAGGCCACGCCCGACGCGGTGGTGCCGCCGCCGGCGTACGGCAGCGATTCGCGCAGCGACTGGCCCGAGCGGGCATCCAGCACGCGCAAGGTGGTCAGCTCGGCGCCGCCCTCGGCGATGCCGTAGGCCAGGTAGCGCCCGCTGGGAGAAGGCCATACGTCGGTGATGGCGACGTCGCCCGGCATCGCGTTGGGGTCGACCAGCGTGCGCGCCTCGCCTTCGGGCCAGTCCTGCACCATCAGCACCGGCTGCGCCTGCGGCGGAGTGTGCTGGAAGTAGAACAGCCTGCCGCCGGCCAGCTGCGCGCCGTGGCGGGTGACGCTGGCAGCGGAAAGTTCGGCGATGCGCACAGACAGCGCCTCGCCCAGCGCGGTATCGGCCAGCACCGACTCGGTATGGAGGTTCTGTGCGCCGTACCAGGCGCGCACCCGCGCCGAATCGGTGGCCTCCAGCCAGCGCCAGGGATCGGGCACGTTCACCCCGTGCAGCACGCTGGCGTCTTCGCCTGCCGGGGAAGGCGGCGGCGCCGCATCGGCGGCCGCCAGCCAAAGCCCGGCCAGCAGCGCCAGTCCAACGAATCCGCTTCGCATGTCGCCTCTCCCGCCTGTGCACTCCCTGAGTGGTGAGGCTACTGCCAATCCCGCGGCACGTGCCATGCGTTTCCACGCACGCAGGCGTGCATCACGGCACAAACCGCGGGCCCGCGATCAGCCCGGCGGCCAGCCCATCTGGCGTCCGCCCAGGAGGTGCAGGTGGATGTGGTAGACGGTCTGCCCGCCGTCGCGATTGCAGTTCATCACCACGCGGTAACCGTCCTCGGCGAAGCCCTGTTCGCGCGCGAAACCGGCCGCGGCCAGCATCAGACGCCCGAGCAGTTCGGCCTGCTCGGGGCGCGCGTCGTCGAGCGTGGGGATGTAGGCCTTGGGAATGAACAGCACGTGGATCGGCGCCTTTGGATCGATGTCATGGAATCCCAGCACGTGCTCGTCCTCATAGACGAGGGTGGCGGGGATCTCGCGCCGGATGATCTTGCCGAAAAGGGTGTCGTTGCTCTGGGTCATGGGGTCTGGACGGATCTGCGGGACGAAGTCTGCGCACTACGTTACCCGATCCATCGCGGCGCGCCTGCGGCAACGGCGGTCAGCCGGCCTCCTGCCTCGCGCCGAAGGCGTGTGCGAGGGTGCCTCGGTCGATGTATTCCAGCTCCCCGCCCAGCGGCACGCCGTGCGCCAGGCGGCTGGGTCGCACGCCGTGCTGGCGCGCGAGCTGGGCAAGATAGTGCGCGGTGGCCTCGCCCTCCACGGTCGGGTTCGTGGCGATGATCAGTTCGTGTACCTCGCCTTCGGCCAGGCGCTCGGTGAGCAGATCCAGCCCCAGCTCGCGCGGTCCCAGGCCGTCGAGCGGGGAAAGCCGCCCCTGCAGCACGAAGTAGAGGCCGCGGTAGCCGGTGGCCTGCTCCACTGCCATCTGGTCGGCCGGCATTTCCACCGCGCACAGCAGGGCCGCATCGCGGCTGGCGTTGGCGCAGACGGTGCAGACGTCCGTATCGCTGAAGTTGCGGCAGCGCGCGCAGTTGCCGATGCCATCCATCGCCTCAGCCAGACGCTGCGCCAGGCGCCGGCCGCCGTCGCGATTGCGTTCGAGCAGATGGTGCGCCATGCGCTGGGCGGTGCGCGCACCGACGCCCGGCAGGCAGCGCAGCGCTTCGATCAGCTCTTCGAGCCGGCGGGAGGAGCTCATGGCGTCGATTCCGCGTGTCGTCCTGCCGCCGCGATCGCTGCGGGCGTCTGCCGGTCGATGGCATGCGCCCGCACGGCTGCGCCGCTCATGGCGAAGCGGGTGTCGCGCTGGACGGCCGGGACATCCACGGGACTCAGAACAGCCCCGGGATCTTCATGCCCGGCGGCAGCGGCAGGCCGGCGGTGGCACCGGCCATGCGCTTGCCGCTTTCCTCGTTGACCTTGTTGACCGCGTCGTTGATGGCCGCAGCGATCAGGTCTTCGAGCATTTCAACGTCGTCGCCCACCGCGCTCTGGTCGATGCGCACGCGACGCGCCTCCATCTTGCCGGTGAGGGTGATCTGCACCATGCCGCCACCGGATTGCCCGGTGACTTCGAGTCTGGCCAGCTCTTCCTGCGCCTTCTGCAGGTTTTCCTGCATGCGTTGGGCCTGCTGCATCAGATTGCCGAGTTGTCCACGCATGACGCGTCTCCTGTTGGGTCGAAATACGAAAATTTGCCGCGCTGGCGATGTCGGGTCAGCCGCGCGGCGCGCGCGGCCGGATGGATTCCTCGCGAATCCTGCCGCCTTCGGCCACCAGGCTGCCCACCAGCGGATGCGCGGAAAATTCCTCGCGCGCCGCGGTCTCGTGCGCGTGGGCTTCGCTGCGTCGTCGGTCGGCGAGCGTTTCGACCGCCGCGCCGCTGCTACCGGCCACGAATTCCAGGCGCGGCGTGGCGCCCAGTACCTGGCCCAGCGATTCGCACAGCTGGTCGAGCATCGCAGGCGTTTTCAGGTAGCTGACGCGCTCCGGCAGGTGCACGCGGATGAGCCCATCGGCCGCGTCGACAAAGCGCAGGTTGGCGCCCAGCTCGCGCGCCGGCCCGGAAACGCCGCAGGCCTGCAGCGCAGCCAGCCAGCTGTCGTTGTCGGTTACCGGCGGTGCGCTGGCCTGCGCAGGAACGGGCGCCGTCACCGCACGCTGCGGCGGCGCGGCAGGTAGCATCGGCGCCTCCGTCGAAGCCCGTGGCGCTGCGCTTTCCTGCACGCGCAGCGCGGCGCGTGCAGGGGCGGCGGCCGGAGCGCGCGTTGCCGCGGCGCGCGGTGACGGTGGCGCGATCGGCTCCGCTTCGCCCATCGGCTGGAAGGCGAGCATGCGCAGCAGGCTCATCTCGAAGCCGACCTGCGGGCTGGGCGCAAAGTCGATGTCGCGGCGCCCGTTGACCGCCATCTGGTACCAGAGCTGCACGATTTCCGGCGAAAGGCGCTGCGCCAGCGCGGTCACGTCCACGCCCTCCGTCTGCACGTCCACATCGACAAGCTGGCGAAGCTGGACGCGGTGCAGCGCGTGCGCAAGCGCATCGAGCACGGCACCGAAATCCGGAGAAAATCCCGCTACGTCGGCGGCGACCTGCATCAGGCGCGTACCGTCCGCCTCGGCAAGGGCGTCGAGCAAGCCGGCGATCCGGCTGCGGTCCACGGTGCCGAGCATGGCGCGCACGTCGGCGTCGCCGAGCCCGCCGCCGGTGAAGGCCAGCGCCTGATCCAGCAGGGACAATCCATCGCGCAGGCTGCCGTCGGCGGCGTGCGCGAGCTGGGCGATCGCGCCCTCTTCGGCCGCAACGCCTTCGGCCGTCAGGATGTGGCGCATCTGCCCTGCGATCTGCTCCTCGCCGAGGCGGCGCAGGTGGAACTGCAGGCAGCGGCTGAGCACCGTGGGCAGGAGCTTCTGCGGATCGGTGGTGGCAAGCAGGAACTTCACGTGTTCGGGCGGCTCCTCCAGCGTCTTGAGCAGCGCGTTGAAGGCGTTCTTCGACAGCATGTGCACCTCGTCGATGAGGTACACCTTGTAGCGGCCGCGGGTGGGCAGGTACTGCGCGTTCTCGATCACTTCGCGCACGTCTTCCACGCCGGTGTTGGATGCCGCGTCGATCTCCAGAAGATCCACGAAGCGCCCCTCGTCCACCGCCACGCAGACCTCGCACTCGCCGCAGGGCTCGGCGCCTACGCCGCGGACGCAGTTGAGGCTCTTGGCGAAGATGCGCGCGATCGTGGTCTTGCCCACGCCGCGCGTGCCGGTGAACAGGAAAGCATGGTGCACGCGGCCGGTTTCCAGCGCGTTGGAGAGCGCGCGCACGACGTGTTCCTGGCCGACCAGCTCGGAAAAGCGCCGGGGCCGCCATTTGCGGGCAAGGACGAGATAGGACATGGGTTCAGCCGTGTAACAGCAGACAGGCATTGTGCCAACGCGCCCGGATGCGGCCAAGCGCAGCGTGCAGGATCGCGTTCAGGCGAGGAAATTCCCGTCGGGATCCGGAACGGCATCGCCCTGCGGTGCGGCGCGGTTCCAGTCGTCGATGACAGCGCGCGCCCGCTCCAGGTCTGCGTCGGCCACCATCACCGCGAGCAGCCCGATGGCGGGCAGTTCGCCGATCGCGCCGACCAGATGCTCGCCGCGAACCCAGGCGTCGATCCCGGCCTGGGCCAGCAGCCCCTTGGCCAGGTGCGCTTCGATCAGGTTCAAGGGCTCGTAGGCCACCCGCACCGCGTCATCCTCCGTGGCGGATCGTGGCCGCCGTACCGATCCGCCAAGGATAACGGCACCGGCTCAGCGGCACGCACGCAGCAGCCGTGCGAATAGCCGCGCCTTCTCGAAGCGGTTCTCGCGGCCGGCGTACAGGCGGCGCAGGTTGTCACGGTGGGTGAAGAGGATGAATCCCGACGCGATGAGCGCAAGAATCAGCCGTCCTGCGATCTCTGTGCCCTGTCCCAGCAGCGCCAGCGGAACCAGCGCGAAGGCTGCAAGCACGGTGGACAGGCCCACATATCCCGTGGAAAACAGCGCCAGCAGCCAGACCGCCACCACGACCGCCGCCGCCGGAGGCCAGAGCACCGCGAGGGCGCCGACCAGAGTGCCCGCCCCTTTTCCGCCGCGAAAGCCGAAGAACACCGGCCAGACGTGACCCGCCGCTGCGGCCAGGCCGCAGGCCGCCTGCAGCGGCCAGGCCGGCTCGGGCGTCAGCGCGAGCGGCAGCAGCGCCGCCAGCACGCCTTTGCCCACGTCGATGGCGACCACGCCCAGCGCGAAGCGCCAGCCGCGCACCCGCAGGGCATTGGTGCCGCCGGCGTTGCCGCTGCCGCTGCTGCGGATGTCGACGCCGATGGCTCGTCCGAGGATCAGGCTGCCCGAGAGCGATCCCAGGAGGTAGGCCGCCAGGAGTGCGACGACGGCGAGCATGGGCGTGGGAAAGGGCATGGAATTCAGCAGCCCGCCGCGGCCGGATCCGGCTCGGCCTGCAGCCCGACGACCAGCGTTCCCGGCCCGGCATGGGCACCGATTGCGGGGCCGGTTTCCGTTATCCAGCAATCGCTTGCAGGAAATACTTCACGCAGCTCCTCAAGCAAATTCAGCGCATCTTCGCGCGCATCGCAGTGGCCCACCATGATTCGCCAGCGCGGCGCGGCGGGCAGCCGCCGCGCGATGTAGCGGGCAAATCGCTGCGGCACGCGGCGCGACCCAAGCAGCGCGCCGGCTACGCCCAGGGTGCCGTCGGGCCGCGTGCCGGCGATCGCGGTCAGGCCGAGCAATCGCGCCAGCGGTTCGATCCAGCGCGGGATGCGCCCGCCCCGGACCGCGTGGCGGATATCACGCGCCGCGGCGAACAGGAACGTGTGCGGGATCAGCGTGCGGACCCGATCGCAGACCATCTCGACGCTCCCTCCAGCCGCCGCGCATTCCGCCGCCGCGATGGCCAGGAGCGCCTGCGCACAGGAAACCTGACGGCTGTCGAGCACCTTCACCCGCTCCGGCGCGCAGCGTCCGGCGGCGGTTTCGGCGGATTGCAGCGTTCCGCTGAGCGGGCGCGACAGGCCGACGTAGACCACGTGCCGCGCGTGTGACAGGGACAGCTCGAACTGACGGCGAAAGTCACCGGGCGGCGGCTGTGAGGTGTGCGGCGGCACATCGGCCTGGCGCAGGCGGCGATGGAACTCGGCGCTGCTGATGGAAACGCGGTCGAGGAAATCCTCGGTCCCGAAGCTCACCCGCACCGGCACCAGCTCCAGCGGCAGGCGTTCAAGCAGCTCGGCCGGCAGGTCGGAGGCCGAGTCGGTCACCACGGTCACCTCGCCGGCGCGCTGCGCGGCACGGTGCTGGGCGCGCATGTTCTCGGCCTTGCGCGCGCTCAGCGTGCCGAAGCCTGCAATCACCTCGAACAGCGCCCCCGGGTCGGCCACGTGGGCGTGCACGCGCATGCGCCGTGCGGTTCCGGCCACCACTACGCTGTCCGCGCCGTGCGCCTGCAGCGCGGCGCGCAGCCTGGCCTGATCGAGATCCTCGCCGCTCACCAGGCATTCGCTGCACCAGGGGCGCGACGCGTCCGCCTCGTCGTGCCAGCGCAGCGCCGCCGTGCCTTCGGAATCTCCTGCGGACCGCGCCGACACCGCCTGCACCCGGCGGGTGAGGAAATAGGTATGGATGCCTTCGATGAAATCCACGAACCCCTGCGCACCGGCATCCACCACGCCGGCCTGGCGCAGCACCGCAAGCTGCCGGGGCGTATCGTCCAGCGCGCGCCTTGCGCGCGCGACCGCGCCGCCGAACCAGTGCCCGAAATCCGCGTGCGGCGCCCGCAGGGCGTCGGCGAAAGCCTGGATCACACTCAGGATGGTGCCTTCGCGTGGCTGCGACAGGGCTTCCCGCGCCTGCCGCGAGCCGGCCGCCACTGCGGCGGCAATGTCTTCGCGCGTCAGCAGTGGCGCATCGCCCACGGCCTGGCTGGCACCGCAGAAAAACTGCGCGAGGATCGCGCCGGAGTTGCCGCGCGCGCCTTCGATCGCATCCTCGGCCACCGCGCGCAGCAGCGCCCCGGCCGAATTCGCGCGCTGGCTCAGGCTCCCCGCGAGGACCGAGCCCACGGTGAAGGCGAGGTTGCTTCCGGTATCCCCGTCGGGCACCGGAAACACGTTGATCCTGTTGAGGTGCTCGCGCCGCGAGACCAGCTGATGCATGCCGGCCGCGAGCGCCTGACGCAGCGCCGGCGCGGAAATCCGCGCCGGTCGGGGAAGGGAAATGTCGGAGGGAATGGCAACCATACGCCCCAGTCTGCCAGAGCGCTCCCGACAAGAAACGCTGCGCTGCAGCGCCTGGTGTGACCGGCAACACGATGACGATGCGAGCACCTCCGATCAGCCGTACCCGCGATACAAACCGCAGAAAAGCGCGGATCCGCCTTCGACGAGCCACCATGGCCGGACTTCAAACAAGCCCGGGAGGATCGCCGGATCCGATGCGCTGCATCCCGCTCAACGAAGCGGTTTCGGCTACCTGCCCTGCATCGAGGCGGCGACGCACCGCGAGAGTCGATGCGCGATGCGCCCGGCAAGAAATGCGGTCACGCCCGCGCTGCGGCAGGCGCGGGGCGCGTGCGCCAGCGGCGCAGGTCGTCCATCACCGTATAGGCCGCCGGCACGACGATCAGGCTGAGCGCCGTGGAAGTCACCAGGCCGCCGATCACGGCGATGGCCATGGGCGCGCGGAAGCTGGAGTCGGCGGACAGGCCCAGCGCCACCGGCGCCATGCCGGCGCTCATCGCCAGCGTGGTCATGATGACCGGACGGGCACGCTTGCGGCAGGCATCGACCAGCGCATCGTGTTGTGCGAAGCCGTGCTCCTGCTCGGCAATGACCGCGTAGTCCACCAGCAGGATCGAGTTCTTCGTCGCGATGCCGATCAGCATCAGCAGGCCGATCAGCGCCGGGAGCGAGAGCATGTTCTGGGTGATGAGCAGGGCGCCGAATGCACCACCGGCGCACAGCGGAACGGCGGTGAGGATGGTCACCGGCTGGAAGGCGTTGTTGAACAGCAGGAGCAGCACCGCGTAGATGCACGCGATGCCCGCCAGCATGGCCAGCACGAAGCCGACGAACAGCTCCACGAACACCTCGGCATCGCCCGAGTTGAGGAAGCTCACGCCCGACGGCAGCTGCTGCACGCTCGGCAGGCGCTCGACTTCGGCCATCACTTCGCCCAGCGGACGGCCATCGAGTTCAGCGGTGAGGGTGACGTTGCGCTGGCGCTGGTAGCGGGAAATCTGCGCCGGGCCGGCATCCAGGCGGATATCGGCCACCGAGGACAGCGGCACCGGCCCGTCGCGTCCGGCGACGCGCAGCTGGCCGATCAGGGCCGGCTCGGAAAGCGCCTCGCGCGGCAGGCCGACGCGGATCGGCACCTGCCTTTCGGGCAGATTGAGCTTGGCCAGGCGCTGGGTGTAATCCCCCGCCGTGGCCACGCGCGCGGCTTCGGCGATGGCCTCGGTGGTGACGCCGCGTTCGGCGGCGCGCACCGGGTCGGGCACGATCACCACTTCCGGACGCAGCAGCGAAGCCGACGAGGTGATGCTGCCCAGGCCGGGAATCGTGCGCAGTTCGCGTTCCACCGCCTGCGCGGCGTCCGCCAATCGCAGCGGGTCGTCGCCGGCGAGCACCAGCTGCATCAGTTCGCCCGGCTCGGTGCTCATGAAGCTCACCCGCACGCCGGCCAGGTCGATCAGCCGCGCGCGGGTTTCGCGTTCCAGATCCTTCTGGTGGCGCGAACGTTCTGCCGGATCGCCCCAGTCGAGGATCAGCGTGGCCTTGCGGGTTTCCCCAACGCCGGTCTTGCCCGGATCGCCGAGATCCAGCGCGCTGCCGACGGTGGTGTAGACCTGCCTGAGTTCGGGAATGTCGGCCAGCAACGCGCGTGCACGCTCGGCCACCGCGGTGGTTTCCTCGATGGCGGTGCCCGGCGGCAATTCCAGGCTCAGGTTGCTGCTGCCCAGGTCCGATACCGGGATGAACGTGGTCGGGATCAGCGGGACGAGCGCAAGCGATCCGATGAAGAGCGCGAACGCGATCCACAGCGTGCGTGCGCGATGGCGCAGCGCGGCGTCGACCCAGGAGAGATACCAGCGCATCAGCCTGCCGTCTTCGGCGTGCTCGGGCTGCGGCTTCAGATGGTAGGCCGCGATCATCGGCGTGAGCAGGCGCGCAACCAGCAATGAGAACAGCACCGCCGTCGCCGCCGTCCAGCCGAATTCGCGGAAGAACTTGCCGGCGATGCCGGGCATGAAGGCCACCGGCACGAACACGGCCGCGAGTGTCATCGAGGTGGCGATGACGGCAAGGCCGATTTCCTGCGCGGCATCGAGCGCGGCCTGTTTCGGGCTTTTCCCCATGCCCAGGTGCCGGACGATGTTCTCCACCTCCACGATGGCATCGTCCACGAGGATGCCCACCACCACGGCCAGCGCCAGCAGCGTGATCATGTTCAGGCTGAAGCCGAACCAGTGCATCACCGCGAACGTGGGGATGATCGACAGCGGCAGGGCGAGTGCGGAAATCCACGTCGCGCGCCAGTCGCGCAGGAACAGGAACACCACGAGCACGGCCAGCGCGCCGCCTTCCCAGAGCATCATCATCGAGGAGGCGTAGGAGCGTTCGGCTTCCTCCACCGTGGAGAACACCACGCGGAACTCCATGCCCGGATGCTGCGCAGCCAGGTCGGCCAGCGTTTCACGCACGCCATCGGCCACGGCCACCTCGCTGGAGCCGCGTGCGCGCAGCATCGAAAAACCGACGACCTGCTCGCCGTCGAGCAAGGCCATTTCGGTGGGATCGGCGGCGGCATCGGACACGCTAGCCAGCGCCGACAAGCGCACCGAACGGCCATCGGGCAAGGCAATCGGAAAGTCGCGCAGGTCCTGCGCATCGGCGACGGTGCCGACGGTGCGTATCACCTGCCGCTCGCCGCCCCACTCCGCCTGTCCGGCCGGCCGCTCGACCTGGATGCGCGCCAGCTGCTGGGAGATTTCGCCGGCGGTGATGCCGTAGCCCAGCAATGCGGCAGGATCCAGATCGATGCGCACCTCGCGCTTGATGCCGCCTACGCGCGTCACCTGCGCGATGCCGCGCACGCCGAACAGCGCACGGGTCACCGTGTCGTCGACGAACCAGCTCAATTCATCAGGCCGCCAGCCGGGCGCGTGGACCGCGTAGGCCAGCAGCGTGCCGCCGGTGACGGCGACTTTCGCGATCACCGGCTCCTCGATGTCGCGCGGCAGATCGATGCGGATGCGCGTGATCGCATCGCGCACGTCATCCAGCGCAGGCTCCAGCGGCGTTTCCAGGTGGAACTCGATGAAGGTGACGGATACGCCTTCGGTCACCGAAGAGATCGTGCGCTTGACGCCTTCCAGCGTCGCCACCGCATTCTCGACCCGGCGCGTGACCTCGGTTTCGAGCTGCGCGGGCGCGGCGCCAGGCAGGGTCACCGTCACCGTCACCATCGGGAAGGCGATATCAGGGAAGCGCGCCACCGCAAGCTGCTTGAAGGCATACAGGCCCGCGATGCACAGCGCCACGAACAGAAGCAGCGCCGGCAGCGGACGATGGATCGCCCAGGCCGAGAAGTTCATGGGGCCGTCGCCGCATCTGCGACCACGCGCACGCGATCTCCATCGCTCAGGAATCCGGCGCCGCGCTCGACCACGCGGTCACCCTCCTCCAACCCGTTCACCACTTCGATGCGACCCTCCACGATGCGCCCGACCTCGACCCGGTGCCGGCTTACGCGGCCCTGCGCATCCACGCTGAAGGCGTAGGCATAGCCATCACGCCGCACGATGGAGGCCAGCGGCACGCTCAGCGCGCTGGATTGCCCCACGTCGATGCGCCCCTCAGCCACCATGCCGGCGCGCAAGCCTTTCGGATCGGGCAGGTCGGCGTGCAGCACGGCGGTGCGCGTGGCCGCGTCCAGACCCGGCGCGACGGCGCGCACGCGCCCTTCGACGAGGCCGCCATCGGCCGCACGCAAGCGCACCGTCTGCCCGACGGCAACCTGCGGCAGTTCCGCATCCGATACCTGCGCGCGCCACTCCAGCCGGTTCTGCCGGATCAGGCCGAGCAGCGCGACGCCCGGCGATACCACTTCACCCGGCTGCGTGGCGCGGCGGGAAATCACCCCATCGTCGGGCGCTTTCAACGTGGCGTACGACAGGCGCAGCTCGGCGGCGTCCAGCGCCGCGCGCTGTGAACCCACGCGCGCGTTGGCCTGCGTGCGTGCGGCGCGCAGCTGATCGAAATCCGCAACGCTCATCAGGGCGCGCTCGCGCAGCTGCCGGCCGCGTTGCAGGTTGGCATCGGCCAGTTCCAGCGCGGCGCGCGCCTCGGCCAGCGCGGCGCGCGCCTGCGCCACGTCGCTGCGTGCGGCGCGGTCGTCCAGGGTCAGCAGTACCTCGCCTGCCTTCACCGCCTGTCCGACCTCCACATGCACGGCCGCCACGCGCAGGCCGCTGGCTTCCACGCCCAGTGGCATGTCCTCCCAGGCCGCGACCATGCCGGACGCAACGATTTCGCGCGGCAGGGGCTGGCGTTCCACCGTGGCCAGGGAGACGGCCAGCATGGAAGCGCTGGCGGCTTCGCCGGAGGGCGCGTCGCCGGGTGCCTTGTCACCGCTGCAGCCGGAAAGCAGTCCGGCAGCCAGCGCGCCGCTCAGCAGGAATCCTGGAAATCGCATCGTTTCGTCTCGTCTGGGTCGGTCACACGGCGGTGACCGGGTCCGGCGGCGTGTCGGAGGTGGGTTGTTTTTTCAGGTACGCGGCAAGGTCACGCCACGCTGGCCCTGGTACTTGCCGCCGCGATCGCGGTAGCTGGTCTCGCACACTTCGTCGGACTCGAAGAACAGCATCTGCGCCACGCCCTCGTTGGCGTAGATCCGCGCCGGCAACGGCGTGGTGTTGGAGAACTCCAGCGTCACGTGGCCTTCCCATTCGGGCTCCAGCGGCGTGACGTTCACGATGATGCCGCAGCGCGCGTAGGTGCTCTTGCCGAGGCACACCACCAGGGTGGAGCGGGGAATGCGGAAGTATTCCACCGTGCGCGCCAGCGCGAAGGAGTTGGGCGGAATGATGCAGACCTCGCCGGTGAAATCCACGAAGTTGCGCGAATCGAACTCCTTGGGATCGATCACCGTCGAATTGATGTTGGTAAACACCTTGAACTCGTTGGCGCAGCGCACGTCGTAGCCGTAGCTGGAGGTGCCGTAGGACACGATGCGCCCGCCCGAGGCGTTCTGCTTGACCTGGCCTGGCTCGAACGGTTCGATCATGCCGTGCTGCTGCGCCATGCGGCGGATCCAGGCGTCGCTCTTGATGCTCATGCGGAAGGCTCGTGCGGGTTCGGGGAAAATGACCCGGAATTCTACGCCACCCGACACATCTCGATGTAGGTCGGGGCTACGCCCCCGACGCTCCCTTGCTGTATCGCCGGGGTGTCGGGGGCGTAGCCCCGACCTACACTCAATCGCCCAGCGGAAACGCCTGAGCCGCCTCGCCCGTCTCGCCGATCACGTCCACTCCGGGCGGCGGGACGAAGCGGAACGTTGCTGCGTCGAATGCGGGATTGCGCTGCCAGCCGGAGAAGGCGATCTCGGTGCGCTGACCCAGGGAATCGGTCATCTCCATGCGCGCCAGCTCGCCCTGCGCAAAGCCCAGTCTGGCCATGGAAAATGGCGGATCGTCGCCGCGCGGGGTCAGTTCGATCCAGGCCAGTCCGTCGCGCTGGCCGCCATCGGCCACGGCGAACTGGCGGTCGAGTTCGGCAGGATCCACGAGGGCCATCAGCGGACTCTGCTGTTCCTCAGCGCCCTGAGCGCGCACCTGCACCTGTTCCAGGTCCGGATCGAAAATCCACACCCTGCTGCCGTCGGCCACGATCAGCTGCGGGAACGGCGTTTCGTACTCCCAGCGGAACTGGCGCGGGACGGCCAGCGCCAGCGTGCCGCGGCTGTCTTCGGAAAGGCGGCCCTCGCCGTCGAACACGCGCTGGACAAACTGGCCCCGCAGCCCCTCCAGGCCCTGCGAGAAGGACGCCAGGGCGGCATGCGGATCGGCGGCGCGCGTGGCGCCGGCATGGAACACGAGGCCGGGAATCAGGAGCAGGCCGAGGATGGCGGCAAGGCGCATGGGAATACTCCGAAAGCAGAAGCGGATAGCGTGCCGGCGGGCGCATGAACGCAGACCATGCGCAGCCTGTGCGGAAGGTGTGCGCGCACTCTTCAGTCGCGCGGCGGCGGCGGTGCCAGCACGCTGCGGTCGCCGTTGTGTTCGGGCGCCGAGACGATGCCGGCGGCTTCCATGGCCTCGACCAGCCGCGCGGCGCGGTTGTAGCCGATGCGCAGGTGGCGCTGCACGCTGGAAATGCTGGCGCGGCGGCTCTCCGTGACGATGCGCACCGCCTGATCGAACAGCGCATCGGCCTCGGGATCGTCGCTGGCGGCGGCCTCCGGCAGTCCGGTCGGACCGACCACCTGACCGTCGGCCAGGGTCTGGGTTTCCTCCAGCACGCCTTCGAGATAGTCCGGCCCGCCCGAGCTTTCCTTGAGGAACTGCACCACGCGGTGCACCTCCTCATCGCTGACGAAGGCGCCGTGCAGGCGCTCGGGCATGGCGGTGCCGGGCGGCAGGTAGAGCATGTCGCCGTGGCCCAGCAGGGTTTCCGCGCCGCTCTGGTCGAGGATGGTGCGCGAATCGATCTTGGAGCTGACCTGGAACGCCACGCGCGTCGGGATGTTCGCCTTGATCAGGCCGGTGATCACGTCCACCGAGGGCCGCTGGGTGGCGAGGATGAGGTGGATGCCGGCGGCGCGCGCCTTCTGCGCCAGACGCGCGATCAGTTCCTCCACCTTCTTGCCGACGATCATCATCATGTCGGCGAACTCGTCGATGATGACGACGATGTAGGGCAGCGTTTCCAGCGCGCGCGGCGCTTCGCCCAGCTCCGGATTGGGTTTGAAGAGTGGATCCATCAGCGGCTGGCCGGCCTCGATGGCGTCCTTCACCTTCTTGTTGAAACCGGCCAGGTTGCGCACCCCCACGGCGCTCATCAGCTTGTAGCGCCGCTCCATCTCGGCCACGCACCAGCGCAGGCCGTTGGCGGCTTCCTTCATGTCGGTGACCACCGGCGCCAGCAGGTGCGGGATGCCCTCGTAGACGGACAGCTCCAGCATCTTCGGGTCGATCATCAGCATCCGCACGTCGCGCGCGCTGGACTTGTACAGAAGGCTGAGCACCATCGCGTTGACCGCGACGGACTTGCCCGAGCCGGTGGTGCCGGCCACCAGCAGATGCGGCATCTTCGCCAGGTCGGCGACGGTCGGACGGCCGGAAATGTCCTTGCCCAGCGCCAGGGTGAGCGGGCTGGCGGATTTGTCGTATTCCTTCGAGCGCAGGATCTCGGAAAGGAAGATGATCTCGCGGTTGGCGTTGGGAATCTCCAGCCCGATCACGGATTTGCCGGGAATCACGTCGACCACGCGCACCGACTTCACCGAGAGGCCGCGGGCGATGTCCTTGTCCAGGCTCGATACCTGGCTGCCCTTCACGCCCGGCGCCGGTTCCATCTCGAAGCGCGTGATGACCGGGCCGGGAAACACGCCGACGACTTGCGCCTCGATACGGAAGTCCTTGAGCTTGAACTCGATCTGGCGCGACAGGGTTTCCAGCGCCTCTTCGGAATATCCCTTCGGCTGCGGCTTGGGATCATCCAGCACCGAAAGCGGCGGCAGACCGCCCTCGCGGCTGGGCACGCCTCCGAACAGCGGAATCTGCTGCTCGCGCTGGGCGCGATCGCTCTTTTCCACCGGCAGCGGCGGCGGCTCGATGCGGATCGGCTCGCGTCTGGCCCGCTTGGCTTTTTCCTCGCGCCGGGTTTCCTCGCGCTCGGCACGCGCGGCGCGCGCCGAGCGCTTCTCGTCGGACACCTGCTCCTGCACCTGCCGCCCGAGAATCCCTCCCAGCGCCAGCACGGCGCGGCCGATGCGGTCCATCAAGGAAAACCACGACAGCCCCGTCGCCAGGGTGATGCCGACCAGCAGCAGGGCCAGGGTGAAAAGCGCCGCGCCCAGGTAGCCGAATCCGCGATGCAGCGCCATGCCCACCAACTGGCCCAGAAGTCCGCCGGCGCCTACCGGAAGACCGGCGGCCAGGCGCGGCGGATTCAGGTGCGCCAGTGCGGCCACGCCCACCAGGAAGGCGAACACGCCGATCAGGCGCAGCGCCGGAGTGAGCGCGGTTTCATTCGATGCGTCGCGTCCGCGCAGCACCAGCCAGAGCAGCCCGCCCAGCAGGATCGGCAGCGCGTAGGCGCCGATGCCGAAGAACGAGAGCACGATGTCGGCGAAATACGCCCCGGCCATGCCGCCGAAGTTGTGGATCGGGCCGGTCACGCTGCCCGAGTGCGACCAGCCGGGATCGTCCGGGTGATAGCTGACCAGACAGGCCAGCAGGTACAGCAGTGCCGGCGCCGCCAGCAGGATCAGGCTTTCCCGCCAGACCCTGCGTCGTACCCCACCCGTTGCTTCCATTGCCTGCTGCGTTCGGCTCACCGGACCTGGTCATCCTGGACAATCTGGACAGAACCCCGGATTGTATCAGCGCGCCGTGCCCCGCCCAGCGTCCGCGGCTCCTGCGCCGGTCCGTGCTTGTAACCGCACGCTGCGGCCCCCATCCTCGAGAGCCTCGCGCCGCTGCGCGCCAATCAGAGTCCATCCCATGAGCGAATCCCGCCACGCCCGCGTCCTGATCCTGGGTTCCGGCCCTGCCGGCTACACCGCGGCGGTCTATGCCGCACGCGCCAACCTCAAGCCGCTGCTGATCACCGGCCTGGAACAGGGAGGGCAGCTCACCACCACCACCGACGTGGACAACTGGCCGGGCGACGCCCAGGGCGTGCAGGGGCCGGAGCTGATGCAGCGCATGCAGGCGCACGCCGAACGTTTCGAGACCGAACTGGTGTTCGACCACATCCACACCGCCGAGCTGGGGCAGCGCCCGTTCCGCCTGATCGGCGACAGTGGCACCTACACCTGCGACGCGCTGATCATCGCCACCGGCGCCACCGCCAAGTACCTCGGGCTGGAGTCGGAGCAGAAGTTCAAGGGCCGCGGCGTTTCTGCCTGCGCCACCTGCGACGGCTTCTTCTTCCGCGAGCAGGACGTGGCCGTGATCGGCGGCGGCAACACCGCGGTGGAAGAGGCGCTGTACCTTTCCAACATCGCGCGCAAGGTGTACCTCGTCCATCGCCGCGACACGCTTCGCGCCGAAAAGATCATGCAGGACAAGCTCTTCGAAAAGGCGGCGAGCGGCAAGATCGAGCTGGTCTGGAACCACACCGTGGAGGAGGTCCTGGGCGACGACAGCGGTGTGACCGGCATGCGTCTGACTTCGACCAGCGACGGCGGTACCCGAGACATCGCGGTGCACGGCTTCTTCGTTGCCATCGGTCATCACCCCAATACCGGCATCTTCGATGGCCAGCTCGCCATGCGCGAGGGCTATCTGACGGTGCATTCGGGTCAGAGCGGCGGCGCCACCCAGACCAGCATTCCAGGCGTCTTTGCCGCAGGCGACGTGGCCGACAGCGTGTATCGACAGGCCATCACCTCGGCCGGTTTCGGCTGCATGGCGGCGCTCGACGCCGAGCGTTTCCTGGAGCAGGCGGGCTGACGCCAGCCTCGCGCCTCGGCGCAGGGGGACAGCTTCATGGCTGCCGTGCTTTCCCTGACCGATGGGCTTCAGCGCGTCCCGGCCGCGCACTGGGACGCGCTGCACGACGGCTGCAACCCCTTCGTCTCGCACGCCTTCCTCGCCGGGCTGGAGCGCACCGGCTGCCTGCCGCCGCGCTACGGCTGGACCCCTCGCCATGCCCTCTTGCACGAAGGCGAAATCCTGATCGCCGCGGCGCCGGCCTGGCGCAAGGACAACTCGCGCGGCGAGTATGTCTTCGACTTCGCCTGGGCAGCGGCCTGCGAAGAAGCCGGCATCGCCTACTACCCCAAATGGCTGGTCGGAGTGCCCTGGTCGCCGGTGCCCGGCCCGCGCCTGCTCGCGCGCGACGCCACCGCACGCCGCGCCCTGGTCGAAGCGATGGCGCATGAATCCGCCGCGTCCTGCTGGTCCTCGCTGCACGTCAACTTCCTTCCCGAGGCGGAAACCGCCGCCTTCGATGCGCGCTGGCTGGCTCGCCACGAGCTGCAGTTCCACTGGGAAAATCCCGGCTGGCGCGATTTTTCCGACTATCTCGACGCCATGACCCCGCGTCGCCGCAAGGCGATCCGCCAGGAGCGCGCCAAGGTTGCGCGCGCCGGCTACCGCGTCCGCATCGTGCACGGCGACGAGGCCAGCGAGGCCGACCTGGCGGCGATGCACGACTTCTACCGGCTCACCTTCGCACTCAAGGGCAACCTGGGCGTGCTCACCCTCGACTTCTTCCGGCATCTGGCGCGTACGATGCCGCGTGCACTGGTGCTGGTGCTGGCCGAGCGCGAGGGCCGCACCGTCGCCGGCGCGCTGTGCCTGCGCGGCGGCAACACGCTTTACGGACGCTACTGGGGCAGCGTGGAAGAGAGCCCGGGCCTGCACTTCGAGACCTGCTATTACCAGGGCATCGAGTACTGCCTGCGCGAGGGGCTGCGCCGCTTCGAACCGGGTGCGCAGGGCGAGCACAAGCTGGCGCGCGGTTTTCTGCCGGTGCTCACCCACAGCCGCCACCTGATCGCCGACCCGCGCCTGGAGGCGGCGCTGCGGCCCTGGTGTGCGCAGGAGCGCGAGGGCATGCGGCGCTACCGCGACCAGCTGCTCGAACACTCGCCGTTCCGCCATGCGCCTGCCGCAGCTTGATCGCGATCCCGCTGCACCGTTCCCGCCGGCCGGAAACGCGCGGCGCGAACCCAATGGCCTGCTGGCCTGGGGCGGCGACCTCTCCCCGACCCGCCTGATGAACGCCTACCGCGCCGGCATCTTTCCCTGGTATTCGCAGGGCGATCCGATCCTGTGGTGGTCGCCCGATCCGCGCAGCGTGTTCGACACCACCGCCCTTCACCTGTCGCGCCGCTTCCGCCGCAGCCTGCGGCAAAGCCGCTGGACGATCGCCGCCGACTGCGCCTTTGCCGATGTCGTGCAGTCCTGCGCCAGCGTGCCACGGCATGGCCAGAGCGGCACCTGGATCCTGCCGGAAATGGCGAGCGCTTACGTTGCGCTGCACGGACTCGGCCACGCCCACAGCGTGGAGGTTTACGACGGCGGGCGGCTGATCGGCGGCGTTTACGGGGTCGACGCCGGCCCGGTGTTCTGCGGCGAATCGATGTTCAGCCGCGAGAGCGGTGCCTCGAAGCTGGCGCTCGCGGTGCTGTGTCGTCTGCTGGACGAACGCGGCGTGCGCTGGCTCGATACCCAGATGCACACGCCACACCTGGCCTCGCTGGGCGCGCGGCAGATGCGCCGCAACGACTACCTGGCCCTTCTCACCAGCCAGGCGGAAACCTTGTATCCCTGCGCCCGCTGGACCGATCTCTGCCGCGACTGGAGAGCTGACGAATTCGGCTGAAAAGCGCCGGGAAGTTTGACTCCCCGCCTGGCCCGGGAGCCGGCCTCATCCGCAGGCACAGCGTCGGGTATTCGTCAACGACCACAAGTCGTGGCATAATGGCGGGCGTTTTTCGCCAAAACCTTCCACTGCACGGCCCCGAATGTCCAAAGACGACTCCATCGAAATGGAGGGCTCGGTTCTCGAAACCCTGCCCAACACCATGTTCCGCGTGAAGCTGGAAAACGGCCACGTCGTGACGGCCCACATTTCCGGGCGCATGCGCAAGAACTACATCCGCATCCTGACCGGCGACAAGGTCAAGGTCGAAATGACGCCCTACGACCTGACCAAGGGCCGCATCACCTACCGGATGAAGTAAGTCCCCGCAGGCGCCCAGCGCCTAGGACGCACACGATCGAAGGCGGGGCCGAGCCCCCGCCTTTCTTCATTGCAGCAAAAAAAACCGCCCGGAGACCGGGCGGTTTTCATCGAACCGGCATCTGATCTGTCGTCAGAGGGGCTGGACCTCGTCGGCCTGGTAGCCCTTTGGACCCTGGGTCACGATGAAGGACACCTTCTGCCCCTCCGCCAGTGACTTGAAGCCTGAACCCTGGATGGCGCGGAAGTGGACGAACAGATCCTCTCCCCCCTCACGACTGATGAAGCCGAACCCCTTGGCGTCGTTGAACCACTTGACTGTGCCGGTCTGACGATCGGACATACGATAACTCCTGAAACATTGGCTGGTCGTGTAAACCCGCGGTGCGGGACTGGGTTGCAGGGAGTGCGCGACGCAAAGCGATGGTCGGATCGAACAGAACCTCGCCCCACCATGCCTCGTGACACTTGCAAACACAGCGCGTTCCTTATACACGCTTTTCCTTCGGCCGCCAACGCGAACGCGCGGACGCCGGCTGGCGGTGTCCGCGCGCGGGGACTTTCGATGGCCCGGAGGTGGTCCGGGCAGCAGGCGCTCAGCCCGCGGCGAGGCGGCGCTTGCGGGCGCGCAGCCCCTCGTGCACCGCGCGTGCCTTGGCTTCGTACTGCATCGCCAGCACGCGCACCACGTAGCTGTGGTCCCGGTCGTGGCGGATGCGCTGGACCCGGCCCAGCAGGTCGGACTCGGCCTGCTCGATCTGGGTTACCTGATCCTGCTTGATCGCCTTGAGCCCGGAACGCAGGGTGCTGTAGGTGGAGTTGATGTGGGCGACCCATTCGGCCGGCTTGACCACGCGCTTGGTGCTGCGCACCTTGGCCGTGCCGGCGGGCTTGACCTCCTGGCTGAGCTCTTCCACCAGGGTGGACTTGGCCTGCGCCATGCGGCGGAACAGCTTGCTCAGCTCACTGTCGGTCACGGCATCGGCCGCCTCGGCGTAGAAATCGACGCCTTCGCGGCTGGCTTCGATCAACTCGGGGAGAATGTTCAGCGACTCGCTCATGACAGGCTCCTGTATGGCTGGAACAGGCACCACCTTCCCGCGTGTCCGCGGAACCGGCGATGCTGCAGGGGACAGCGGATGGCCAGCCCATCGGGCTCCACGCCATCCGACGACCGGGAGTCTACTCCAGCGCCCGTAAAGAGTTCGTTATCCATGACGCGGGCCTCGGATCAGGCCTTATAATATTCGACTATTATCATCGGGTTGGGATGCTTAATTGACAAATTGCATCAACAATGGAGAGGCGCAACACGCCGCGCCGATCGAGCGCATCCGGGTTCGTCCGGCCGTCTGCGTGATCGGGGCTGGAAGCGCCGGACTTTACGCTGCCCGGGTTCTGGCCGCGGCAGGCGCGCAGGTCACCGTGTTCGACGCCATGCCCTCGGTCGGACGCAAGTTTCTTCTCGCCGGCAAGGGCGGGCTCAACCTGACCCATGCCGAACCCCTGCCCGCCTTCACAGCGCGCTACGCGGCCGCCGCGCCGCGCGTCGCGGCCTGGCTCGAGTGCTTCGGCCCCGATGCGGTGCGTGGCTTCGCGCGCGAGCTGGGATTCGACACGTTCGTCGGAAGCTCCGGGCGGGTGTTTCCGCTCGACATGAAGGCCGGGCCGATGATGCGGGCCTGGGTGCGCAGCCTGCGCGAAACCGGGGTCGTGTTCCGGGTACGGCATCGTTTCCTCGGGTGGACGCCCGACGGCATGCTGCGTTTCCGGACACCGGACGGCGAGGTTCACGCGCGCGCCGAGGCGACCGTACTGGCACTGGGCGGCGGCAGCTGGGCAAAACTCGGGTCGGACGGCGCCTGGGTCGAACCGCTGCGCGATGCGGGCATCGCCGTGGTGCCGCTGCGCCCGGCCAACTGCGGCTTCGACTGCGACTGGGAACCGCGCTTTGCCGAACGCTGGCAGGGCCAACCGCTCAAAACCGTCGCGGCCCGCCTGCATGGCGCGCCGGAGTGGCGCCGCGGCGAGCTGCTCGTCACCGCAACCGGCGTCGAGGGCAGCCTGGTCTATGCGCTCTCCGCGAGCCTGCGCGATGCGCTGGAACGAGACGGCCAGGCGACCCTTGAACTCGACCTGCTGCCGGACCGCGAACTGGCGGCCCTGCGGGCCGCACTGGCAGCCCCGCGCGGTTCGCGCTCGCGCAGCGAGCACTGGCGTCGCAGCGTGGGGCTGTCGGGCATCCGGGCGGCGCTCGTGCATGCCTGCGTGCCGCGCGTGCTGTGGGATGACGCGGAAGCGCTCGCATCGCAGCTCAAGTCGCTGCCCGTGGTGCTCAAACGCACCCGACCGATCGACGAAGCGATCAGCACCGCCGGCGGCATCGCGCTCGATGCCGTGGACGAGCACCTGATGCTCCGCGCCCGCCCGGGCGTGTTCGCCGCCGGAGAAATGCTGGACTGGGAAGCGCCGACCGGCGGCTATCTGCTGACCGCAGCGTTCGCCAGCGCGCGGGTCGCGGCGCAAGGCGCATTGGCATGGCTGGAGGAGCGGCACCGTGCGCTGTAATGCATTCGAAACCGGCCGCTGCGCCTCCTGCGCGCGCATCGGCGAGCCGATCGATGCCCAGATCGCGGACAAGCAGGCGCACGCCACCCGCCTTCTCGCAGCCTTTGGCCCGACGCGCTGGCATGCGCCGGTACGCAGCCGCGAGGCGGGCTTTCGCAACAAGGCCAAGATGGTGGTGGCCGGCAGCGTGTCGCAGCCGACCCTGGGCATCCTCGATGCCGAAGGCCGCGGTGTGGATCTCACCGACTGTCCGCTCTATCCGGCCACCCTCACCGCCGCCTTCCCCGCCCTCGCGGCGTTCATCACCCGCGCGCAAATCACTCCCTACGACGTGCCGACCCGCCGCGGCGAGCTGAAATACCTGCTGCTGACCGTGGCCGAACACTCCGGCGAGCTGATGCTGCGCTTCGTGCTGCGCTCACAGGAGCCCATCGCCCGCATCCGCAAGCACCTGCCCGCGCTGCGCGCCACCCTGCCCGGCCTGCGCGTGGTATCAGCCAACCTTCAGCCCGAGCACAAAGCGGTGCTCGAGGGCGCGCGCGAGATCCTGCTGAGCGACGAGACGGCGCTGACCATGCGCCTCAACGGCCTGCCGATCCATCTGCGCCCGCAGAGCTTCTTCCAGACCAATACCGAGGTGGCCGCCGCGCTGTATCGACAAGCGCGCGACTGGGTTGCCGCGCTCGATCCGCCGGCGCTCTGGGATCTGTACTGCGGCGTCGGCGGCTTCGCACTGCACTGCGCCGACGGGCACCGCCAGGTCACCGGCATCGAATTGTCCGAAGAGGCCATCGCCAGCGCCTGCCGTAGCCGGGACGAACTGGGTCTTTCCGGCGTGGCCTTCCACGCCGGTGACGCCACGGCTTTCGCCCAGCGAGCCGTGGCCCTGCCGCCGCTGGTCATCGTCAATCCGCCTCGCCGGGGTCTCGGGAACGCACTTTGCCGACGCCTGCACGACAGCCAGGCGCGCTGGATCGTCTATTCCAGCTGCAACGCGGAGAGCCTGGCCCGCGATCTGGCGGACATGACGGATTTCCGGGTCTGCGAAGCGCGCCTGTTCGACATGTTTCCCCATACCGGCCACTTCGAAGTGGCCTGTCTCCTGGAGCGTGCCGCGGTGCGGAACCGGGCGGAATCGGACGCCTTATGAGCGAATCGACCGCCCACTCCAGCCTCGTTCCGGCCTTGTCGCCGATCGCGCGGGCCGCTATGATGCGCGGCCTTCTTGCCGATGGGTAAAAGCACGGCAAGGGCATCCGCGGAGAGATGTCCGAGTGGTTGAAGGAGCACGCCTGGAAAGTGTGTAAGCGGCTAAACCCCGCTTCGCGGGTTCGAATCCCGCTCTCTCCGCCATCTTCAGCGCCAGCGTGACGGGGTGCCCCGGGTAAAAGCCTGGCATTCCACGCGATGCGTACCATGGTGGCCCCGTCGGCCCCCTCGCGACGATAGATCGAAAACCCCGCCAGGGCCGGAAGGCAGCAACGGTATCGGTCGACTCGGGTGCCGAGGCCAGGCTGGCGGGGCCGCCGCCTTTTCGGCGCAGCCGTTTCCTCAGCCACGCAGCGCGATTGGCGCATCCAGCAGCAGATCCTCACCGGGCGCAAGCACCCTGCGGCCGCGCGCGCGCAGTGCGTCACCGTCGGCCGACGAGCCATAGTGGTAAAGATGCAGGCGCGCCAGCAGCTCAGGCGGATATTCCCGTTCCAGGTCATCGATGCCGCTGTGCGAGGGATTGCCCACCAGCCCGCAGTCGTGCGCGATGGGTTCGCTGCCCTCGCCCAGCGCGGCGAGCTGCTCGCCGATCGGACGGGTGTCCCCGGTGAAGATGAAGCTCCCCGCCAGCGCCAGTCCGAAGGCGGTTCCGGGCGCGTGGTGGCGCGCGGGAAACACGTCGAACCACAGGCCTTCATGCCAGAAGCCGCGCGAATGCGGAATCACCCGGAACGCATCCCAATAGTTCGCACCGCCCTCGGCCAGCACGCCGGGATAATCGGCGACCCGCTGCTGTACCCACGGCACCAGGGAAGCCGGCAGATAAAGCCGGCAGGTTCCGCGCCGGTGGGGATCGAAGTACAGCTGCACGAACAGGCGCTCCATGCCCGCCACGTGGTCCAGGTGCGTGTGGGTGAGAAACAGCGCGCGCGGCGGTTCACGGTAACGTGCGAGATAGGCGCTCAGCGCCTCCTGCCCGCAGTCGATCATCAAAAGCGGCGCGCCATTGCGCTCGAGCACCGCGCTGGCCGAACCAAGCTCGACGGCGCTGGCGCTGCCAACCCCGAGGAAGTGCAGGTTCCAGCGCGACACGTCAGACGCCTTCATCAGGCGACACGCCGGCCATGCCCGCCTCGTAGCCGCGCCGTAGGTCGTCCCAGGCGCGATCGTCCAGGCCGCCCAGCTTTTCCAGCGATCGTCTCAGCCGGCGCAGGTTGGCGTGTTGCCAGTCCAGCGAGGGCGCGCGCAGGCTGCCGCGGTCGAAATCGATCAGCCATACCTGATCGCGCGCGTCGATCAGCACGTTGTGTGCGTTGAGGTCGGCATGGAACACGCCCTCGCGATGGAAGCGCGCGATGGTCAGGCCGACGACGCGCCACAGCGGCCCGACCGTTCCCTCGGCCACGCGTTCGGCAAGCGTCAGGGAATCGGGAACGCGCCGGGTCAGAAGCTCGGCACGATAGAACGGCCCCGAACGGCGCCAGCCGGCCAGCAGCGGCCGCGGTGCGGGCAGGCCGCGCCGATAGAGTTCGGCCAGCAGATGGAACTCGCGCACGCAGCGCACGCGCGACTCGCCGAGATAGAGATAACGGTCGGAAACGACGCGCCCGACCAGCCCGCCGCGCCGATAGTGCCTCAGCACCCCTTCGCCAAAATCGCCGCGCACCAGCGTCGCCATGCCGCGCCCGCCGCGACCGATCAGCCGCTGGGATTCAGACCATCCAGCGGGATCGAGCAGCTCGGGCGTGGCTTGTGAAAGACTGCGGCCGTCGAACAGAATCACCGCCTGCGCAAATTGCGCGCGGCGTACGTCCACGGCGCTGGCTGGGGCATTGGGCATGACGCAAACAGGACTGGCTTCCCTACGAGTGTAGCAAGATGAGTCTGATCGACCCGCCCGAGCGCATCGCCCTGCTGCGTCTTTCCGCCCTGGGCGACGCGACCCACGTCGTACCGCTGGTACGGACGATCCAGCGTGCCTGGCCGAAGACCCGCCTGACCTGGATCATCGGCAAGGGCGAGCGCATGCTGCTCGACGGCCTGGAAGGCGTGGAGTTCCTCGTCTACGACAAGAAGACCGGATTTCCCGGCATGCGCGCGCTGTGGCAGCAGGTCGCCGGTCATCGCTTCGATGCCCTGCTGCAGATGCAGCTTGCGGCACGCGCCAACGTCCTGGCGTTTGGCATCGACGCGCCGCTGCGGATCGGCTACGACCGGGCGCGCAGCAAGGAAGGCCACGGCCTGGTGGTGAACCGGCGCATTCCCGAGGGCGGGCACCACGTACTCGATGTGCTGGGCCGCTTCGCCATGCCGCTTGGGCTGGAACAGACCCGCGTCGAATGGCGCCTGCCGGTGCCGCAGGCCGCACGGGAGTGGGCCGCGACGCAGCTTCCGGGCGATGCGCCCACCCTGATCGTCTCACCCTGCTCCAGTCATGCGCTGCGCAACTGGCTGCCCGAACGCTACGCGGCGGCGGCCGACCACGCGGCGCGCCGGCACGGCTATCGCATCGCGATTTGCGGCGGACGCAGCGAACTTGAACGCCAGACCGCCGATGCGATCCTGGCCGCGATGAAGGAGCCCGCCATCGACCTGGTCGGACGCGATACGCTCAAGCAGCTCATGGCGCTGCTTGAGCGCGCCGACATCCTGCTCGGCCCCGATTCGGGCCCCATCCACATCGCCAACGCGCTGGGAACCCGCGTCGTCGGGCTTTATGCCTGCACCGATGCCGAGCGCAGCGGGCCGTATTCGGACCGGCGCTTCACGGTGAACCGCTACGACGAGGCGGCGCGGCGATTCCTGAAAAAGCCTGCGGCTGCGCTGCGCTGGGGCAAGCGCGTCGAATTTCCTGGCGCGATGGCGCTCATCGGCGTGGACGAAGTGATCGACTGCATCGACCGCTGCACCGCCGAACTGCGCGCTCAGTGCGTATCCGGCGCGCCCTTGGCCCGATAGTCGGCGTAGGACTTTTCCTCGACGTAACTGGAGCCGAGCGCGAGGTTGATCTCTTTCTTGATCAGCGCACGTTCGTCGTTCTGGAAATACACCGAGCGCGCCAGTTCGATGAAGCGCGCATCGAAGGCCTGCGCCGCTTCCTTGTCGCGGATGTCGTCCTCGATCACCCACAGGCGTTCGTTCACCGCCTTGAGCCGGGCGCGCAGTTCGGTGATGTCTGTCTGCGCAGCGGCGTGCGCCATCCAGGTGCGCTCCAGCGCCTGCAGCTCGTTGCGCACGTTCGCCAGCTTGGCCGGATCGCCCATGCGTTCGGACTTGATCTGCAGGATGGCGATCTTGTCGAGCAGTTCGCCGAATGAGACGGGGACGAGGATTTCGGACATGGTGGGCAGCCGGAAGCACGGAGCCTGCCAGCCTGCCAGAAGTCGCGCCCGAACGCACGGCCGTCGCAGACGGCGGCGCGAAAGGCCGGAGCGTCATGCAAGACGGGATCGGAGGCACACCGCCAGCCGGCTACGACCCAGCTGCACTGAAATGAAAAACGCAGCCCCGGAGGACTGCGTTGGATGGCGCACGCACCAGTTGTTTGGATTGGCGGAGAGGGAGGGATTCGAACCCTCGGTACGCTTACACGTACGCCTGATTTCGAGTCAGGTACAATCGACCACTCTGCCACCTCTCCGCACGCCTTCCCGGGCAGCGCGGGAAGAGCCGGCAATAATACGGGGGATGGACGTGTTCGACAAGATGCATGCCCTCGGCTGCAGGGCACCGGTGATTCCCCTTCCCGTACCCTCGAGACTTGCGCGGATTTCGCTGCCGGCGGCATGATCGCAGCCATCCCACGATCCTGCGCCAGAGCCATAGCCGCCGCTATACTCGAAACCGACCAGTCACCACAGGGTCCTGTCCTCAGGGGGCACGGCCGGATGCATACCCATCGATGATCGAATTCGGCCACCTCACCCACGTCGGTTTGCGGCGCGAGCACAACGAGGACACCTATTACGGTGACGCACAGCTTGGCCTGTGGCTGGTTGCGGACGGGATGGGCGGGCACGAATTCGGCGAGGTCGCCAGCGCCCTGGCGCGAGACACCATTGTGGGCGAGGTGCGGGCCGGGCACAGCCTGGCTGACGCGATCCGCGCCGCCGATCAGGAAATCATCCGGCAGTCGCGTCGCCGCTCGGAGAGCCTCCCCATGGGCACCACCGTCGTGGCGGCGCAGCTGAGCGGCGCGCGCTTCGAAGTCGCCTGGGTCGGCGACAGCCGCATCTACCTGTGGGACAACAGCCTGCATCAGCTGTCGCAGGATCACTCCTATGTCCAGGAGCTGATCGACCAAGGGGCGATCACGCCCGAGCAGGCGCGCAGCCACCCGCATCGCAACGTCATCACCCAGGCACTCGGCGTCACCGATCCGCAGACGCTCAAGGTCGAAATCCTGCAGGGCGAGCTTCGCCCCGGAATGCAGCTGCTGCTGTGCAGCGACGGGCTGACCGAAGAGGTGGACGACGCGCACATCGCCCGCATCCTTGCCAAGACCGACATCTCAGCGCAGGAGTGCGTCGATCAGCTGGTGCTCGCGGCTCTGGACGGCGGCGGTTCGGACAACATCACGGCGATCCTGCTGCGTAACGGCACCTTGGCCTGAGCGCGTACGGCGTGGCGCGCGTCGGCGCCCGGTGCATCAATCCGTGACAGGACCCGCACACGGGTGCCTCCGCACAAGGTAATGTCATAAAATGTGACACGCCTTCCGGAAGACGGATCGATGGAGACGCCGCCAAGCCCTGCCCCGTCCGGCCAACCGGGCGACCTGATCTTCTCCGACGGGTTCGAATCCCCGCCACCGCAGGTGCAGCTGCCGCCGCTGGCGGTGCGGGCGCTCACCAAATGCGCCTATGGCCCGCGCCCGGGCGACGTGGCCGCGTTCAATGCCCTCGGTGCTTCCGACGATGCGCGCCTGACCGCATGGGTGAACCTCCAGATCGACCCCGACACCCTTCCCGATGCCGCCTGCGACAGCCGCATCGCGGCGGCGGGCTACGCCACCGCCAACCTGACGCTGGCGCAGATGTGGGCCACGTACGTACGCGGCGGCCAATCGGGCGGCAACGAGCGCTACTGGCCCTGCGACGAGGCGGCCTGCCTCAAGCTGGTCCGTGCGGTGTACAGCGAGCGCCAGCTGTACGAGGTGATGGTCGACTTCTGGCACAACCATTTCAACGTCACCGGATGGGAATACGCCATCGCGCCGGTCTTCATGCACTACGACCGCGACGTGATGCGCGGCACCCACCCGACCAGCGGCAAACGCCATGCGCTGGGCAACTTCCGCGCGCTTCTCGAGGAGGTGGCCAAGGCACCGGCGATGCTGATGTTCCTGGACAACAAGTCCAGCCGCGGCGCCGGCTTCAACGAGAACTTCGCACGCGAGCTGTGCGAACTGCACACACTGGGCGCCGAGCACTACTACCCCACGATCGACCCCAACGAGGTGCCGCGCGACGGCAGCGGCGTGCCGCTGGGCTACTGCGACAACGACGTGTACGAGGCCGCGCGCGCGCTCACCGGCTGGACCATGCGCGACGACCACTGGGAGTTCCCCGATCTGCCCGAATACGACACCGGCGAGTTCCTCTACCACGCGCCCTGGCACGACAAGGCAGGCAAGTACATCCTGGGCTCCTACATCATCGCCAACCGCCCGGCGATGGCCGATGGGCGAACCCTGTTCGACCTGCTCTGCCGGCACGTCGGCACCGCGCGCAACATCTGCCGCAAGCTGTGCCGGCGCTTCATTTCCGACGATCCGCCCGAGGCCCTGGTCGAATCGGCCGCGCAGCTCTGGAAGGCGCAGTGGCAGGCGCCCGACCAGATCGCCCAGGTGCTGCGCCACATCCTCGAATCCAGCGCCTTCAAGACCACCTGGGGCGAGAAGACCAAGCGCCCGTGGGAGGCACTGATGCAGGCCTTCCGCGCCACCTCGGCCGTCATCACGCCCAGGCCGCGCACCGGCACCTGGAACAGCTACAGCGAGCTGACCAGCCTGCTTCAGCAGACCGGGAACGGCCCGTTCCGCTGGCCCACGCCCGATGGCTATCCCGACCACAGCCGCAAGTGGCAGGCGGTCAGCCCGCTGTCGCAGACCTGGCGGGCGCTGTCGCGCCTGCCCGAGCTGCGGGTGCCGGGAGGCGCAGACAATTCGCCCGCGGCCTACTTCCTGCGGATCGAGGAAATCAGCCGCGCGCAGTTCCCCACACCCGCGAGCGCCACGGCGGGCGCGGTGGTGGATTTCTGGATCGCGCGACTGCATGGCCAGCCGATCAAGCCGGAGCGGCGTGATGAGATCGTCTGCTTCCTCGGACAGAGGGACGACCCGGCGCAGGCCGCAACCGTCCAGTTGACCTGGGACAACAGCTGGAACAGCGGCAATCTCGGCCGGCACTACACGATCCCGCGCCTGCGCGCGACCGTGGCGCTGATCGCGATGTGCCCCGAGTTCTACCAACGATAACCTGCCGGAGCGACGATCATGTCCGCCAATCGCCGGGATTTCCTCAAGGGCTGCTGCGCCGCTGCCGTCGGTGCCGGCGCCGGTCGCGCCATGGCCTTCTTCGATCCCACCGGCCTTGCCGGCGGCAAGAGCGCCGCCACCGGCAACGTGCTGGTCTACGTGTTCCTGCGCGGTGCCATGGACGGCCTGCACATGGTGGTGCCCTGGAGTGGCCCGGAGCGGACCAGCTACGAGGCCAAGCGTGGTTCGATGGCCATACCCACCTCGCGCCTGCGCCGCATCGGCACGACTGAATGGGCCTGGCACCCGCGCGCCGGCGGTGGCACCGGCGACGCCGTGGGAACGCCGGCCAAATGGCTGCAGAAGCTCTACGGCGCCAACCGGCTCGGCATCGTGCACGCCACCGGCATGCCCACACCCAACCGCAGCCACTTCGAGGCGCAGGCGATGATGGAGCTGGGCACGCCAGGGGCCACCGGCACCAGCAATGGCTGGCTGGCGCGCTATCTGATGGCCGCCAGTGGCCTGCCGACCCCGGTCATCGCGCCGGCCTACGGCTTCGGCAGCAACCTGCAGACCAGCCTGGTGGGGCTGGACGAAGCGGTCGGATTCAGCGACGCCTCGCAGTTTCGCGTGGATGGTTTCCACTGGGGCTGGAACGACGATGCCTCCGGCATCGCCAATTACCAGCCGGCGCACACCCGGCTGTATCCCCTGTGGAGCGGAAACTCCTCGCTGGAGCGCGCCGGACGGGATGCGGCGGACGCGCTCGAATGGATGCGGACCTTCAACTTCAGCCCATATCACATCAGCGACAACCCCACCGGCTATCAGCCCGGCGGCGGTGCGGCTTATCCGTCCGGCAGCTTCGGCACGCAGCTGCGCAACCTGGCTCAGATGCTCAAGTCACCGCTCAAGGAAGGTCTCATCGCCGCCGCGGTCGACCACGGTTTCTGGGATACGCACGAGAGCCAGGGCATGCCCAATCCGGGCGTGGCCGCGCACTGGGACTGGTACGGCAATCTGGTTGAGGAGCTCGGCCAGGGGCTGGACGCCTTCTACACCGATCTCAACGCGACCCCGGTCGGTGGCGTCGGCACGCTGATGGATCAGGTCACGGTGATCGTCCAGAGCGAATTCGGGCGACGCTTCCTGCCCAACGCCTCGGCCGGTACCGATCATGGCTACGGCAACATCATGTTCGCGCTGGGCAACAGGGTGCGCGGCGGGCAGATGCACGGCACCTTCCCCGGCCTGGACGACCTCTCCCTGTACGAAGGCCAGGATGTCGCCGTCACGACCGACTATCGCCAGGTGCTTTCCGAAGCGCTGGTGGAGCGGATGGGACTGGCGCCGAACGCGCTGGCGCAGGTGTTTCCCGGCTTCAGCTACGCCAGCGGCGCCAGTGCGCCCAACGTGTTCAATCCCGGCTGACAGGCGGCAGGATCAGACGCGCTCCGCGAAACCATCGCGCAGGCGCACCGCGGTCTGCGGAAAATCGCAGAACAGCGCGTCCACGCCCATCGCGAAGGCGATCTCAAGTTCTTCCGAGGGGCTGGCGAAACCGCTCGGAAGGTCATCGTCACGATAGGTCCAGGCGTGCACCGCGCAGCCGCGCTCGTGCGCCAGATCAACCAGCCCGCTGCTGGACCCGTCCACATCCTGCAGAAGGCTCTTGTGGACGCCAAAGCCGTCCACCTGACCGGCGTGGCGCGCGATCAGGCGGCGCCAGGGCGCACCGCGTCCCAGCAGCAGGAACACGGGCACTTCGGCGCGTTCACGCAGGGCAAGCAGCGGGTCCAGCTCGAAGCACTGCAGCCACAGCGCCACGCGCAGCGGGTTGCGCTGCCGCGCCAGCGACAGGAAACGGCCACAGGGATCCTTGCCCTGGGCGGTGAACAAGCCGGGCGATTTCAGCTCGGGATAGAGCGTGACGGATTTGCCCCTGCGCCGCGCCGCGGCTTCGGCCCACAGCAGGGCCGCGGCAAAGGTAGGAATGCGGAAACGTCCATCGTAGGCATGGTCGCGCGAAGGAAACGGCTGCACCGCCCGGAGCCGCGCGATCTCGGCCAGATCCAGGTCCTCGATCCACCAGTCGCCGTTGCGCCGGCGCGCGGCAAACTCCGGGCGCGTGGCGATGTCGGTGCTGCGGGTGAGGTCGCGATCGTGGCGGATGACCAGCTGCGCGTCGCGCGACGACACCAGGTCCGGCTCGATCACGTCGGCACCCTGCTCCAGCGCCAGCGCATAGCCTTCCAGGGTGTGCTCGGGCATCAGCCCGCTGGCACCGCGGTGGGCGATGATCCGCGGCGGCGCGCCGTCGAGCGTCGGCCAGTCCATTCACTCGATCCAGTCGATCAGGCGATAGCTCGTGCGGGCTGTCGTTTCGCCCTCGAACCGGCTGCGCGCCCGCACCTCGACCTGGTGTTCGCCGGCCTCCAGATCGGTGGGAACATTGGCCGCCCACAGATGCTTGCCGGAGCGTGCCACCACGGCGCGATCGAAGGCGCGCAGGTCCTGCGCGCGCGCGTCGTCGATGTTGATCGCGGCAAGCTGGGGATCGGGCTCATCGACCCGCGCCATCGGTCGCCAGTCGCCCCCGTCGATGCGCATTTCCACCACGGCATCGGGCTCGGCCCCGTACACGTTCGCCACGACCGGATAGGCCGGATAGGCGCCGCGCCGGATGGCACCGGGAGAGGTCAGGCCCATGCGCAGGTCATCGCGCGCACGCGAGGCGTGGTAGCGCGTTGTGACCGACTCGCCGAACCGGATGATGGCGTAGCCGTTGGGCGTTCCGTCCTCCATCCGCGCGTCAGGCAGGCCGTCGGCATCGCGCAATCCGCCCCAGTAGCCGCCGCAGGCCGCGCCGACGTTGTATTCGTGCAGCGGCAGCGGGCCGTTCCAGCCCGCCTCGGGGCCGTGGAAATGATGGCGCTGGGTGTGGGTATGGCTGCTCAGGATCAGCGGCTCGCGAAAGCGCTCCAGCAGCGCGAACAGGCGCGTGCGGTCGGCATGGCGGAAGGTTTCGCCCGGATCGTCGAACAGCGGAATGTGCAGGCTCACCACGACCCGCGTCTCCGGCGTCAGGGCCGCCAGGTAGTTTTCCAGAAATCGGAACTGGTCCTCGCGAAACCCGCCGACATAGGCCGGCTTCTGCCCGGGCCGGTAGATCACGTCGTCCAGCGCGATGAAGGCGTGACCGGGGCGCTCCCAGGCCACGGTATCGGGCCCGAAGGTGCGCCGGTAGTTGGTGAGCGAATCGGCGTCGTCCTGCACGTCGAAGTCGATGTCGTGGTTGCCCGGCGCGTGCAGCCACGGGAGATTCAGGGCCTTGTTGGCCTCGTTGAATCCGGCGTGCAGATCCAGCGCATCGTCCACCAGGTCACCGAGGGTCATTCCGAGCGCGATGCCGGCATGGCGCGCGGCCGGCGCGACGATGGAGCGCGCGTAGTAGTCCAGCTCCCGCGCGTTCTTCGTCTGCGGGTCGGTGATCACCAGCGCCTCGAACGGCGAGCCGTCCTCGCTCGGGTCGCGATACAGCGCGAACTCCACCCGGCGCGCGCTGGACGGCGCAATGCGGCCGTAGCGCAGCGCCCGCGACCCCTTGGGGAAATGGTGCTTCCAGAATGCCGGAAGTCCGGCCTCGCCGGTGGGAAAGCGGTAGCCCGGCGGCTTGATCACGAACAGCGTGTCACCCTCGCGCAACGTGATCCGGTAGCGCCCGGCGGCGTCCGTCAGGACGATGTCGCGCCCGTTGGAGAGCTTCACGCCCGCCACGCCCGTCTCGCCGGCATCGCGGCGACCATTGCCGTTGGCGTCGACATAGACGCGTCCGCCGGCCGGAACATCGGCCCAGGCGAGCAGCGGCAACAGCAGCAGGAGCGGCAGCAGGCGGCGCATCAGCGCTCCGCGACGAACGGGCTGGCGCGGTTCAGCCGCACTGGAAGTAGAGGATGTCGGCCTGGCCCAGCGCGAGCGACTGGCCGAGGCTGACCGCACCGGCCTTGCGCAGCGCGACCTCGTCGCGGTGCACGCGCAGCTCGTCGTCATCGCCGAACCGGACGAACGTGGCATTGGTACTGCGATCGGCCAGCACGTAATGGCCGTTCTTGTATTCGATCGAGGCGTGGATGCGGCTGACCCACTCCGCATCCACCACCAGCGCGTTGGCATGGTCGCGCCCCATGGCGAAGGGCGGGGAGTTGGGCATCAGTTCGATGACCTGGCCGCGGAAGCGCAGCGTCAGCTTCTGGCTCTGGTCGGCCCCTTCGTCCACCCGGATCGCACGCTGCACCATGGTGATGTTGGACGTGTCTTCCTGCCAGATGACGTCGATGATCTCGATCGGCAGCAGCTTGCCCGATACCCGCGTACGCCCGAGACCGCGCGACCGGTAACCGCCGATGCTGGTGGCACCGCGGAAGGTGGCGGCCGTGGTCACGATCTGCTCCCGCTTGGCCAGCGAGGCCATGCGGGACGCGATGTTGACCGCATCGCCATAGACGTCGCCCGATTCGATCAGCACCTCGCCGTGGTGCAAGCCGATGCGGATACCGATGGAATCGCGCACGAATACCGGATCACCGGTGACCTTGCGCTGCATCTCGCAGGCCGCGCGGATGCCGTCCAGGGCAGACGGAAAGGTGCACATGATCTCGTCGCCGATGGTCTTGATGACGGTGCCGCCATTGCTTTGCACCACCCTCGTGAGCGCATCGAGCACCGCCGCCACGATGCGGCGTGCCTCCACGTCGCCCAGCTGCTCGAACAGCCGGGTGCTGCCGCTGACATCGGCAAAGACAATGGCAAGTGGAAGGGTCTGCGTCATGCGCTCGAATCATAGGCCAATCGCCGCACCGGCTCCACCGGAAGTCAGACGGCCAGCGCGCGCGCGGCCTCCACCACGTCGGCGTCGCCCGGCAGCACCAGGAAGGCCGCACCGGCCAGCGGCGTATAGGTGTCGGCGCCCACCACGCGGCGCATCGGCAGCGCGCCCAGCCCGGCTTCGGCCAGCGCGGTGATGACGCCCTCGCCCACTCCGGCGCTGCGCCGTCCCTCGTCCAGCACCAGGATGCGCCGGGCGCTGCGGGCCTGTTCGACGATGAACGCCTCGTTCAGCGGCACCAGCCAGCGCAGGTCGACCACGCGAGTCTTCCAGCCCAGCTCTTCCTCGATCGTGCGCGCGGCGCGCAGCGCCATCGGCACGCCGTTTCCATAGGTGATGACGAGCAGATCCTCGGCTTCGGGCTGGTAGACCCGTCCCTCGCCCAGCGGCATGGCCTCACCCGGCGCCGGATACGGGAACAGCCACTGGCCGTCGCCGGCGGCGTGCAGATCCTTGCTCATGTACAGCGCGATCGGCTCCAGGAACATCGCCACACGTCCGTCCACCTTCGCCAGCGCCGCCAGGGTGCGCAGCATCGTCGCGGCATCATCGCCGCGACTCGGACAGCCGACCACCAGGCCCGGGATGTCGCGCAGCGCGGTGATCGAGTTGTCGTTGTGGAAGTGTCCACCGAAACCGCGCTGGTAGCCCAGGCCGGCGATGCGCACGACCATCGGATTGCGGTACTGACCGTTGCTGAAGAACTGCAGGCTGGCCGCCTCGCCGCGGATCTGGTCGCAGGCGTTGTGGAAATAGGCCAGGTACTGGATCTCCGGGACCGGCAGCATCCCCATGTTGGCGTAGCCCTGCGCCAGGCCCAGGATCATGGTTTCGTCGAGCAGGGTGTTGAACACCCGCGTGCCCTTGAAGATCCTGTGCAACCCCTTGGTGACGGTGTAGACGCCGCCCTTCTGCGCCACGTCCTCGCCGAACAGCAGGGTTTCCGGATACTTGGCCATCAGCTCGTGAAGGGCCTGGTTGATCTGGATGGCAAGGTGGCGCGGCGGCTGATTTTCCGGCAGGTTCGCCTCGTCTCCGAACACCTTCAGGCGGGCCTCGGCGTAGTCGGCGCGCGCCGCCTCGCTCCGCACCGCGTCCGGGGTGTAGGGCGCGAGCGGTGCCATCACCTCTTCCAGCGTCCCGATGCGCGGGCGCCGGTCCGCCGCCTCTGCGGCTTCGAAGCAGCGCGCGCGCATCGCCTCGTAGGCCGCCAGCAGTGAGTCCTTCGTGAACAGGCCTGCCTCCAGCGCAATCGCGGCCGAGCGCAGCAGCGGGTCGGTCGCCTCCACCGCCACCAGTTCCTCCAGCGGGCGCCATTCGATCTCGAAGTCGGTGCCGGCGTGGCCCATGATGCGCGCGGTACGCAGATGCAGGAAGGTCGGACGCCGCGTGCCGCGGCAGTGCTCCACGGCGCGCTGCACATCGGCATAGCCGGCGGCCAGGTCCAGGCCATCGGCGTAGAAGTAGTCGAGATCCGGGCGCTGGGAGAAGTTGCGCTCGATCCAGCCGGCCGGCGTCTTGACCGAGATTCCGATGCCGTTGTCCTCGCAGACGAACAGCACCGGCGCGGGCAGCTTCTGGTATGCCGTCCAGGCGGCCGCATTGAAGGCGGTCTGCGCGGTGGCGTGATTGGAGCTGGCGTCGCCGAACGAGCAGATCGCAATGGAATCACCCGGCACGGGCAGCGCGTGGCCAATGCGGCGCGCCTGTTCGATGGCCACCGCCGTGCCCAGCGCCTTGGGCAGGTGCGAGGCGATGGTGGAGGTTTGCGGGATCACCCAGAGCGGCTTGGAGCCCCAGACCTTGTGGCGTCCGCCGGAGGCGGGATCCTCGGCGCTGGCGGCGAAGCTCAGCGCCGAATCCATCACCGGATCCATCCCCGGCAGCTTACGGAAACGCTCGGCCATGAAGCCACCGGAGCGATAGTGCAGGAACGCCGGATCGGTGTGTCGCGTGGCACGCGCGACCATCGCATTGCCCTCATGGCCGCTGGAGCCGATGGTGTAGAAGACCTTGTTCTTCACCCGCAGCACGCGCGCCATCAGGTCCAGATGACGCGACACCAGCTGCGACTCGAACAGGTCGAGGAAGTCGACTGCGGTGCAGGCGCTGCCGGGCAGCACCGGCGATCCGGGCCCTTCGACGGGACGCACCGGGCCATCCCAGCCCTCCACGAATTCGATGAAATTTCGGTCGCAGATTTCCGCGCGATTGAGGCCGCGCTGGCGGGCGGGAATGGAGGACATGGAGGTTCCGTAGTGGGAGGTGGGCGGCGCGGCATGGCGCCGTGTCACGTGCAGCCGCAGATTCTACCGACTCGCGCCGTGCCGCCCCAAGGATGCGCCGATCCGCTACGTCCTTGCCGATGGCGCTCGTTCAGAACCCGTAGCCGGGCCAGACCATCCAGTCGTAAGGTGGCGGCACGTTGACGTGCGGATCCTGGCACTGGCCGGCACGATCCAGCGGCCACTGGGTCAGGTAGAACACCGTCCGCCCCGTCTCGCGGATCGCGCGCGCCAGCCCATCGGCGGAAAGCGGATCCTCGTAGTACGCCTCGGCGATGATCCAGCCCGCGCTGTCCCAGCTGGCGCCGGCCGGATTCTGGCCGCGCATGTGCTCGTCCATCTTCAGGAACTTGTCGTACTCGCTCCACTGGCTGCCGGCGTAGAAGTCCATGGCGAACACCTGCGGGTAGACGTCCTCGTACACGTAGCGCATGTGCCGCACGCGCGAGCGCAGGCGGTTGTTGTCCTGATCGACGAGAAAGGAAAAGCCGACCGTGTCCCCGCGCCCCCAGGCGGCCACGTAGCGCTGCCACAGCGTGCGCACGGCGCGACTCCACGTGGTGTTGGCCGGGTATTTGTAGCGCTGGTTTTCCGGGTAGATCGTCAGGTTGCTGTCGCGCGGCGCGCCCTCGACCATGAGATCGATGCGGTAACTGATCCCGGAGTCCGCCAGCACCGGCCGCAGAGCCTGGACCAGGCGCCAGTATTCGTCCACGCGCGAACCATGGTCGGCGCTGCCGGTGTTGGGAAACTCGGGCTGCGATGGGTTGATGTTGTTGGTGGGGAAAAAGCGGAACAGCACGCTCTGGAAGCCCGCCGCCTTCACGTCGGCCAGCAGCAGCGAAAGATTGGACGCCGCCTGCGCCACCGCAGCCGGGTCGCTGGAGTCGATCAGCGTGCCGCCGGGAGCCGGCTGGTGCATGAAGTAGACACCCAGGCTCAGCCGCCGCATGCCGCGCGCGCGCATCGTCGCGAGCTGCTGCCGCGCAATCGCACGCACCGGACCGAGCAGCGTGTCGGTCTCGTGGTAGCGCTTGAGCAGCCCGTAGGCGTCGCGCGAATCCTCGCGGCATTGGCCGTCGTCGCCAAACCACAGGTAATTGACCCCGCCGCGACCGGACGTGGCCTGCGCGGGCGCCTCGAATCCATCGGCGAAAACGGTGCCCGTCGCGCCGCCCTGCGCGCCGGCCACGGCCGCAAGCGCCAGCCAGAGCGCGCCGATCCAGACAGCTTTCAGTGTATTCCTCATGCGCACAGCTTAGCCCGGATGCCGTCGCCGCCGAGCCCGCGCACGGGGCCTGGTCCGGTGCTTCGCCTCTCAGCCCTTGCGACTGGCGCACAGCCGCCGGCGGAGACGGACAGCTGCGCCGCAGGCTCTCCGGTGAAGACGCCCGGACCCATCATCCGATGCCTCCCAGGCACACGTATTTCATCTCGGTGTAATCGTTGAGTCCGTACTTCGAACCTTCGCGTCCGATGCCCGATTCCTTGATTCCGCCGAACGGCGCCACTTCGGTCGAGACCCGTCCGGTGTTGACGCCGACGATGCCGCACTCCAGCGCCTCGGCTACGCGGAACGCGCGAGTCAGGTCGCGGGTGAAGAAATAGCCGGCCAGGCCGGCCTCGGTGTCATTGGCCAGCGCGATGGCCTGCGCCTCGTCTTCGAAACGGAACAGCGGCGCGACCGGCCCGAAGGTTTCCTCGCGCGCGATCCGCATGTCCGGCGTCACGTCCAGCAGCACGGTTGGTTCGAAGAACGTGCCGCCCAGCGCGTGGCGCGTGCCGCCCAGTGCGATGCGTGCACCCTTGGCGCTCGCATCGGCGATGTGCTCTTCCACCTTGGCCAGCGCCTTGGCGTCGATCAGCGGCCCCTGGTCGGTGACACCGGCCAGACCGTCACCGACGCGCAGCGTCCGCACCGCAGCGCCGAGCTTTTCGGCGAAGGCATCGTAGACCCCGACCTGCACGAAGATGCGGTTGGCACAGATGCAGGTCTGCCCGGTGTTGCGGAACGTGCTGGCCAGCGCGCCCTCGACAGCGGCATCCAGGTCGGCATCCTCGAACACGATGAAGGGCGCATTGCCGCCCAGCTCCAGCGAGATCCGCTTCATGCCGTCGGCGCATTGCGCCATCAGTTTCTTGCCCACCCCGGTGGAGCCGGTGAAGGACAGCTTGCGCACCTTCGGATGCGAGGTCATTTCGGCGCCGATCGCGGCGGCGTCGCGGCCGGTGACGATGTTGAGCACGCCTGCCGGCAGGCCTGCGCGCTCGGCCAGCACCGCCAGTGCCAGCGCCGAATACGGCGTCTGCAGCGCAGGCTTGCAGACCAGCGTGCAGCCGGCCGCCAGCGCCGGCCCGAGTTTGCGGCCGAGCATTGCCGAGGGGAAGTTCCACGGCGTGATCGCAGCGACCACGCCGACCGGCTGGCGCAGCACCAGGATGCGCGTATCGGCGGCATGGCCCGGGATGGTGTCGCCGTAAAGACGCCGCGCCTCTTCGGCAAACCATTCGACGTATCCGGCCGAGTAGGCGATCTCGGCGCGCGCTTCGGCCAGCGGCTTGCCCTGCTCGGCGGTCACCAGCGTGGCCAGGTCGTCCTGATGGGCGAGCATCAGCCCGTGGAGCCTGTGCAGCACCTGGGCGCGTTGCGCCGCGGTCTTCCCTGCCCAGGCGGGAAAAGCCGCGTGCGCGGCCTCGATGGCGCGACGGGTTTCCGCCTGGCCCATGTCGGGCACCGAGCCCAGCACGGCGCCCGTGGCCGGGTTGGCGACCTCGCACCGTCCGCCTGCATCGGCGGCGAGCCAGTGGCCGCCGATCAGGCCGAGCTCCCGCAGCAGGTCGGGATCACGCAGCGGAAGGATGGATGCGGTCATGGTGCAGGCTCCTCGCGGTCGATACGGCGCGTCGTGGCCAGTATCGCCACGCCCGGAAGCACGGGCGCGACGACGGCCAGCGCGATCTGCAGCTGGAATCATCCTCCTGCGGCACGCATTGGACCAGCCGCAGGCGCCAGGCCAGGCATCCGGCCGCGATGCGCAGTTCGAAGCCGCGTGCCGCGGCGCCTGTCTCAGAACGCGTTGATGCCGGTCAGCTCGCGCCCGATCACCAGCTGATGCACGGTTTCGGTGCCCTCGTAAGTGATGACCGACTCCAGATTCAGCGCATGGCGGATCGGCGAGTGCTCGGTGGTGATTCCGGCACCGCCAAGGATGTCTCGCGCGTCACGCGCGATGTCGATGGCCATGCGCACGTTGTTCCACTTGGCCAGCGACACCTGCTGCGGAACCATGGTGCCGGCATCCTTGAGCCGGCCCAGCTGCAGGCTCAGGAGCTGCGCCAGGGTGATGCGCCGTGCCATGTCGGCCAGACGCAGCTGCACCGCCTGGGTGGCCGCGATCGGGCGATCGAACAGCACGCGTTCCTTGGCGTAGTCGGTGGCCTCGGTCAGACAGGCGATCGCCGCGCCGATCGGTCCCCAGGTGATTCCGTAGCGCGCCTGGGTCAGGCAGCCGAGCGGGCCCTTCAGACCCTTCACGTTGGGCAGGCGGTTGGCATCGGGGATGCGTACGTTGTCGAAGTAAAGCGCCGAGGTCACCGAGGCGCGCAGGCTCATCTTGTGCTTGATCTCCTGCGCAGTGAAGCCGGGCGTGTCGGTCGGCACGATGAAGCCCTGGATGCCCTCATCGGTCTGCGCCCAGACGATGGCGATATGCGCCAGGTTGCCATTGGTGATCCACATCTTGGAGCCGTTGATCAGCCAGTCGCCGCCGTCCTTCTTGGCGTGGGTCTTCATGTTGGCCGGGTCAGAGCCGCCGTGCGGCTCGGTCAGGCCGAAGCAGCCGATCACCTCGCCCGCGGCCATGCGCGGCAGCCACTGGCGACGCTGTTCCTCGCTTCCGTAGGCGAAGATCGGGTACATGCACAGCGAGCTTTGCACCGAAGCGAAGCTGCGCAGGCCCGAGTCGCCGCGCTCCAGCTCCTGGCAGATCAGGCCGTAGCTGACCGCGTTGAGGCCGGCGCCGCCGTACTCCTCCGGCAGGGTCGCGCCGAGCAGGCCCAGGCCGGCGATTTCCGGGATCAGCTCTTTCGGAAAGCGCCCCTCGTCGAAGCACGCGCCGATGATCGGCAGCACCTTTTCATCGGTGAAGCGGGCCACGCTGTCCTTGACGGCGCGCTCCTCCTCGCTGAGCAGGGATCGGATGTCGAAAAGGTCGGTGCGGTCCAGTGCCATGGTGTTCAACTCGTGGGAATGGGATGGGATTCTTGGCCCGCCGCGGCGGGCGGGGAAAGCCGCTCATTCTACCAGTGCGCGTGCCGCCGGTCCGCCGCGCATGAACGAAAAGACGGCGCCATGCGTCGCACGCTTGCATCGGGCCGCGCCCTTCCCCACTGTGGAGTGGATCGATTTCCCCTCGGAGCCCCACCATGGCCAATCCGCTCCTCGCCCCCGTTCTCGGCTGGCTCGGTCGCCTGCGTCATCCGCAGCTGTTCCTGGTCGCCGGCCTGCTGTTCCTGGCCGACGCGGTCATCCCCGACGTGCTGCCGTTCGTGGACGAAATCCTGCTCGCCACCCTGACGCTGTGGCTGGGCAGCCGGCGCAAGAGCCGTCGCGACGCGCAGCCCGCTGGAGAAAAACCCGCGCGCCCGTCGTGAGCCTGATCGACAGCCACTGCCATATCGACGCGCCCGGGTTCGACGCCGATCGCGCCGCGGTGCTCGAGCGCGCCGCGGCCTCCGGCGTCACCCGCATCATCGCGCCGGCAGTCGCCGCTGAAGGCTGGCCAATACTCCGCGACATCGCCCGCGCCTTTCCGCAGGTCGCCCCGGCATGGGGCCTGCATCCGATGTATCTGGCCGAGCACCGGCCCGAGCATCTGACGCGCCTGCGCGAATGGATCGGCCACGAGCGCCCCGTCGCGATCGGTGAATGCGGCCTGGATTTCTTCATCGAAGGGCTCGATCCCGACGCACAGCGCGAATACCTCATCGGCCAGCTCCGGCTGGCGCGCGAATTCGACCTGCCGGTGATCCTCCACGCGCGTCGCGCGGTGGACGACGTGACGGCCCTGCTGCGCCGCATCGGCGGCCTGCGAGGCGTGGTCCACAGCTTTTCAGGAAGTCGCCAGCAGGCCGAGACGCTGTGCGATATGGGTTTCCTGCTCGGCTTCGGCGGCGCGGTCACCTTCGAGCGCGCGCGCCGGCTGCGCGGCCTCGCTGCTGCGCTTCCGGTCGAATGCCTCCTGCTGGAGTCCGATGCGCCCGACCAGCCGGATTCGGGCATCCGCGGTCAGCGCAACGAGCCCGCGCGGCTGCGCGTCATTGCCGAGACGATCGCCGGACTGCGCGGGCAGACGCCCGATGATCTCGCCGAACGCACCCGCGCCAACGCCTGCCGCCTGTTCGGCCTTCCGGTTTCCGACGGCCTCTCCCCACCGGCCGCCGCTGCACCCATCGGCTAGCCCACTGGTCTTCGCAGGGCCAAGCCGCCTGTCAGGCTCACGCCTCTGCTTGCACGCCCGATCAACGGGCCGGGAGCGGCTCGGAAGGCGGCCTGAGCAACCGTTCGATCACCTTCCCCACCGCCGCGAACGCGAACGCGCCGGTGATATGGGTGGCGGCCCCCAGGCCAGCGCCGCAGTCGAGCTTGAGCGCGGCATCCGGCCCGGCCTGCGGGCGCAGACCGCAGACACTGCCATCGGGCTGCGGATAGCGGACGTTCTCCAGCGAGTACACCGCCGGCACGCCAAAGTAGCGCTGCGGGCTGCGCGGGAAGTCGAACTCGCTGCGCAGTTTCTTGCGGATCAGCGCCAGCATGGCGTCGTGCTCGGTGCGCGACAGGTCACGCACGAGGATTTTCGTGGGATCGATGCGGCCGCCGGCCGAGCCCACCGTCACCAGCGGGATCTTGCGCCGCCGGCAGAATGCGATGGCTTCGACCTTGGTACGGAAGCTGTCGCAGGCGTCGAGCGCGACGTCGATGCCTTCGCCCAGCAGGGGCGCCAGAGTATCGGCGGTGAGAAAGCGCGCCACCGGTTCCACGCATATCGCCGGATTTATCGCGCGCAGACGCTCGGCCATGGCCTCGACCTTGAGACGACCATACTGCCCATCGAGCGCGGGCAGCTGGCGGTTGGTATTGGACAGGCAAAGATCGTCCGCGTCGATCAGGCGCAGGTGCCCCACCCCGCTGCGCGCCAGGGCTTCGGCGGCCCACGATCCAACGCCACCCACGCCGACCACGGCCACGCGCGCCGCCGCCAGCCGCAGCAGGGTGCCAGTGCCATAAAGACGATCGATACCGGAAAAGCGCGCGTGCAGGTCGGACATTCCTTGAGGCTTCGGTAGAGGAACGGGGCGGGCATGATACGGCGGGAAGATGCTCGAAGACGGCGTCTGGATTTTGCGCGCCCTTGCAAGGACAATGCCGCCTTCCCCAAGAAAGGCGATCCCCATGAAATCCGTCGCGCTCCTTGTCATCGGTCTCGTGATCGGCGCCTTTGCAACCGTTGCGGGAGTCAGCGCACTGCGCCAGGGCACGCCCTACAACGATGCGGTGATGTCGGTCCTCGGCCAGCAGATGGGCGCCTTCAAGGGCATGCGTGACAGTGGCACCTGCGACATGGCGGACGTATCGCGTCGCATCGCACTGATGGGCGCGATTGCCGGCGAAGTCGATGCGGCCTTCCTGCCGGTGGGCGACGACGCGAAATTCAGCCAGCTTTCGCGCGACATGCGCGATGCGCTCGCCAAGGCGGACGAGACGGTGGCCAAGCAGGTCGCCGCGTCCACCGCGAGCTGCGAAACCCTGGCCCAGGTGACCCCCGACATCGGCCGCACCTGCAAAGGGTGCCACGACGTGTTCCGTTGACTTGCGCGTGCCTGAACGGACGCGCTGCCTGGCGATTCCGCATTCAGGCAGGGCCGCTTAATGTCATCCCATTGCGGCACATGCGGTGCCGATTCGAAGGGAGATGGACCATGCGCCTGCGCTATTTGTTCGCACTGATTCCAGCCCTGGTGCTGGCTGCCTGCGCGTCTCCGGGCGGCTACCACTCGCGTCAGGGCGGCTACTACGGTCCGCCGCAGGACGGCTACGCGCGCTGCGCCGACTGCGGCGTGGTGGAAAAGATCGACCGTGTCTACGGCGAGCGCGGCTCGTCGGGCGGCGGTGCGGTTCTGGGCGGCATCATCGGCGGCATCGTCGGCAACCAGATCGGCAGCGGCAGCGGCCGCGCTGCTGCCACCGTGGCCGGGGCCATCGCCGGCGGCGCAGTCGGCAACAGCGCCGAGCGCAACGCCAACTCCGCGCCCTGGTATGAGCTCTACATCCGCATGGACGACGGACGCCGCATCGTGATCAGTCAGCGCGACCTCAACGGCGTGCGCGAAGGTGCCTACATCCACATCAGCAACGGACGCGCCTCTCTGCGGTGATCCGTTGCATGCGCCGGGCCGGGCATGAGACCCGGTCCGGCCTCATGCGGCGCCGCGCGATCCGTCGCGCGTTTCGCCCAGCGCATCGAGCACCGCGGTGGCGTAGCTGCCGGCGGGAAGTTCGAACGAAAGCGACAACACGTCGCCGTCCATCCTCCCTTCCAGTGCCCGCACCGCCACGCGCAGCGCGCGCCGCTCCTGCCGGAGTCCGGCGCGCACCAGTCCTTCCGCCAACACCGGATCTGCGCTTGCCACCTCCTCTTCGAGAGCACGCACGGCCTCGCCGCTGCGCGGCTCGCCGGCCCCCCAGAGCGCACCGGTGGGATGGATGTCGAACGCAGCCAGACGGGCCTCGAGCGCCTCGTCACCGGCCTGTGCGACGAACACGCTGTGGCTGCCGTCGAGCATGAACACCTCGCCCGGCAGGCCGCGATCCCAGGCCTCGCGGCGGATGCGTTCATCGAGAATCCGGTTGAACAGCTCCGAGCGCGCGGCCGAAAGCAGGATTGACCGTTTGTCTCGCGAAACGCGCTTCCCCGCGAACATTTCCCGGGCGGCGTCGAGGTTGCCGCCGTCGCGCCCGAAGCGCTGCTCGCCGAAACGGTTTGGCGCGCCGCGCGCAGCGATGTCGGCCAGGCGCTGTGCGATCGCCTGCGGCTCGCCGCGCGTTCCGCACAGCCTCAGCCGGAAGCGGTTGCCGCGCAGCGCTCCGCGCGGCAGCTTGCGCGCGTGGCGGGTGGCGGACAGCACCTCAACGCCCTCGATCGCGATCGACTCCAGCGCTGGCGCATCGCGTCCGGGCAGGTGGACGGTGAAGGCCTGGCGCGTGACCGCGTGACGGTCCTTGAGCCCGGCGTACCCGACGGCGTGTTCGGGTACGCCGGCCCAGCGCGCCAGCTGCTGCGCCACCCAGACGGTGTTCGCAGCGCGCTTTTCCACGCAGAGAAACAGGTGCTCGCCCTGTCCCGAAGGTTCGAAGCCAAGGATCTCTTCAACCAGGAAATCCTCCGGCACACTGCGGATGAGTGCGCTCAGCACGGGCGGACCAAGCGCCCGGGGCGCTTTGCCGGAGCCGTTGCACGGCGACGCCGCAGCGTCGGCGTTCCACCCGTCCGCACCCGGCGTATCAGTCACGCGCGCCGCCCTCGAATCCGTCCGTGCGCGCAAGCAGCACCACCGCCTGCGCGGCGATGCCCTCGCCGCGCCCGGTGAAGCCCAGCCTTTCCGAGGTGGTGGCCTTGACGCCCACCGAACCGGCATCGACGCCAAGGTCAGCCGCCAGCCGGTCGCGCATGTCGCCGATGTGCGGCAGCAGCTTGGGACGCTCGCAGATCACCACGGCATCGACGTTGCCCACGCGCCAGCCGCGCGCGTGGATCATGGCAATGACCTCGCGCAGCAGCTCGCGGCTGTCCACGCCCGCCCAGCGCGGATCCCCCGGCGGGAAGTGCCGGCCGATATCGCCCAGTGCCAGCGCGCCCAGCAGAGCGTCGCAGAGCGCGTGGATCAGCACGTCGCCGTCAGAGTGCGCGACCAGGCCGCGCTCGTGCGGAATCGTCACGCCGCCGATGACGACACGGTCGCCCGGCCCGAAGGCGTGCACATCGAAACCCATGCCGGTACGAAAGGGAAGGCTCATGCCGCAGGCTCCGGGGCGCGCTGCGCCAGCAGGAATTCGGCCAGCGCGAAGTCGCGCGGCGTGGTGACCTTGATGTTGTCGGCGGCGCCTTCCACCAACCGCGGGCGGAACCCGGCACGCTCCATTGCCATGGCCTCGTCGGTCACCGCGACGCAGTCCCGCGCCGCCGCGCGCAAGGCCTGCGCAAGCGCGCCGCGCGGGAAGCGCTGAGGCGTCAATGCGCGCCACAGCCCGGCGCGCGGCACGGTCTCCTGGACGCACTGTTGGCCATCGGCGCGCTTGAGCGTATCGGCCATCGGCACTCCAAGCAGCGCGCCGTGCGGTGCAGTGCAATCGAGCAGCGCGTCGAGATCGGCATGTGAAAGACACGGTCGCGCCGCGTCGTGCACCAGCACGGCATCGGCTGCGGCAACGGATTCGGGAAGCGCATCGAGGCCCGCCAGCACGGAATCCGCGCGCTCGGCGCCGCCGATGGCGGTGCGCACCGGTTTGCCTTCCAGCTCGCGCCAGCCGGGCCAGCGCGCATCGTCGGCCGCCAGCACCACCATCAGACCGGCGATGCGCGGATGTGCCGCCAGCGCGCGCAGGCTGTGCTCGATCATCGGTCGCCCGAGCAGGATCCGGTATTGCTTGGGCACCTCGCCGCCCGCGCGCGCACCGCGCCCGGCGGCCGGCACCACGACCCATACGCCGCCCGGCCCGGCAACCGCGCTCATTGCTGCGGTCTCGCGCCGGAAGGCGGCGGATCGATAACGCGATAGAAGGTTTCCCCGGGCTTCACCAGGCCCAGTTCCGAACGCGCGCGCTCTTCCAGCGCGGCCTTGCCTTCCCGCAGATCCTCCACTTCGGCCTGGAGCGCGGCGTTGCGCTGTTCCAGCGCCGCGTTCTCGCGTGCCTGCGCCTCCACGCGCTCGCGCAGCGCTTCGACCTCGCGCATGCCGCCGCTTCCGACCCAGTACTTGAACTGGAACCAGACGATGAGGAGCATCAGCAGTGCGGCAGTCACGCGCCCCATAAATGTGAGGTCATCCTCTCGCCAGGCTCACGAAGGCGCCGCGGCCGGCATAGCGCGCGTTGGCGCCCAGCGCTTCCTCGATGCGCAGGAGCTGGTTGTACTTGGCCACGCGATCAGAGCGGCACAGCGAGCCGGTCTTGATCTGGGTGGCGGTGGTCGCCACCGCGATGTCGGCGATCGTGGTGTCCTCGGTCTCGCCGGAACGGTGGGACACGACGGCGGCGTAGCGGCTGGCGTCAGCCATGGCGATGGCTTCCAGCGTTTCGGTGAGCGTGCCGATCTGGTTCACCTTGATCAGGATGGCGTTGCCGATGCCCTTGTCGATGCCCTCGCGGAAGATCTTCGGGTTGGTGACGAAAAGGTCGTCGCCCACCAGCTGCACGCTGCCGCCCAGCCGCTCGGTCAGGAGCTTCCAGCCGTCCCAGTCGTTCTCGGCCATGCCGTCCTCGATGCTGACGATCGGATACTGGCGCGCCCAGTCGGCGAGGAAGTCCACGAACTGCTCCGGCGAAAGGCGCTTGCCCTCGCCGGTGAGGATGTACTTGCCCGCATCGAAAAACTCCGAGCTGGCGACGTCGAGCCCCAGCAGCACGTCGTCGCCGGCGCGGAAGCCGGCCTGACTGACGGCTTCGAGGATCACTTCGATCGCCTCGACGTTGGATTCCAGATCCGGCGCGAAGCCGCCTTCGTCGCCGACCGCCGTGGACAAACCGCGGCCCTTGAGCACCGACTTCAGCTCGTGAAAGATTTCCGTGCCGGCACGCAGCGCCTCGGAGAAGGAGTCGAAGCCGACCGGCAGGATCATGAACTCCTGCATGTCCACGTTGTTGTCGGCGTGCGCGCCGCCGTTGATGATGTTCATCATCGGCACCGGCAACACCACGTCGCGCCCGTTCGCCAGGTGCTGCCACAGCGGCACGCGGCGCGAGGCCGCCAGCGCCTGCGCATTGGCCAGCGACACACCCAGAAGCGCGTTGGCTCCGAGGTTTTCCTTGGTGTCGGTGCCGTCCAGTTCGATCAGGCGCGCGTCGAGGCCGGCCTGGTCGGCGGCATCGAAGCCGGTCAGCGCGCTGGCGATGGGGCCGGTGACGTTGGCCACCGCCTTGCGCACGCCGCGGCCGAGGTAGCGCGTCTTGTCTCCGTCGCGCAGCTCGACCGCTTCACGGGTGCCGGTGGAGGCGCCGGACGGCACGGCGGCGCGGCCGAAGCTGCCGTCAGCGAGCGTCACTTCGGCTTCGAGGGTGGGATTGCCGCGGCTGTCGAGGATTTCGCGTGCGTGGATGGTCTTGATCGTGCTCATGGCCCAAATACGTCAGGTCGGATGGAAAGGTAGATGCTGCGGCGGCGCTGGTCTTCAGCGCGCGCTTCGCGCCGCTCGCGCCGCCAGGCCGGAACGCCCACGGCCAGCAGCGCCAGCAGCACGGAAACGGGAAGCACCGCACCGTGGCGCACCAGCGCGTGGAGGTGATGCAGCCCGAGGGGAAACGCCACCAGCCCGAGGGTGGCGAAAAGCAGTAGATCGCGCCGGAACGCCTCGACCCGACGCGCAAGCGCGGCGGTCTTCAATTCGAGCAGCGCCAGATGGGCGTCACGGGCCATGGGCGCATGAGCCTGCTCCCGCGCCGGTGGTTGCTGGTCTGCCGTGCCGTCATTCACCGTAGGTCATTCCTCTTCCAGCAGCCCGGCGCGCTTGACCTGTTCGTCCAGCGCCTTGAGTGTGCCCAGCAGCGCCTCCATCCGGCCCAGCGGCCAGGCGTTCGGGCCATCGGACAGCGCCTTGTCGGGGTCGGGATGCGTTTCCATGAAGAGGCCCGCAATTCCGGCCGCCGTCGCGGCGCGCGCCAGCACCGGCACGAATTCGCGCTGCCCGCCTGACTTGCCGTCGGCGCCGCCGGGCAGCTGCACCGAGTGGGTCGCGTCGAACACCACGGGGCAGGCCGTGTCGCGCATGACGCTGAGCGAACGCATGTCGGAAACCAGATTGTTGTAACCAAAGCTGGCGCCGCGCTCGCAGACCATGATCCGGTCGTTGCCGGTGGCCTTCGCCTTGGCTGCGACGTGCTTCATTTCCCAGGGCGAGAGGAACTGACCCTTCTTGATGTTGACCGGCCGGCCGGCGCTGGCGACCTTCTGGATGAAATCGGTCTGGCGGCACAGGAAGGCCGGCGTCTGCAGCACGTCGACCACACTGGCGACTTCCTCCATCGGCGTGTATTCGTGCACGTCGGTGAGCACCGGCACGCCGATCTGGCGCTTCACCTCGGCCAGCACCTTGAGCCCTTCCTCCAGGCCGGGGCCGCGGAAGCTGGTACCCGACGTGCGGTTGGCCTTGTCGAAGCTGGACTTGAAGATGAAGGGCACGCCGAGCCGGTCGGTGATGTCCTTCAGCGTGCCCGCGACGTCGAGCTGCAGCTGCATCGACTCGATCACACAGGGTCCTGCAATCAGGAAGAGCGGCCGGTTCAGTCCGACCTCGAATCCACACAGCTCCATCACACGGCTCCCGATACGGCGGCAGCTTCGCCTCCGATGCGTGCCGGCGCGGTGCTCGCCGGCGCGTGCTGGAGGCGGAACGCGGCCTGGATGAAATCCACGAACAGCGGATGCGGATCGCGCGGCGTGGACAGGAATTCAGGGTGGAACTGCGCGGCGATGAACCACGGATGCTCCGGGATTTCCACCACCTCGGCCAAGAGATCATCCATGGATTTTCCGGAGAACGACAGGCCCGCCTCCTTGAACTGGGTGCGGTAGTGGTTGTTGAACTCGTAGCGGTGGCGGTGGCGCTCGGTGACGATCTCGCTGCCGTAGATGTCCCGCACCCGCGAGCCGTACTTGAGGCGGCACTCCTGCGCGCCCAGGCGCATGGTGCCGCCCAGGTCGGAGGTCTCGCTGCGCTGCTCGACCGCACCGGCCGACGTGCGCCATTCGGTGATGAGGCCGATCACGGGATCGGGCGTGTCGCGGTCGTTCTCGGTGCTGTTGGCCTGCGCCAGGCCGAGCACGTTGCGGGCGAACTCCACCACCGCAGCCTGCATGCCGTAGCAGATGCCGAAATAGGGAATGCCGTTCTCGCGCGCGTGTCGCGCGGCCAGCACCTTGCCCTCGAAACCGCGGTCGCCAAAGCCGCCGGGCACCATGATGCCGTCCACGCCGGCGAGCAGTGCCACGCCCCCGGTTTCCAGCGCCGCTGCCTCGATCCAGCGCAGGTTGACGCGGATTCGCCCGGGCAACCCGCCGTGCTTGAGCGCCTCCGACAGCGACTTGTAGGCGTCGCGGTGGTCGATGTACTTGCCCACGATGGCGATGGTGACCTCGCCCGCGGGATGCTCCATCGCCTCGACCACCTGCTCCCAATCCGACAAATCGGCCTCGCGCGGGCCGGCGAGGCGCAGGCGCCCGACCACGATCCGATCCAGCCCCTGACGGTGAAGCCACAGCGGGATCTTGTAGATGTTGTCCAGGTCGATCGCGTTGATCACCGCCTCTTCAGGCACGTTGGTGAACAGCGCGATCTTGCGCCGCTCGCCCTCGGGCAGCGGCTGTTCGCTGCGGCACAGCAGGATGTCGGGCTGGATGCCGATTGAGCGCAGCTCCTTCACCGAGTGCTGGGTCGGCTTGGTCTTGAGCTCGCCGGCCGCGGCGATGTATGGCACCAGGGTCAGGTGCATGAACAGCACCTTGTCGGCACCGCGTTCGGTGCGGATCTGGCGGATCGCCTCCAGAAACGGCAGCGACTCGATGTCACCCACCGTGCCGCCGATTTCCACCAGCGCCACGTCGAAGCCTTCGGTGGCAATGTCGATGCGGTGCTTGATCTCGTCGGTGATGTGCGGGATCACCTGCACGGTGCCGCCCAGGTAGTCGCCACGACGCTCCCTGCGGATCACGTTGTCGTAGATGCGCCCGGTGGTGACCGAATTGCGCCGCGTCATGCGGGTGCGGACGAAACGCTCGTAGTGGCCCAGGTCGAGGTCGGTCTCGGCACCGTCGTCGGTGACGTAGACCTCGCCGTGCTGGAACGGGCTCATCGTGCCCGGATCGACGTTGATGTACGGGTCCAGCTTCATCAGCGTGACCTTCAGGCCGCGCGATTCGAGGATGGACGCAAGCGACGCGGCGGCGATGCCCTTGCCAAGCGAGGACACCACGCCGCCGGTGACGAAGATGAGCGGAGTCATGGGAGACGAACGCAGCCGGAAAAGACGATTCTACTGGCTGGCGCCACATTGCGCGAACCAGTGCGCCGGGTGTGCTGCTGTCGCGCGCTTGAAAGGCGCTCCAATCGATCGACAGGGAGACTTTCGCGCACGGCCCCGTGGCTCGGCGCGACGCCTTGGCCAGCGCGTGCCGTTGAACACGATCCGCGCCGGCGACCATGCTTCTGCCAGAATAGGCGTTCCCTCCCCGCGGGCATTCCAATGCCCGTCACCCTTCCCAGGAGTCCACCATGAGCGACGTCGTCATCGCCGGTGCCAAGCGCACCGCCATCGGTTCCTTCCTTGGCCAGTTCAGCGGCGTGCCCACGCCCACGCTGGGCGCCACCGCGATCAAAGCCGCGCTGGAACACGCCGGTATCGCGAGCGACCAGGTGGACGAGGCGATCATCGGCTGCGTGCTGCCCGCCGGCTTGGGTCAGGCGCCCGCGCGTCAGGCGGTGCTTGCCGCAGGCCTGCCCGCGTCCACCACCTGCACCACGATCAACAAGGTCTGTGGCTCGGGCATGAAAGCCATCATGTTCGCCACCGACCTGATCCGCGCCGGCTCGGCGAAGATCGTGGTGGCCGGCGGCATGGAATCGATGAGCAACGCGCCGCACCTGCTCAACGGTTCGCGCACGGGCATCCGCTACGGCTCTGGAGAGCTCATCGACCACATGGCCTGGGACGGCCTCACCAATCCCTACGACGGCAAGTCGATGGGCGTCTTCGCAGACGCCACCTCGAAGGAATACGGTTTCACCCGTGAGGATCAGGACGCCTTCGCCGCGGAAAGCGTGCGTCGCGCCCTGGCCGCACAGGCTTCCGACGCCTTTGCCGCCGAGATCGCTCCGGTGGTCGTTGCCGGCCGCAAGGGTGAAGTGAGCTACGCCAGCGACGAGCAGCCGGGACGCTGCAGCATCGAAAAGATCCCCACCCTGCGCCCGGCCTTCAACAAGGACGGCACCGTCACCGCGGCCAGCTCGTCGAGCATTTCCGACGGCGCGGCCGCCGTGGTGCTGCTTTCCGCCGATGAGGCGAAGGCGCGCGGCATCGCTCCTCTCGCCCGCGTGGTGGCCCACGCCGGGCACGCACAGGCTCCGGAGTGGTTCACCACCGCGCCCGTAGCCGCGATCCAGAGCGTCCTGGACAAGGCGGGCTGGAAGGTCGGCGACGTCGACCTGTTCGAGGTGAACGAGGCGTTCGCCTGCGTGGCAATGGCGCCGATCAAGGATCTGGGCATCCCGCACGAAAAGCTCAACATCAACGGCGGTGCATGCGCGCTGGGCCACCCGATCGGCGCCACCGGCACCCGCCTCGTGGTCACCCTGCTGCACGCCCTGATCCGCAGCGGCGGCAAGCGCGGCGTCGCGGCGCTGTGCATCGGCGGCGGCGAAGCCACCGCGATCGCGATCGAGCGGATCTGACCGGCCACCACCGGATGCGGGAACGGCAGCCTCCGGGCTGCCGTTTTCGTTTCTCCGACAGCGGCGCGACGGTGCCTAGCGCTCGCCCGGTTCGGCCAGGCTCACCCACCAGCCGCCGCCCTCGGCTTGCCCCACGCGCAGCAGGTCATAGGTCCTGAGCATGTCCAGAAGCCCGCTGTGACCGTAGGTCTTGGGCGTGAACGAGGAATCGGTGCGGCGCAGGTAGTTTCCCAGCGCGCCCAGGTCGACCCGTCCGTCGGCCGAATTGCCTGCCAGCATCGTCACCGCATCCACGACGCTCATGGGGCGGCGCTTAGCGGTGGTGGCCTTCGGCTCGACCTCGGCACTCTTGCCGTGCGGGCTACGGGCTGTATCCGGCCTGTGTCCCGCGGGAGCGTCGGGCAAGGAATCGGAGGCGGGCAACCACTCGAAAAAATGATCGGCCGCATTGCGCAGGGCTTCAGGGGTCTTGGCCTCGCCGACGATGCACATCAGTGATCCGCGCTCGCGAAGCTTGCGGCACACGTAGGCAAAGTCCGAGTCGCTGGTCACCAGGCAAAACACGTCGACCCGCTCGTCGAACAGCAGCTCCATGGCATCGAGCGCCAGCGCGATGTCGGCCGTGTTCTTGCCGCCGGCATATTGGTACTGCAGGTAAGGCGTGAATGCCTGCTCCATCAGCTTTTCACGCCACTTGCCCGCCAGCGTGCTTGCATTGCCGTACCCGCGCCGCACCACGACGCGGCCGAACTGCGCCCCGAACCGCAGCGCGGAGTCGACGATCTCCGGTTGCACATTGTCGCAGTCCACGAGGACCGCAACCCGCGCCACCTCGCCACTGGAAGCCATCGAAGCTCTCCCTTTCGCCATCCGCATCCATCATACGGCGCGCGCGGGGCCTTCGGCATCCGCGCCTACTGCGCGGTCCACCCGCCGTCGATCGGCAGCGACACTCCCGTCATGGTCGCGGCCGTGTCCGAGCACAGGAAGACCGCCAGCGCACCGATGGCGGCCGGCGAGGTGAACTCGGTCATCGGCTGCTTTTCAGACAGAAGCTGCTGCTTGGCCTGATCCACGGAAATACCGGCTTGCTGCGCGCGCGCCTCGATCTGCTTTTCCACCAGCGGCGTACGCACCCAGCCCGGGCAGATGGCGTTGCAGGTGATGCCGTCATTGGCCAGCTCCAGCGCGGTGACCTTGGTGAGCCCGACGATGCCGTGCTTGGCCGCGACGTAGGCGACCTTGTTCACGCTGGCCACCAGCCCGTGCACCGAGGCGGTGTTGATGATGCGACCCCAGCCGCGCTGCTTCATGCCCGGCACTGCGGCCCTGATCGCATGGAAGGCGGCCGAAAGGTTGATTGCGAGGATCGCATCCCACTTTTCCTCGGGGAACTCCTCCACCGGCGCGGTGTGCTGGATGCCGGCGTTGTTGACCAGCACGTCGAGGCGGCCGAACTGCGCCACCGTGTCCTGCACCATCTGGCGGATTTCCGCCGGCTTGCTCATGTCGGCGCCGGAATAGCCCACCTGCACGCCGTGCTTTTGCGCCAGCGCCTGGCGAATCTTGCCGATCTCGGCGGCGTCTCCGAAACCGTTGAGCATGACGTTGGCGCCCGCCGCGGCGAAAGCCTCGGCGACGCCGTAACCGATGCCGCTGGTGGAACCGGTGACCAGTACGGTCTTGCCCTTGGGCATGTCGTTCTCCTTGCTGGGTCAAAGGAATGTGGCCCGCACGTCCACGCTCGAGCGGACGCCCAGGTCGGGCAGTGTCCGGACCAGCCAGCGCTCGGCGCTGCTCCTGCCAATGGACTTGAGGTGCTCCAGGAAGCCGCGTTCGGCGTTGAACTTGCTGGAGACGCCGAGCGCCTGCATGGCGCGCTCGTTGTCGATGCTGTGGATGCGCATGTTGCGGTAGCGCGAAGCGAACGGCTCCTTCAACGCGTCCTGCTCCAGCAGCCGCTGCACGAAAGAGATGGCGCGCATCTCGTGCATGAGCGAGGAGTTGAACGCGATCTCGTCGATCCGGTCGCTGATCTCCAGCGGCGTATGCGGCACCCCTTCGCGTTCCAGCGGGTTGATCTGCACCAGCACCACATCGGCGCTGGCGGCGCGGTAGATCAGCGGCCAGATCGCGGGATTGCCCATGTATCCGCCGTCCCAGTAGGCATCGCCGTCGATTTCCACCGCCTGGAACAGGTGCGGCAGGCAGGCCGAGGCGAGCAGCGCGTCGAGCGAGATGTCACTGCGGTCGAACACCCGCGCCCGGCCGGTGCGCACGCGGGTCGCGGTGACGAAGACCTGGATCGAATCGCAGGCACGCAGCGCTTCGATGTCGATCTGCCGTTTGAGGATGTCGCGCAGCGGCTGGTAGTTGAGAGGATTGGTCTGGTACGGGGAAAACAGCTGGCCGAGGAAGCTGAACCAGTGGTAGGCGGGCGAGCGGTCCAGATCCCAGCGCCCCAGCATGCGATCCATCGAGGTACGCTGCATCGGACTCAGCGCGGCGTAGTCGCTGACGCTGGTCCAGAACCGGTCGAGCGCGCGGCGCGCGCCTTCGGGGCCGCCTTCATGCATCCCGGCCGCGAGCGCTGCGGCATTCATGGCGCCTGCGCTGGTGCCGCTGATCGCCTCGATGCGGACGCGTCCGTCTTCGAGCAACCGGTCCAGCACGCCCCAGGTGAACGCGCCGTGCGCGCCGCCGCCCTGCAGCGCAAGGCTGATGGGACGCGGCTCGGCGGGCGAAGGCTCGGGCGGTGGCGCAGGCGGGGCGCGATCGGGTTGGCTGGTGGGCATGGGAACGACGGCGACGGCGCACCCGTCGGCGATCCTCTCGGCATTTCGGCGTCTGCACACCATGCGTCCTGCGACGCCGGATCACAAGTGCCCGGAAGTACACCGCCCTTGCGCGCGTCCGCCCTTCACAAAGCCACGCAGGGCCGCAAGCCACTGCGGATCGAACCGTGCAGGCGCTTCAGTCTGCTCGCGCCGCCGCGGCGTCATCGTCTTCCGAGGTCCTGCGGGAAAGCCACTGGCGGGGCGTGAGTCCGTGCCTGGCCGTGAACGCCCTGGAAAAACCGGATGGGCTGGCATAGCCCAGTTCGGCAGCCAGGCGCTTGATCGACTCACCTCCACTCAGGCGCGCCTGCGCCAGGTCCATGCGCCACGCCGCCAGATAATCGGCCGGAGTCTGTCCCACCGCATCGCGGAAGGCATTGGCGAACGCAGTGCGCGACATGCCGGCACGCTCCGCCATCCGCTCCAGCGTCCACGGCTCGCCGGGCGCTTCGTGCACGGCCGTCAGCGCGCGCGCCAGGCGCGCGTCGGACAGCGCGAAGATGACGCCAGGTCGCACGCCAGCCTCGCGGGGATGATCGAGCAGCCAGCGCAGCAGCTGGATGAGGACCACCTCGAACAACCGGTCGACCAGAAGCCGATGGCCACAGCGCACCCGATCGGCTTCGGCGAACAGCAGTTCAAGCGCCTGATCCAGGCCGGCAACGCGCGCCAGCGGCAGTGCCACCAGCGGCGGCAGCGCACGCACGAGTGGGCTGTCGCCACCGCCTTCGAACGCCAGGCGCGCGCAGGTCAGGTCCGAGCCTTCCACCGGGGGATTGTGGAAACGATGGGTGAGCGGCCGCGGATAGAACAGCAGCGTCGGCTCGTCCAGACACAGGTGCTCAGGCACATCGCGCGCATGCGGATGGCTGACCTCCAGGCTGCCGCGCCGCAGTACGTGCAGGTACCCGTAGCCCTGACCGGCGTCGAAGTGGCTGATTCCACACAGCATTCCGGAATGGTGCAGATGCGCATGAACGCTGAAACGGCGAAGGAGGCCGGAAAGCCGGTCGAGGGATGGTCTCGCGGTCATTGTACGAATTGATCTGTTTTTCGAACTTATTGGAGCAAATCATACCAACAAGCGGCCTAGAGTGTCGCCACTGCCACCCCACACACGCAAAGGAGCACACCATGGCACGCTTGAAAACTCCGCTGGTCCTCTCACTGATGGCCGCCGGCCTCGTCACCTCGGCATCGGGCCACGAAGCCGGCCATCACGGCGGGCTCGCTTCCGAACCGGCCGCTGCGGTTCGCGCGCCGTTCGACATCATCCACACCAAGATATCGACCCGGGGCAGCGTGGCGATTTTCCACATGGCCGTCTCCGGCAAGGCCGGCGAGAGTCGCCCCAGCCCCTCCGGAAAACTTGCCGGCAGTTCGGTGTTTTCCTACGTGTGGCCCACGTCCCTGGACTCCGCCCTGGTCGGTTTTGAATCCGGCGCGGGCATCCTCGCCTTCGCGGTCACCTCGCATCCGGATTTCGACGACACGCCGCTGTTCGACGAAAACGGCGACGGCAACCTGGACAACGACGGCGACCTCTGGCATTCGCACTGGGTCGTGTTGAAGCCCGACAACGCCTGCGGCGACGGCGCGCTCAAGGTCGTGGACATTCCGGAGGGCAGCAAGCCGCGCCTTCCCAAGACCTGGCCGGGGCTCCCCATCCTGATCGACAGCCCGGGCTGGAGCCCGACATTCCAGCAGAATACGGTCGAAGTCCGGGTGCCGTTCGACGATATCGGCGCCGTGGAAGCCGCGACGTTCGACGGGGTGACCGCCGCGCTGCGCGTCAACGCCAGCGTGCATGATCCGCTGCTGTGCGTGGTCGACGTGTTCAAAGTGGCGTCCGGCGACCTCTCACTGCCCGGCTCGGTCAACAAGTAGTCGACCCGGCCCCGCCGCCTCGACCCGGATCGAGGCGGCATGCGTTGCGCCCCTGATGCTCCGGATGCCTTCTGGAACCCCACCCCACTGTGCCCGCCCTCCACGGGGGCGGCAGCACGGCCGCGTTGCCTGACTTCACAGAGGTGTCGCGCGTGAAGGCCCCCCCGAACGCCTCGCCAACGCCAGCGGAGCGGGCAAAAAAAATCCCAACCGGTGAGGGTTGGGATTTTGGGTAATGGTGGAGCCAGGGAGGATCGAACTCCCGACCTCGTCATTGCGAACGACGCGCTCTCCCAGCTGAGCTATGGCCCCTTGCGAGCGGTGCATTGTAGCGATTTCACGCTTCGACTGGCAAGGGTGGAGGGAGCCGATTTGCCGCATCGGCAATGCGGACGGCATCGCACCGACAGCGCCCCGTGGTTGCGCCGACGCCTGCATGCGTGTCTACTTGGGAAAGACGCCAGTGGCCGCACGACATGAAGGCTGCGGCGGAATGATCCGTTCAAATACGGGCACACGGCGAGGGGGAATCGTGAAGAAACGCGTTGCCGCATTCGGAGTTGCTCTGCTCATGGGGCTGGCCCTGGCACCCGGCGCACAGGCCGCCAGCTACCGCCTGGCAGTCGAGCCCGTCTATCCGCCCGATCAGGCGCAGGAAGTCTACAAGCCCCTCATCGACTACCTGAGCCGCACCACCGGCCATCGATTCCAGTTGGTCGTCTCACGCAACTACCACACCTACTGGCGCGACCTGCGCGAGAACAGTCCGGTGGATTTTGCCTTCGACGACCCGCACTTCGTCGACTTCCGCATCCAGCGCTTCGGCTTCGTGCCGGTCGCACGCAACGCCCAGCCCACGGTCTACGCCCTGCTGGGCGAACCTGAGCTGGAAGGCAAGAGCATCCGTTCGCTGGTCGGGCTGCCGGTCGCGTGCATGCCGTCGCCGAGCCTCGGATTCGCCCTGCTCAGCGAGATGTACGGCAACAACCCGCTGGCCCAGCCGGACATCCGCTCCGAGGCGCTTTCATGGCGCGACGGGGTGGAAATGATATTCGCCGGCGAGGTGCAGGGCGCGATGGTGCCCGGCTATCTGGCCGAGACCTACTACAACCTCCCTACCCTGGCCCGCACCAGATCGCTGCCGGGCAAGGCGTTTACCGCATCTCCCGGTGTGCCGGCCGAAGAGGTCGCCTCGGTCGCCAAGGCGCTTGAGACCTTGCACGAGGATGCGGCGCTCTACGATGTCCTTGCCGAACTCGGCGCCACCCGGTTCGAGCCGGCCACGGCGGAGGAATACGCGGGCTACGAGAAGATTCTGAGCGGGTTCTACGGTTATCGCACGGCTTCCGGTGCCCAGACCACCGAGCAGCCCGAGCCCGAAACCGAAGGCGCCGAGGTTCACAGCGACAACTGAGACAACTGCGCCGGCGCTCAGTACGGCCGCGCGGGCGCGTCCTGCCTCACCGAGTCACCGAATGCGGCCGCCAGGTCGCGGTAGGCACGGCGCTGCTCTTCGTTCTCCGGCGCCGGCGCCCGCACGTCGAGCACCACGAACTGATCGCCGGCAAGCGTTCCCGCCAGGCCACGGCCGCGGAGGCGCAGCCGCTTTCCGCTGCCCGAACCCGCCGGCACGTTCAGGCTCACCGAGCCGTCGAGGGTCGGCACGTCGAGCGTCCCGCCCAGCGCCGCCAGCCACGGCGGGACAGCGCGTCGCACGATCACATCGCGCCCGTCCAGCTCGAACACCGGATGCGGCCGGTAGCCGATCTCGATCAGCAGATCGCGCCCTCCGGCACCCTGCCCCTTGAGACGGATGCTCTGACCCGGCGCGATGCCGGCTGGAATCCTGATGTCCAAGGTCCGCCCCGCCACCTCGACACGCGTCTGTCCGCCCGCGTGCGCGGTTTCCAGATCGATGTCCAGGCGGGCGCGCGAATCGGCCGGCTGGCGTGCACCGGCGCCATGACCTGAACGCGCGCGCCCGAACAGGGATTCGAAAAAGTCGCTGAACCCGCTTTCGCCGAAACCTTCGAAGCCTTCGCGCGCATGCCCGTGCCCGCCCCAGTTGGGCGGCTGGTAGCTGTCGCCCGGGCGATAGCCGCTGGCGCGCAGGCGGTCGTATTCGGCGCGCCGCCCGGCGTTGCCCAGCACCTCGTACGCCTCGCTGACCGACTTGAACTGCTCCTCGGCGTTCGGCTCCTTGCTCACATCCGGATGGTATTTGCGCGCCAGCCGGCGATAGGCCGACTTGATCGCCTTCTCGTCGGTGCCAGGGTCGACGCCCAGCACGCTGTAGTAATCCTTGAATTCCATCTCTTATCCCCGCTCCGACTCCTTCGGCACCGCGCGATGATACCCACTGCGCCCAGCGGTGACGCGCAGACCGGCATGTGAAGCGGCCTGCGCGGTCGCCCGCACAGGCCGGTGTCCAGAGGATGATCGGCCGGCGAGCGTGCTCGCCCTGCCCGCCGCCTTATTGCACCTGGATGCGGCGCGGCGTGGTTTCCGGCTTCTTCGGGATGCTGATCTCCAGCACGCCGTTGCGGCCACTCGCGGTGATGCCGTCGGCATCCGCGCTGTCGGGCAGCGAGAAGCGGCGATGGAACACGCCCTGCGAGCGCTCCATGCGCGAGAAGCGCGGGCCTTCATCGGCGGAGTACGTGGATCGCTCGCCCTTGATCGTCAGGATGCCCTTGTCCATGTGAACTTCGATATCCGCCGGATCCACGCCGGGAACGTCGGCGAAGATCACGAAACGGCCATCCTCTTCCTTGATGTCGACCCGCGGCGCCCACTGGCTGGTCACCACATTGCTCTGGTCGGACTCCGCATCGTGCAGCACGCGATCGAAGAACTGCTTGAACTCCGCGGGCCATCCATACTGCGTGGCCAGGCGCGAGACGGGGTTCTGGTATGTGCTCATGGAACGCTCCTTTCATCCGAAGTGGTGCGGCGCATCTGCCGCTTGTCTCGGAAAATGGAGTCCGTCCCGCGCTTCTCAAGATCGGCCGCAGGGCAGGCGCGCGCCTGCCGTCCGCCGTTTTAAAAACGCTTCAGCTTTGCATCCGCTCACGCCGAAGCGGTCAGCCTGCGCAGCGTGTCCTGCACGTCGTCCGGCCCGATCGCGCCGTTCCAGTCTTCCATGAGCACCGCGTAGAGCAGGGTTTCGAACTGCTGTACGAAGCGACGCACGACCTTGTCGGGATCGGGAATCGACTTGGCGTCGGCGATGAGCCCGAAGTGCACGCGGCCCTGATAGCTCAGGATCGACAGGCCGACTCCGATGCCGCCGGTCTGCGGCACCCAGAACATGAACTCGGTGATGGGCGCGCCGGCGAGGTAGAGCGGCATCTGCGGGCCGGGGACGTTGGTCGCAACCGTGGAGGCCTTGCGGCTGAAAAGATCCAGCGCCATGCGCTGCACCAGCGTCGGCGTCATGCCCAGCGTGGCCAGTGCGCCGAAGGTCATCAGCGCCTGGCGCGAGGACTTGATGCGATTCATGTTCTCGGCCACCGCAATCACCCGCGCGATGGGGTTGGCCTCGCCGACCGGCAGGTCGAGGAACACCAGGCCAAAATGATTGCCGAGCTTCCTGGCGTGTTCGAGCGGGCGCAGGTTGACCGGAACCGTGGCGCGCAGGATCAGCCCATCGGGCTCCTCGCCGCATTCGATCAGGTAGTCGCGCAGCGCCCCTGCCGCACAGGCCAGGAGCACGTCGTTGACGGTACATTCCAGCGCCCGTCCTACCGCCTTGACCTCATCCAGACTGAGGTGCTCCGCCCAGGCGCAGCGCTTGATGACGCCCAGCGGGCGCTTGAGCGCAGTGGGCGGATCGTCGCTGAGGGTCAGCGCCTGTGCCAGCTCGCGCGCGATCTCGCCGCCTTCGCGCGCAAGCACGGTGGCAAGGCCCGGGTCACGGTACAGCGCGAGGCTTCCGTCGAGCATCTTGCCGCCCAGTTTCACCGCCTGATCCACCTGGCGCCGGCCGGGATAAAAGAAGCGGCGGGTGACCCGTTCCCCATCCTGCTTGAGCCAGGCATCGGCCAGGTTGTCGTCGGGCGCCGGCACGGGAGAAACGTCGGTCAGCGAGAGCAGCACCTGGATCAAGGCGATGCCGTCGGCATAGCAGTGGTGCACCCGCGCGATCAGGGCGCTGCCGCCCCTGTAGTTCTCCACCAGATGGAACTGCCACAGCGGCTTGGAATGATCCAGCGCGGTGGATGCCAGCTGGCTGACCAGCCGCTGCAGTTCGGCGGTGCCCGCTTCGCCCGGCAGCGCGGTCAGCCGCACGTGCCATTCGAGGTCGAAGTCCGCGTCGGTTTCCCAGTGGCAGGACGTGCCCGCATCGACGGCTTTCTGGCGGAAGCGATGGAAGGCGAGAAACCGCTCGCCGATGAGCCGGCGCAGCGCACCGATCGACAGGCGCTGGCCGAACATCAGGACGCCGGTGATCATCATCAGGTTGGTGGGTTTTTCCATGCGCAGCCACGCCGTGTCCACCTTGGACATGGCTTCGCGCCTGCGCCTTGCGCCGTGAGTCATCGCCGCTTCCGATCCCGGGTGCCGTGCGGCGATGGTGCCCGCGCACCCCGGAGCCGTCAATGCGAAATCCGGCGGGCGCCCCGCTTCGCCGCGCGAGCGGCGGTCAGAGCATCGGCTCCCATTCGGCAAGGAAGACCTGCCAGCCATCCGCGCCATCTCGCCAGTGGCTTTCCACGACCCAGGGACGCGCGCTGTCCGGCAGCAGCCCGCCGCTGCCGCCGGTGGCCATCACGCTGAACTTCACCGTGGCCCGCTCGCCGTGCAGGCTGAGATCAAGCGGCCCCAGCGTTACGCCGATCGCTGCGTGACGCAGCATCTGCACCCGCAGGAGGTTGTGCAGACCCTTGCGGTCCAGCCCGGTCTCACCGGAAAAGTCATCGGCCACTCCCGCCATGAACTTCGCCACCTCGCGCGCCTCGAGCGCCTGCTGCATGCCGGCGATGCGCTCGCGCAGACGCGCTTCCGGGGGCTCCGGCGAACACGAGGCAAGAGCAAGGATCGCCGCCAGCAACACCACCGCGAGTCGAATCGCGCCCCACTCCGGAAAACAACGCCTCATTCGCCTTGCCCTGCCCGTTTCGCCTGTGCTCCAATCTGGAAACATACAGCGAAGGTCGTGCGCGCGCAGGCTTTTGCTCCGAGAAAACTCCGAAGGAAGGCACCCATGAGCATCGAGCGTCCCTGGCTGGCAAATTATCCCGAAGGCGTTCCGGAGCATATCGACCTCAGCCAGTTCAAGTCGGTGCCAGACGTGCTCGCCGTGGCCTGCCGCGACTTCGCCGCGCGCCCGGCCTACGAAAACATGGGGCGCACCCTGAGCTATGCGCAGATCGACGCGCTGAGCCAGCAGTTCGCCGCCTACCTGCTGCACGAACTGAAGCTCAAGAAGGGCGATCGCGTTGCGATCATGCTGCCCAACGTGCTGCAGTATCCGATCGCGATCTTCGGAGTGCTGCGCGCCGGGCTGACGGTGGTCAACACCAACCCCATGTACACCGCGCGCGAGCTCAGGCACCAGCTGGTCGACTCGGGCGCCTCGGCCATCGTGGTGCTGGACAACTTCGCCGCCACGCTCTCCGAGGTGCTGCACGACACTCCGATCCGCCAGGTGATCGGCACCGGCGTCGGCGACCTGCTCGGCTTCCCCAAGGGCACGCTGGTCAACTTCGTGCTCAAGTACGTGAAGAAGGCGATCCCGCAGTTCAACATCCCCGGCGCCATCCGCTTCAACGATGCGCTCTCGCTGGGCGCCGGAAAGGCGCTGCCGTCGGTGGCGCTCGGGCACGATGACATCGCCTTCCTGCAGTACACCGGCGGCACCACCGGCATGGCCAAGGGCGCAATGCTCACCCACGGCAATCTCGTGGCCAACATGCAGCAGGCGGCCGCGTGGCTCGGCAGCAACGTCAAGCCCGGTCACGAGCACATCATCACCGCGCTGCCGCTGTATCACATCTTCGCACTGACGGCCAACTGCCTGGTCTTCATGAAGTTCGGCGGCCTCAACCACCTCATCACCAATCCGCGCGACATGGCCGGCTTCGTGAAGACGCTCTCGCGCATTCCCTTCACCGCCATCACCGGAGTCAACACGCTCTTCAACGGGCTGCTCAACACGCCCGGCTTCAAGGAGCTGGATTTCTCCCACCTGCACCTGACCCTGGGCGGCGGCATGGCCGTGCAGCGCGCGGTGGCCGAGCGCTGGAAACAGGTCACCAAGGTCACCCTCGTAGAAGCCTACGGCCTTACGGAAACCTCGCCCGCAGCCTGCATCAATCCGATGAACCTGTCCGACTACAACGGCGCCATCGGCCTGCCGATCCCCTCCACCGACTGCTGCGTGATGGACGAGGAAAACCGCGTGCTGCCGATGGGCGATGTGGGTGAACTGTGCGTGCGCGGGCCGCAGGTGATGGCCGGCTACTGGCAGCGCCCCGAAGAAACCGCGAAAGTGCTTTCCGCCGACGGCTGGCTGCACACCGGCGACATGGCGAAGATGGACGAAAAGGGTTTCTTCTACATCGTCGATCGCAAGAAGGACATGATCCTGGTTTCGGGCTTCAACGTGTATCCCAACGAGATCGAGGATGTGGTCGCGCAGATGCCGGGAGTGATGGAAGTCGCCGCGGTTGGCGTGCCCGACGACAAGTCCGGCGAAGCGGTCAAACTGGTGGTGGTGCGCAAGGATCCCGGCCTGACCGCGAATGACATCAAGAACTTCTGCCGCACCGAGCTTACCGGCTACAAGCAGCCGCGCATCATCGAGTTCCGCACCGAGCTGCCCAAGTCCAACGTCGGCAAGATCCTGCGACGCGAGCTGCGTGACGCAGCGCCGCCCTCGAACGGCGCGCACTGACGCCGCACCGCGGCATTGACGCCGGAGTTGCCCCGGCAAATGAGCCGATTCTCCTTCGCGCTGCGCCTTGCTTGGAGGCGGGGCCAGGCATCCCGCGTCCATCCGCGCCACCCCGTGCTGCTCGGGCATGGCGCCCAAGGCCAGGGAGAACCGGCATGAATCGCCTCTTCGCATCCATCCTCCAATTCACGCGCGACCGCGGCCCGCACGCTCTGCCGGTCGCGCTGCGGTGGCTGCCGCTCTGGGTCACGCTCGCCGCTCCCGCGGCATTCGCCGCGCTGAATCCGCTCGGTTCGGTGCAGCAGCTGGCCGTAGGTTCGGATCACGCCTGTGCGCTCTTCTCCACCGGCACGGTGGCGTGCTGGGGCAACAACGAATATGGCCAGCTCGGCAATGGCAGCCTCGATGACGCGGTCCTGCCGCAGGACATTCCCGGTCTCGACGGCGTCATCCAGATCGGCGCGGGATACCGGCACAGCTGCGCGCTCCTGCAGAACGGCACGGTGAAATGCTGGGGCAAGGGATTCCTCGGCGCACTGGGCAACGGCTCGCTGTCCGACCGTTCCGTGCCGACCGTGGTCACGGGGCTCTCCAGCGTGGCCTCGCTCGCCGTGGGCGGCGACCACACGTGCGTGCTCCGCGGCGATGCGCGCGCCTGGTGTTGGGGTTACAACGGCATGGGCGCGGTCGGCATCGGCGATCCCGGCACCAACATCGTCGTTTCGCCCACGATCATTGCCGGCGCCTACACCTGGAGCCAGCTGAGCGCCGGGGAAAGCCACGTCTGCGGCCTGAGCAGCGGCGGCGCGGTCTACTGCTGGGGCGTCTACGACCGCGCCTGCAACCTGGTGGGCTGCGGTTTCGCTTACGACGTCAGTCCACAGGCGGTTCCCGGCCTTGCCTCCGCAGTGAGCCAGATCAGCGCGGGCCATTACTTCACCTGCGTGGTGACCACCGCCGGCGCGGTGCGCTGCTGGGGCGACAACTACCACGGGCAGCTGGGCGATCTCGGCACCGAGAATCCCGATCCGTTCCTGCTGGTCGACATTGCCAACCTGCAGGGCGGCGTCGCGGAAGTCAGCGCGGGCAACTACCACGCCTGCGCGCGGCTCACGAACGGGCAGCTTCGCTGCTGGGGCGAAAACCGCAGCGGGATCCTGGGCGATGGCAGCATCGCCGACGCCTGGCCGCCGCGCGCCGTGATCGCTCCTGCCGACGCCGCCTCGATACACGCCGGTTCCAGCCTGACCTGCGCGCGCACCAGCGACGCCCGCGCGCGCTGCTGGGGCGGCAACGGCAGCGGCCAGCTTGGCGACGGCGACCCGTGGCGCCGGCTGGAGCCGGTTGCCGTAGCGAATCTCAGCGCGATCCAGAAACTCAGTTCGGCGGGCTCGCACACCTGCGCGATCGGCGCCGCCGGACAGGTTCAGTGCTGGGGTGACAACGCATCCGGCCAGCTGGGCGACGGCACGCGCGAGATGCGTCCGCTGCCGGGCGCACCGGTTGCCCTGCCGGGCGCCGCCACCGACATCTCCGCCAGTCCATCGCACACCTGCGCAGTCGTCGCGGGGGGCGCCTGGTGCTGGGGCCAGAACACCCGTGGACAGCTCGGCGACAACTCCCAGATCGACCGACTGCAGCCGGTCGCCGTCGTCGGCCTTTCCAGCGGCGTGGTTGCGGTGCGCACCGGCGGCAGCCATAGCTGCGCGCGGATGAGCGACGGCCGCGTCAGATGCTGGGGAGAGAATGGCAACGGCCAGCTCGGCTTCGACTTCACCTCGCCACCCAAGCTCACTCCGGTGCTGGTGCCATCCATCACCGCCGGCACGTCCGATCTGACCGCCGGCGGAGGACACACCTGCGCCATTGCCACCGGAACGGTGTACTGCTGGGGCAGCAACCAGAAGAGCCAGATCGGCGAAATCAGTGATCCTGCAGACCAGCCAAGCCCGCATCCGCTGACCTACGTTTCCAATCCGATGTCGGTGGTGGCGGGGCTGGAGCACAGCTGCGCGCTCGAAGCCGGTGGCCGGGCGTGGTGCTGGGGCTCGCAGCAGTACGGTCAGCTCGGCACCGGTTTTGCCGGGCCGTCGGGCATTCCCTGGCCGCAGGTTCCCGTTGGCCTGGACAGCGGTGCAGCACAGATGGCCATCGGCATGTGGCATACCTGCGCGCGCATGACGAGCGGCGAACTGCGCTGCTGGGGCAACAATTCGTCCGGGCAGCTGGGAGACGGCTCCCGGGTGGAGCGGCGCGCGCCTGTCACGAGTCTGATGGCCGATGCAGGCACGTCGATCGCGCTGGGCGCCAGCCACAGCTGTGCCACCACGACCACGGGGGGCGTGAAGTGCTGGGGCAGCAACTTTCAGGGCCAGCTCGGCATCGGGCGCCGCGACAATCGGCTCCCGGCCTACGTCATGGGGGCCGTACCGGTCCTGTTTGCCTCGGGCTTCGAGGGCGGAATGTGAGCAGGATCCGCGTGGGCGGCTATTTCGTTCCGCCCGCCTCCGGACGCATGTAGGGGAACAGCAACACGTCGCGGATCGACTCCGAACCGGTCAGGAGCATCACCAGCCGGTCGATGCCCATGCCCAGGCCGCCGGTCGGGGCGAGGCCGTATTCCAGCGCGCGGATGTAGTCGGCATCGTAGTGCATGGCCTCATCGTCGCCGCCGGCCTTGGCTTCCACCTGCGCACGAAAGCGCGCGGCCTGGTCTTCCGGATCGTTCAACTCGGAGAAACCGTTGGCCAGCTCCTTGCCGTTGACGAACAGCTCGAAGCGGTCGGTGAAGCCCTTTTCGCTGTCGGACTCGCGCGCCAGCGGCGAGACTTCCACCGGATGCATGGTGATGAAAGTCGGCTGGATCAGGGTGTGTTCGACGGTGGCTTCGAAGATCTCCAGCAGCATCCGGCCCCAGCCCCATTCGCGCTTTACCCTGATTTTCAGGCGCTCGCAGTGGCGCGCCAGCGCCTCGCGATCGGTGCAGTCGGCCACGGTGATTTCCGGATTGTGGTGGCATACCGCCTCGTCCATGCGCCAACGGCGAAACGCCGGGCCGAGGTCGATGGCGTTGCCTTCCCAGGTGATCGTGGTCGTTCCGAGCACCGTGCGCGCGGTGTCGCGGATGAGGTTTTCGGTAAGGTCCATGACTTCACTGTAGGTGGCGTATGCCTCGTACAGTTCGAGCATGGTGAACTCGGGATTGTGGCGGGTGGACACGCCCTCGTTGCGGAAGTTGCGGTTGATCTCGTAGATCCGTTCCAGTCCGCCGACCACCAGGCGCTTGAGGTACAGCTCCGGCGCCACCCGCAGGTAGAGGTCGATATCGAGCGCATTGTGGTGGGTCACGAACGGCCGCGCCGTGGCGCCGCCGGGAATGATCTGCATCATCGGCGTTTCCACTTCCAGGAAGCGCCGCGCATCCAGCCAGGTGCGAAGCTCGCGCACGATCTTCGAGCGCAGGATGAAAACCTCGCGCGCTTCCGGAGTGACGATGAGATCGACGTAGCGCTGGCGATAGCGCTGCTCGACGTCGGCCAGGCCGTGCCACTTGTCCGGCAGCGGGCGCAGGCTCTTGGTCAACAGGCGGATCCGCGCCGCGCGCACGGAAAGCTCGCCGGTGCGGGTGCGGGTCAGCGAGCCGGTGACGGCGATGATGTCGCCCACGTCCCAGCCCTTGAAGGCCTCGTAGTCTTCGCCCAGCGCGTTGGCCTGGAGGAACACCTGGATGCGACCGGACGCGTCCTGGATCTGCGCGAAGCTGGCCTTGCCCATCACGCGCTTGGCCATCAGCCGACCGGCCAGGTGCAGCTCACGCCCGAGCCCTTCCAGCGCTTCCGCATCCCAGCGTTGCGCATCGGAGAACTCGTCCTGCAGATCGCCCGCGTAGTGCGCGCGGCGCACGTCGTTGGGATAGGCCACGCCCCGCGCACGCAGCGCGCGGAGTTTTTCGCGACGCTCTGCGATCAGGTGGTTTTCATCAGCGGGTGAAGTCGGCTCGGTCATGGCAAATACTCGATGTTTCCCGCACGGCCGCGGTGAAGGCCGGTGCGGGCAGATGTCAGGCCGCGTCGCTGCGCTTGGAGCCGGCGTCCAGACCGGCCTTGAGGGCCGCCTCGACGAATTCGTCCAGATCGCCGTCGAGCACCTTCTGGGTGTCCGAACGCTCGATGCCGGTGCGCAAATCCTTGATGCGGCTCTGGTCGAGCACGTAATTGCGGATCTGGCTGCCCCAGCCGATGTCGGACTTGGTGGCTTCCACCGCGTCACGCTCCGCGTTGCGCTTCTGGATCTCGAGCTCGTACAGGCGCGCCTTGAGCATCTTCATCGCACGGTCGCGGTTGGCGTGCTGGCTGCGCTCGGTCTGGCAGGCCACCACCACGCCGGAGGGAACGTGGGTGATGCGCACCGCCGATTCGGTCTTGTTGACGTGCTGTCCACCGGCGCCCGAGGAACGGTACACGTCGGTCTTGAGGTCGGCCGGGTTGATGTCGATCTCGATGTCGTCATCGACTTCCGGCGAGACGAACACCGAGGTGAAGCTGGTATGGCGGCGGTTGTCCGAATCGAACGGGCTCTTGCGCACCAGGCGGTGCACGCCGGTTTCGGTCTTGAGCCAGCCGTAGGCGTGATCGCCCTCGACCCGGATCGTGGCCGACTTGATGCCCGCCACGTCGCCCCCCGAAGCCTCCAGCAGCTCGGTCTTCCAGCCGCGGTCTTCGCACCAGCGCAGGTACATGCGCAGCAGCATTTCGGCCCAATCCTGCGCCTCGGTGCCACCGGCTCCGGCCTGGATGTCGACGAACGCGGGGGCACCATCCATGCGGCCGCCGAACATGCGGGCGAATTCGAGCTTGCCGAGCTCGGCCTCGATGCGCGCGACGTCGGCCACCACCGCCTGCGCGGTGTCTTCGTCACCCTCGGCTTCGGCCAGGTCCAGCAGCTCTCCGCTTTCCTCCAGCCCCTCGCCGACGCGGCGCAGGCCACCGACGATCTTGTCGAGACTGGCACGCTCGCGACCAAGCGACTGCGCGCGCTCGGGGTCGTTCCAGACGTCCGGGCTCTCCAGCTCGCGCGTCACTTCTTCCAGACGTTCGACCTTGAGATCGTAGTCAAAGATACCCCCTGAGCGCGTCGAGGCGCTCGGTGAGGTCGGCAATCTGCGAGCGGACGGGGTTCAGTTCGATCATGGGAAAAGGCGTGCTGCACTGCGGAAAACGACCGCCAATCTTATCAGAAACCGCGCCTCTTCCGCCTGCGCCCTCGCCTTCGCCATGTGTCGCCGCCTTCAGGACGTCATGCGCGACCAGAACGCCTTGACGCCGTCGAGAAAGGTGCTTGAACGCGGCGAGTGGGCCGCACCCTTGTCACCCTCGAAGGTGGCTTCGAAGTCGGTCAGCAGCTCGCGCTGGCGCCGCGTGAGATTGACCGGAGTTTCCACCACCACTCGGCACAGCAGGTCGCCGGGCGCGTGACTGCGCACCGATTTGACGCCCTTGCCACGCAGCCGGAACAGCTTGCCGGTCTGGGTTTCGGCGGGAATCTTGAGTTCGACCATGCCCTCGAGCGTGGGCACTTCCAGCTGTGCACCCAGCGCCGCCTGCGACAGGCGAATCGGAAGCTCGCAGTAGAGATCGTCGCCGTCGCGCTGGAAGATCGCGTGCTCGCGCACCCGCACTTCCACGTAGAGATCGCCGGGCTGGGTGCCGGGAGGCCCGGCTTCACCCTCGCCGGCCAGGCGAATGCGGTCGCCGGTGTCCACGCCCGCGGGAATCTTCACCTGCAGGGTCTTTTCACGCTCCACGCGGCCGTGCCCTTCGCAGTCCTTGCAGGGGGTGACCACGTGACGCCCGCTGCCGCCGCAGGCCGGGCAGGCCTGCTGCACGGCGAAAATGCCCTGCTGCATCCGCACCCGTCCATGGCCTCGGCAGGTCGGGCAGGTGTCCGTCTTGCCATCCTCGGAACCGGAGCCCTTGCAGCCGTCGCACGAGGCCAGCGTGGGCACCTGGATGGTGCGATCCACGCCGAAGACGGCGTCTTCCAGGTCCAGCTCGATCACGTAGCGCAAATCCGTCCCGCGCCGCGGCGCCTGGCGCCCGCGCGCGGCCCCGAAGATGTCTCCGAAGATGTCGCCGAAGATGTCGCCGAAATCAGGACCGCCCGGTCCACCGCCGCCGCCCTGCGTGAACGCGTCGTGGCCGTGCTGGTCGTACATCCGGCGCTTGGCCGGGTCGGCCAGCACTTCGTAGGCTTCCTTGCACTCCTTGAACGCGGCCTCGGCGCTGGCGTCACCCGGATTGCGGTCCGGGTGGTATTTCATCGCACAGCGGCGGTAAGCCTTCTTCAGCTCGTCGTCGCCGGCGGTTTTCGCCACGCCCAGGATTTCGTAATAGTCGCGTTTCATAGAGAAAGTGTGTCGGGAGTGGAGAATGGGGAACCGGGAGAAGCCTGCGTGCCCAAGTCACAGGGCCTTGCGCGGCACGGGTGGAGAATCAGGAAAGAGCCGGCGCGCCTGCGCGCACCGGCTCCGGGCCCGGGAACAGGAACCGACGGAACGGGTCGCTGTACGCGCGCGTCCCATTCCCGACCTTCCATTCCCGACAATCAGGCCTTGTCGTCCTTCACCTCGGTGAACTCGGCGTCGACCACGTCATCGTGCGCGCCGCCCTGCGCAGCAGCGTCGCCGGCCTGGGACTGCGGGCCGGCGCTGGCAGCGGCGAAGAGCGACTGCGCGGCCTCTTCGAGCGTGCGGGTGCGCGCCTCGATCTGGGCCTTGTCGTCGCCCTTGGCCACGCTATCGAGCTCGGCGATGGCCGACTCCACGCGCCCGATCACGTCACCCGGCACCTTGTCGCCATGCTCCTTGATCGCGCTGCGCGCGGCGTGCAGCACGGCGTCGGCCTTGTTGCGCGCGTTGACCAGTTCGTGGAACTTCTGGTCTTCCTCGCGGTTGAGCTCGGCGTCGCGCACCATCTTCTGGATCTCGTCCTCGGACAGGCCGGAGCCTGCCTTGATCTCGATCTTCTGCTCCTTTCCGGTCTTCTTGTCCTTGGCCGAAACGTGCAGGATGCCGTTGGCGTCGATGTCGAAGGTGACGTCGATCTGCGGCATGCCGCGCGGCGCGGGCTCGATGCCGGCGAGGTCGAACTTGGCCAGCGACTTGTTGTAGCGGGCCTGTTCGCGCTCGCCCTGCAAGACGTGCACGGTGACCGCGGTCTGGTTGTCGTCAGCGGTGGAGAAGGTCTGCGAGGCCTTGGTCGGGATCGTGGTGTTCTTCTCGATCAGCTTGGTGAACACGCCGCCCATGGTCTCGATACCGAGCGACAGCGGGGTCACGTCGAGCAGCAGCACGTCCTTCACGTCGCCCGCCAGCACGCCGCCCTGCACCGCCGCGCCCATGGCCACGGCCTCGTCCGGGTTGACGTCCTTCTTCGGCTCCTTGCCGAAGAACTCGGCCACCGCCGCCTGCACCTTGGGCATGCGGGTCTGCCCGCCGACCAGCAGCACGTCGTGGATGTCCGACACGCGCAGGCCGGCGTCCTTGAGCGCGGTGCGGCACGGCTCGATGGTGCGCTTGACCAGCTCATCGACCAGGGCCTCGAGCTTGGCGCGGGTGAGCTTGATCGCCAGGTGCTTGGGACCGGACGCGTCGGCGGTGATGTACGGCAGGTTAACTTCGGTCTGCTGCGCGCTGGAAAGCTCGATCTTGGCGCGCTCGGCGGCGTCCTTCAGGCGCTGCAGCGCGAGCGGATCGCGGCGCAGATCCAGGCCCTGATCCTTCTGGAACTCGTCCACCAGATACTCGATCACGCGGTTGTCGAAGTCCTCGCCGCCCAGGAAGGTGTCGCCGTTGGTGGCCAGCACTTCGAACTGCTTTTCGCCGTCGATCGAGGCGATCTCGATGATGGAGACGTCGAAGGTGCCGCCGCCCAGGTCGTACACCGCCACCTTGCGGTCGCCGCCGGCGGACTTGTCCAGGCCATAGGCCAGTGCCGCCGCGGTCGGCTCGTTGATGATGCGCTTGACGTCGAGGCCGGCGATGCGGCCGGCGTCCTTGGTCGCCTGGCGCTGGGAATCGTTGAAGTAGGCCGGCACGGTGATGACGGCCTCGGTGATGGTCTCACCCAGGAAGTCCTCGGCGGTCTTCTTCATCTTGGACAGCACTTCGGCGGAAATCTGCTGCGGCGCCATCTTCTTGCCGTCGGCGCTCTGCACCCAGGCATCGCCGTTGTCGTGCGCGACGATGCCGTAGGGCACGTGGCTGATGTCCTTCTGCACCTCGGCGTCGGTGAACTTGCGCCCGATCAGGCGCTTGACCGCATAGAAGGTGTTCTTCGGATTGGTGACCGCCTGGCGCTTGGCCGCCGCGCCCACCAGCACCTCGCCATCCTTGGTGTAGGCCACGATGGACGGGGTGGTGCGGTCGCCCTCGGCGTTCTCGATGATGCGGCCCTTGCCGCCTTCCATGATCGCCACGCAGCTGTTGGTCGTGCCCAGGTCGATGCCGATGATCTTGCCCATGATGTGTTTCCTCCGGAAAGTTGTCTTCGGTCATGCGACCGGGATTGAGCCGTATGTAGGGGTTTTGTCCGCCGCTTCAAGGGCCGGTGCGCGCAAATCGCTTCCGGCCGGTGCGCCGATGCCCTATTCGGCGGCGACCACCACCAGCGCCGGGCGCAGCAGGCGGTCGTTGAGCACATAGCCCTTCTGGTAGACCTGCACCACGCTGCCCGGCGCGTGTGCTTCCGAGGCCGCCACGCTCATCGCCTGGTGCCGCTCGGGATCGAAGGCCTGCCCGGCCGGGTCGACCACCTGCAGGCCGTTGGCCTCGGCCACGCGGGTGAGCTGGCGCAGGGTCAGTTCCACGCCCTCGCGCAGGCTTCCGGCCTCGCCGTTGGCGGCAAGCCCCGCCTCCAGGCTGTCGAACACGGGCAGCAGTTCGGCCAGGAGCTTTTCATTGGCGAACCTGCGCGCCTGCTCGGCTTCCCGCAGCAGGCGCCGACGCTGGTTCTCCAGCTCGGCGCGGTCGCGCAGCTGCTCGTCGCGCGCCTGACCCAGCTCCTGCTCCAGCGCCTCGATCCGCAGCGCCAGGTCGTCGGGATTGTCCGGAAGATCCTGCGCGGTCGCGTCCGGGTGGTGGTGTGTCGTCATCGGAATCTCTCCGTGGGTAACGGCAATCGTAAGAAAAAGAAGGCAGCCGGCGCGCGCAAGCACGCCGGCGGCACACTCAGGGGCTTATTGGGCCTGCCCGGCGCGATTCAAGGCCGCGCCCAGCACGTTGGCGGTCGCCTGCACCATCGGGATGACCCGGTCGTAGGCCATGCGGGTGGGGCCGATCACGCCCAGCACGCCCAGCACGCGGCCGTCCACGCCGTAGGGCGCGGTCACCACCGAGCACTGTCCGAGCGGCGCCACGCCGCTTTCCTCACCGATGAACAGCCGCACGCCCTGGGCGTGGGCGCAGCCTTCCAGCAGCTGCAGGAGTTCCTTCTTGCGCGAAAACGCCTCGAACAACTCGCGCAGCCGCTCCAGGTCGGACAAGTCTTGCACGCCCATGAGCTGGGTCTGGCCGGCCACCAGCATGTCGTCCTCGCCCACCGGCGCAAACGCGCCCTCCGCAACGTCGGCCACCACGCTCAGCAGCCGGTCCATCTCGCTGCGCGCCTCGGCCAGCTCGGCCCGCAAGCGCTGCCGGATCGCGGGCAGCGGCAGCCCGGCGAAGTGCTGATTCAGATAATTCGCGGTGCGCTCCAGCTCGGCCGGCGAATACGGGCGGCGGGTGTGGACGATGCGGTTCTGCACCTCGTTGTCGGTGAATACCAGGATCACCAGCACCCGCTCGGGATCGAGCGTCACGAAATCGATGTGGCGCAGCGCGAACTGGTCGCGCCGCGGCACCGTCACCATGCCGACGAAGTGGGTCATGGCCGAAAGCAGCTCGGAGACCTTGCTGATCAGGCCGTGGGTGCCCAGCTGCGGCGTCAGACGCTGGCCGATCTGCGCCATCTGGGCCTCATCCAGCGGCTCGACCTGCAGCAGGCTGTCGACGAACAGGCGATAGCCCTGCGCGGTCGGCACGCGCCCGGCCGAAGTGTGCGGGGTGGCGACCAGACCCACATCTTCCAGATCGGCCATGACGTTGCGGATCGTGGCCGGGGAAATGTCGAGTCCCGCGGATTTGGACAGGGTGCGCGAGCCGACCGGCACCCCGTCGCGGATATACTGCGCGATCAGGGTCTGCAGGAGATGGCGGGAGCGGGCGTCGAGCGACAGGTTCACGGCGGCGATCGTAGAAGATTTCCCGCTTGATGTGGGGGCGCGGACGCGGTTCGACAAGCGTTGGCGGACGCCGCCGCCCGTGCTAGCGTGCGCCCGCCGCGCGGTTGCGGTGGATTGCCACTCATTTCATGCTGGTTTCCCTCTTCGTCAAGGATTTTGCGATCGTCCGCGAAATCGAGATCGCGCCCGTCGGCGGCCTGACCGTGGTCTCGGGAGAAACCGGCGCGGGCAAGTCCTTGCTGGTGGATGCCCTGATGCTGCTCACCGGCGCGCGCGCGGATGCAGGCGCGGTGCGTCACGGCGCGGAGCGCGCCGAACTGGTGGCGCGATTCGCGCCTGCTGCGGGCTCCCCGGCGCTGACCTGGCTGCACGAAAACGATCTTGACGAAGACGCCGAGTGCCAGCTGCGCCGGGTGATCCGCGCCGACGGCGGTTCGCGCGCCTGGATCAACGGCCGGCCGGCCACCATGGCCCAACTGGCCGTGCTCGGTGCGCTCCTGGTGGAAATCCACGGCCAGCACGAGCATCAGGCACTGCTGGATCGCCGCCATCAGCTTGCCCTGCTCGATGCCTTCGCGCGTCATCCCGAGGCTCTCGCGCAGCTGCGCGACAGCGCGCGCGACTGGCAGCGCGCGACCCAGGCCATCACCGCTCTGCAGGCGCGCGGCGACAGCGCCGACCGTCGCCTGTACCTGGAGCACCAGATCGCGGAGCTGGCGAACGAAAATCTCGCCCCCGAGGCCATCGAAAACCTGCTGAACGAACACCGCCGCCAGAGCCATGCCACCGCCCTGATCGAAGGCTGCGGCCGCGCCGCCGCGGTGCTGGAGGGCGATCTTCCCGACCTGCTGCGCCGCCTGCGTCACGACCTCATGCGCCTGGTCGAACACGAACCCGGACTGGCCGAGATCGACGCCCTGCTGGACGGCGCGCAGATCCAGGTCGACGAAGCCGCCGCGGCGCTCGAACGCCTGCGCGACGGCTTCGACCTCGATCCCGAGCGCCTGGCCGCGCTCGACGCCCGGCTCGCGCGCCTGCACGACCTGGCGCGCAAGCACCGCACCACCCTGCCCGCGCTGGCGGCGCGGCAGCAGGCGCTGCAGCAGGAGCTGGACGAATTGGGCAACAGCGAGGCGCAGCTGGCCGATCTGGCGCGCGCGCGCGACGACGCCCTGGCGCGCTGGCGCAGCGCCGCGGCGCAGGTCAGCGCCGGGCGAAAGGACGCGGCCACGACGCTTTCGACCCGCGTCAGCGCGATCATGGACGGTCTCGGAATGGCCGGCGGGACCTTCGCCGCGTCGCTGGAGCCGATTGACGGCGACGCGCCGCAGGGCGACGGTGCCGAACGGGTCGAGTTCCTGGTCAGCGCCAACCCCGGTCAGCCGGCGCGCGCGCTGCGCAAGGTCGCCTCGGGCGGCGAACTGTCGCGCATCAGCCTCGCCATCGAAGTTGCCGCGATGGGCCTGGACGCGGTGCCGACGATGGTGTTCGACGAGGTCGATACCGGCATCGGCGGTGCCGTGGCCGAAGTCGTCGGCCAGGCGCTGCGCGCTCTGGGCAACGAGCGCCAGGTGCTGTGCGTCACCCACCTGCCGCAGGTCGCGGCGCAGGGGCACCAGCACCTGCGGGTGAGCAAGGCCGACGACGGCGACGGCACCCAGAGCCGGATCGAGGCGCTCGACGCGCAGGCGCGCGTGGACGAGCTGGCGCGGATGCTGGGCGGCGTGGACATCACCAAAGCCACCCTCGCCCACGCCCGCCAGATGCTCGATCACGCCCAGCGGCGCAGCTGAGCGTCGCGCCGGGCGCGGGGAAAACTCGAATCGACATGAAAAAAGCGGGCCAAAGCCCGCTTTTTCCGGATGTTTCCGATGACGGAAGCTTACTCGCCGCCGTTCTCGTCCAGCGCCTTCATCGACAGGCGGATGCGGCCCTGCTTGTCCACTTCCAGCACCTTGACCTTGACCAGGTCGCCTTCCTTGAGCTTGTCGGAGACCTTCTCGACGCGCTCGTTGGAAATCTGCGAGACGTGCACCAGGCCGTCCTTGCCGGGAGCGATGGTGACGAAGGCACCGAAGTCCATGATCTTGGCGACCTTGCCCTCGTAGACTCGACCCGGCTCGACGTCGCTGGTGATCTGCTCGATGCGGGCCTTGGCGGCCTGCGCCGCGGCGTTGTTGACCGAGGCGATGACGATGGTGCCGTCATCCTGGATGTCGATCTGGGTGCCGGTTTCCTTGGTGATGGACTGGATCGTCGCGCCGCCCTTGCCGATCACCTCGCGGATCTTGTCCGGATGGATCTTGATGGTCAAAAGGCGCGGGGCGTACTCGGAGAGCTCGGCGCGCGGCGTGGTCAGCGCCTTGGCCATCTCGCCGAGGATGTGCAGGCGGCCCTGCCGGGCCTGGGCCAGCGCCACCTTCATGATCTCCTCGGTGATGCCGTCGATCTTGATGTCCATCTGCAGCGCGGAAATGCCTTCGGCGGAGCCGGCCACCTTGAAATCCATGTCGCCGAGGTGGTCCTCGTCGCCGAGGATGTCGGACAGCACGACGTACCTGTCGCCTTCCTTCACCAGGCCCATCGCGATGCCCGCGACCGGTGCCTTGACCGGCACGCCGGCATCCATCAGCGCCAGCGAGCTGCCGCAGACTGAAGCCATCGAGGAGGAGCCGTTGGATTCGGTGATTTCCGACACCACGCGCACGGTGTAGGGGAACTCTTCCAGCGAGGGCATCACCGCCATCACGCCGCGCTTGGCAAGGCGGCCGTGGCCGATTTCGCGACGCTTGGGCGCGCCGAAGCGGCCGCACTCGCCCACCGAGAACGGCGGGAAGTTGTAATGGAACAGGAAGTTGTCTTTGTATTCACCGGCGATGGCATCGATGATCTGCCCATCGCGCGCGGTACCCAGCGTGGTGACCACGATGGCCTGCGTCTCGCCGCGCGTGAACAGTGCCGAGCCGTGGGTGCGCGGCAGCACGCCGGCCTTCACGCTGATCGGACGGACGGTATCCAGCGCGCGGCCATCGATGCGGACCTTCGTGTCGAGCACCGCGTCGCGCAGGGTGCGGTATTCCAGCTCGCCGAACTCCTTGGACAGCTCGGCCTTGTCCCAGCCGTCGGCTTCGGCGCGACCGGCGAGCTGCTCCAGAACGTCCTTCTTGATCGCGGCGATGGCGTCGCGGCGCTGGAGCTTGTCGGTGATCTTGAAGGCACCGGCCAGCTGCGTGCCGACGGCTTCCTTCAGGGCGGCGATCAGCGCCGCGTTCTTGGCCGGGGCAACCCAGTCGCTGGGCTTGGCGCCGGCTTCGACGACGAGCTCGTTGATCGCGCTGATGACCTTCTGCATCTCGCGATGGCCGAAGGTGACGGCGCCGAGCATCACTTCTTCGCTCAGCAGCGCGGCCTCGGATTCCACCATCAGCACCGCATTGGCGGTACCGGCGACGACCAGCTCAAGCTGCGAGTCCTTCAGCTCGGACACGGTCGGATTGAGGAGGTACTGCCCGTCCCTGTAGCCGACCTTGGCGGCACCGATCGGGCCCTGGAACGGCGTGCCGGCCAGCGCCAGCGCGGCCGAGGCGCCGATCAGGGCGGGAATGTCGCCGTCCACTTCCGGATTCAGCGAGATCACCTGGGCGATGATCTGCACTTCGTTCTTGTAGTCCTCGGGGAACAGCGGGCGGATCGGGCGATCGATCAGGCGGCTGATCAGGGTTTCCTTTTCGGTGGGACGGCCTTCGCGCTTGAAGAACCCGCCGGGGATGCGTCCGCCGGCGTAGAACTTCTCGACGTAATCGACCGTCAGCGGGAAGAAGTCCTGGCCCTCGCGCGCGCTCTTTGCCGCGACGGCGGTGACGAGCACGACGGTGCCGTCCACGTTCACCATGACCGCGCCGCTGGCCTGGCGCGCGATCTCGCCCGTTTCCAGGGTGACCTGGTGATTGCCGTACTGGAATGTCTTGCTAACTTTCGCCACGATCTGGATTCCTTAGGACTTGCGTGTGATCCCGCGAACCGGAAACTCTGGAGCGGGAAGTCGGATGCACCTGCACCCGGTAAAAACGAGCGCGGCGCATTTCTGCGCCGCGCGGTGGAAACGGGAAGGTCAGCGGCGCAGACCGAGGCGCTCGATCAGCGTCTTGTAGCGCTCGCCGTCCTTGCCCTTCAGGTAACCCAGGAGGCTGCGGCGCTGGTTGACCAGCATGAGCAGGCCGCGGCGGCTGTGGTGATCCTGCTTGTGGACCTTGAAGTGCTCGGTGAGCTGCTCGATGCGGGCCGACAGCAGCGCGACCTGCACTTCCGGCGAGCCGGTATCGTTGGCGCTGCGCTTGTAGTCGTTGATGATCTTTGCGGTATCGATGGACATGGTGACCTCGTTGACGCGGGACCGGCAGGAACGCCGGATCGACCGCGCGCACCGCCTGATCCGCCATGGAAAACCCGCCACGCGGCGGGAAACGGAGTGCTTTGTGAAAACAAAGCCTCGGAATTATAGCGGCGAACCGGGGCCGGCCTCAAGCCGGCACGCTGGCTGCGCGGACTGCGCCAATCGCAATTCAATTTTTTCAACGACTTGCAGAAGCTTCTATTCCGACGCGTGGCGGCAAGGCGGCATGTCGGGATCAGGCCGGCGCAAACAGGCGCTTCCATGCCACCAGAAGCTCCGCCATCTGCAGGTCGTCGCGCAGCGGGCCGTCCAGCGCGCGCAGCGCCCGCGCGGCCTGATCGAACCAGCCGGCCAGCGCGAGGGGTGCCGCGGGCGCGACCGGCCCCGCGCCTGAAAGCAGGTCCGCCCGGTCGGCTCCGGCGCGTACCGCGAGATGGTCACGCACCAGTTCGCCCGCAAAGCGCAGCCGCAGCGCCGGGCGATCCCCGGACCAGGCGACGGACAGTTCCGCCGCATCCGTGCGGCCCACGGCCAGCGCAGCCAGCTCCCCGGCCACGGCGCGACGCAGCGCCAGCGCGTCGCCGGAAATGAACTCCTGCGCCAGGCCGGGATTGCCTTGCGCGGCATCGAGTGCTTCCGCCGCAACGCGCGCATCCCGCCCTTGCGCCACCAGCCAGTTCAGCGCTTCGGCGCGCGGAGGGAGGTCGAGCCTCAGCACCTGGCAGCGGCTGCGGATCGTGGCGGGAAGACGCTGTGGCTGATCGGCGACGAGGATCAGGTAGCGCCCGGAAGCCGGTTCTTCCAGGGTCTTGAGCAGGGCGTTGAAGGCATTGCGGTTCATCGCCTCGGCCGGATGGACCAGGGCCACCTGGCCAGCCGCGATCTGCGGCGTGAGCGCGAGCTTCTCGCCCAGCCGTCGCACCTGGCCGATCAGGATTTCCTTGCGGGGTTCGCCCTTGTCGTTGGGCTCGAAGGTTTCCTCGATGAGGTCGGGGTGGGTGCCCGCGGCGACCAGCGCGCAGTTGCGGCACTGGCCGCAGGCGTACCCCTCGCGCGGCGTGGCGCAGAGCAGGCGTTTCGCCAGCGCGCGGACGAGACTGCGCTTGCCCAGCCCGGCCGGGCCGCCGACCAGGAGCGCATGCGGCAGGCGGCCCGCCTCCAGCGCGCCCATCGCCTGCGTCCAGATGCGCTGCTGCCACGGCGAGAAACCGTTCACGGATGGGCCTCGAAGTGTGCGTCCAGCGCGGCGCCGAGGGCGGCGAGCACGTCGGCGAGCGGTCGCGAGGCGTCGATCACGCGCCAGCGCGCCGGCTCCTGCGCCGCGCGCTGGCGGTAGGCGGCCTGCACGCGCTCGAAGAACCCCGCGCGCTCGGCCTCGATGCGATCGGTCGGTCCACGCCCGCGCGCGCGCGCCATGCCCTGCTCGACCGGAAGATCGAACAGCAGGGTGAGATCGGGCCTGATGCCGCAGACCCAGCGCTCCAACTCGGCGATGTGGCCGGCGTCGATGCCGCGCCCACCGCCCTGGTAGGCGAAGCTGGCGTCGGTGAAGCGGTCGCTCAGCACCACCGCGCCGCGCGCCAGCGCCGGACGGATCACCTCGCGCACCAGTTGGGCGCGCGCCGCGAACATCAGCAGCAGCTCGGTTTCCGCACACAGGCCGGCATGCCCGGGGCTGAGCACGACGCGGCGGATCGCTTCGCCGGCCTCTGTGCCGCCCGGCTCGCGCACCCGCACCAGCTCCGCGCCGCGCGCCGCGATGCGCTCGGCCAGAAAGGCCATCGCGGTGGACTTGCCCGCGCCCTCGCCGCCTTCCAGCGTGATCAGCCGCCCGGTCACTGCGCGCGCATCCTGCGCCGGTACTCGGCCACGGCGCGGTTGTGTTCGTCCAGGGTGCGCGAGAAGACGTGCCCGCCGCTGCCGTGCGCCACGAAGTAGAGCGCCTGTCCCGTATCCGGGTGCAGGGTCGCGTGGATCGACGCGCGCCCCGGCAGCGCGATGGGCGTGGGCGGCAGGCCATCGCGGGTATAGGTGTTCCAGGGCGTGTCGGTATCGAGATGCCGACGGGTGAGCGGGCCGGCAACGTCCGCGCCGCGGCCGTAGATCACGGTCGGATCGGTCTGCAGCCGCATCCCGCGCTTGAGGCGCCGCACGAACACGCCGGCCACCTGGTCGCGCTCTTCCGGCACGCCGGTTTCCTTTTCCACGATGGAGGCCAGCACCAGCGCCTGGAACGGCGTGGCCAGGGGCAGGTCCGGCGCGCGCGAGGCCCAGGCCGTTTCCAACGCCTCGCGCAAGGCACGATGGGCGCGGAGCAGCAGCTGGGCGTCGGTGGTGCCGCGGGTGAACTGGTAGGTTTCCGGCAGGAACTGGCCCTCGGGCAACCGAGCGGCCTCGCCGCCTTCCAGCGCATCTCCCGCGCCGATGGCCGCCATCAGCTCGTCGTCGGGAACGGCGGCAAGCGTCTGCACCAGCACCGGATCGGCCGCCAGCGCCAGGCGCAGCTCGCGCAGGGTCCAGCCTTCGACCAGGGTGATCCGATACTGGATCACCTGCCCGCGCGCCAGCCTGTCGAGCAGCGCCGTCGGCGTCAGGCCAGGCTCGACGGCGTATTCGCCCGCCTGGATGCGCGCCTTGCGCTGCCAGCCCAGCGCGCGCCAGTAGGCTTCGTGCACGCTGCCGTCGAGGCCCGCCTGCCGCAACTGCGCCACCACGCCGCGAAAGCTCTGGCCGCGCGCAATGTCGATCACCTGCGGCGCGCCGCCGCGGGCGAGCGGGGTTTCGAGGAAGCGCTGGTAGTCGCGCCATACCCACAGGCCGGCCGCCGCCGCGGCCACGAGGCACAGCAGCGCGAACAGGAACAGGCCGCGCCAGAAGCCGCGCTGGCGCGTGGAGCCCGGCCGCCTCACGCGCGGCCTCCGCTCCGGGCGGATGGGAAAAAGCAGGAAAGATGCATCTGACCAGCGTTCATCGCGCAAGGATACCGGAGCCGGCGCCTCACCCGCCCGCGCCGAACGCACGCAGCAGTCCGCGCGCCTTGGCGCGGGTTTCCGCCAGCTCGCGCACGGGATCCGAGTCGGCCACGATGCCGGCGCCGGCGCGGAAGCTGGCGCGCCCGTCGTGCAGGGTCAGGGTGCGGATGAGGATGTTGAGGTCCATGCGCCCGTCGTGGCCCAGATAGCCCAGCGCGCCGGTGTAGGCACCGCGCCCTTCCCCTTCCAGCGCCGCGATGATCTGCATGCAGCGCACCTTGGGACAGCCGGTGATGGTGCCGCCGGGGAACAGCGCGTGCAGGACATCGCCCGGCGTGGCATCAGGCCGCAGCCGCCCGCGCACGTTGGAAACGATGTGGTGCACGTGGGCGTAACGCTCCACCACCATCAACTCGTCGACCTCGACGCTGCCCGGCGCGCAGATGCGGCCCAGGTCGCTGCGCTCCAGGTCGATCAGCATGATGTGTTCGGCACGCTCCTTGGGATCGCCGACCAGTTCCACCGCGCGCGCCGCGTCGTCCTCGCCCGGCAGCCGCGGCCGGGTGCCGGCGATCGGCCGGGTCTGGATGCGGTCCCCGCGCACTTCCACCAGGCGTTCCGGCGAGGAGCTGGCGATGGCCCAGTCCTCGAACGCTAGCAGCGCCGCGAACGGTGCCGGATTGGCGTCTCGCAGCGCGGCATAAACCGCGGCCGGCGAGGTTCCCGCAGCCAGGCCCACCTCCCAGCGGCGCGAGAGGTTCACCTGGAAGGCATCGCCCGCCGCGATCCAGTCCTTGGCGCGGCGCACCGCTCGCAGAAAATCCCCGTCGGACGCCTCGCGCACCGCGCCCGCGATCAGCGCCGGCGCGGGCAGACGCACGTCGGCGCAGGCGGCCACGTCGCGCGCCAGGGCGTCCAGCAGCGCAGCCTGGCCCGGCTCGGTCACGATCCAGGTGACCTCCTCGGAATGATCCACGATCACCGCGCCCGGGCAGCGCAGTGCCAGCGCCACCGGCAGCGGCCCGGGCGCCGGCGGCAGGCTCAGGACGGGCTCGATGACCCCGGCATATTCATAGGAGAGGAAAAGCGCCCAGCCGCCGCAAAAAGGCAGGCGTGCGGCCTGCGCCGCGTCCGGATCGCTCTCCATCGACGCGGCGAGCGCGCTTCGCGCAGCATCGAGCGCCTGGGGAAACGTCTGAGGGCAGGTGCTTCCGTCGAGGGTACGCGTGCGACCGTCCCGATCCAGCCGCAGGCCTTCGCCCAAGCAGGCCGGAACGATGTCGTGGCGACCGCGTTCGGGCTCGAACGCGGCGCTCTGGAGGATCAGCGGAAAGCGCGCCGGATCGTGCCGGTGCAGCGCCAGCGGATCGACCTGGCCGGGAAGCCTGAGGACGGGCACGGCCGAGACGCGTCCGGATCAGATGCGGCGGAAAACCAGCGTGCCGTTGGTGCCGCCGAACCCAAAGCCGTTGGACATGGCCGCGTCCAGCGACACCCCGCGCGCCACATTGGGCACATAGTCGAGATCGCAGCCTTCGCCGGGCTCGTCGAGGTTGATCGTCGGCGGCGCGATGCCGTGGTGCAGGGCCAGGATGGTGAAGATGGCCTCCACCCCGCCCGCCGCGCCCAGCAGGTGCCCGGTCATCGACTTGGTGGACGACACCAGCACGCGCGACGCGTGGTCGCCGAACGCGCGCTTCACCGCCAGGGTCTCGGCCAGATCGCCGAGCGGGGTCGAGGTGCCGTGCGCGTTGAGGTAACCGATCGCCTCGGGCGCAAGGCCCGCATCGCGCAGCGCGGCGTGCATGCAGCGCGCCGGGCCTTCGCCGTTCTCGGAAGGCGCGGTCATGTGCCAGGCGTCGGAACTTGCGCCAAAACCCGCCAGTTCGCAGTAGATCCGCGCACCGCGCGCCTTGGCATATTCGTATTCCTCGAGGATCAGCACGCCGGCACCGTCGCCCAGCACGAAGCCGTCGCGGTCCCTGTCCCAGGGCCGCGAGGCGCGGGTCGGATCGTCGTTGCGGGTGGACATGGCCTTCATCGCGCAGAAGCCGCCCATCGAGGTGGGCGAGGAGCCGCGCTCGGCGCCGCCGGCCACCATCACGTCGGCGTCGCCGTACTGAATGGTGCGCATCGCCATGCCGATGGAATGGTTGGACGAGGCGCAGGCCGAGACGGCCGACAGGCTCGGCCCCTTGAGGCCCTTCAGAATGCTGATCTGGCCCGGCAGCATGTTGATGATGGTGCTGGGCACGTAGAACGGGGAGATCTTGCGCGGACCGCCTTCGTGCAGGCGGATCGCGGTTTCCTCGATGCCGTAGATGCCACCGATGCCGGAACCGACGAGGACGCCGATGCGCTCGGCATTGTGTTCGCCCACCTCCAGCCCGGAGTCGTCCAGCGCCATGAAGGCCGCCGCCACGCCGTAGTGGATGAAGGGGTCCATCTTGCGCGCGTCCTTGGCCGGCACGAAGGCCGCCGGATCGAAGTCGCGCACTTCGCCCGCGATGGTGGTGGCGAAGCCGGTGGTGTCGAATCCGGTCACCTGTCCGATGCCCGAGCGCCCGTTGACGATGGCGTTCCAGGCCGATGCAACGGTATTGCCGACCGGAGAGACGATGCCCAGACCGGTGACCACGACGCGACGTCGACTCATGCGCGGGTTTCCTCAGAGTTGGGGAATGACAGGCGCCGGAACCCTTGCGGCCCGCGCGGGGCCCCGGCACCTTGGGCGTGCGTCAGGACTTGACGTGCGCCTTCACGTAGTCGATCGCCTGCTGCACGCTGGTGATCTTCTCCGCATCCTCGTCCGGAATCTCGCACTCGAATTCCTCTTCGAGCGCCATCACCAGCTCCACGGTATCGAGGGAGTCCGCGCCCAGATCGTCGACGAACGAGGCGTTGGCGGTGACATCCTCCTCCTTGACGCCCAGCTGGTCCACGACGATCTTCTTGACACGCTCTTCGATGCTGCTCATTGCTTGTTGTCCTCCGGGAAAAAGCCCGCGCATTGTAGTGGACGCCGGCGAGGCGAGCCAGCCGCCGGCGCATGAACCAGGAGGCGTGCCGAAAGCCCGGCGCGCCGGGAAAAATCAGGGCATGTACATGCCGCCATTGACGTGCAAAGTCTCGCCGGTGATGTAGGCCGCCGCCGGCGACGCCAGGAAAAGCACCGCGTCGGCGATGTCCTGCGGCGAGCCCAACCGGCCCAGCGCGATCTGGCCCAGCATGGCTTCGCGGGCGCTGTCGGGCAGATCGCGCGTCATGTCGGTTTCGATGAAGCCCGGTGCGACCACGTTGACGGTGACCCCGCGCGAGCCGACCTCCTTGGCCAGCGACTTGGAGAAACCGATGATGCCGGCCTTGGCGGCGGCGTAATTGGCCTGCCCGGCGTTGCCGGTGACGCCGATCACCGAGGCGATGTTGACGATGCGTCCGCCGCGCGCCTTCATCATCGCGCGCATCACCGCCTTCGAGGCCCGATAGATGCTGGTCAGGTTGGTGTCGATCACCGCCTGCCAGTCCTCGTCCTTCATCCGCATCAGGAGACTGTCGCGGGTGATGCCGGCGTTGTTGACGAGGATGGAAATCGCGCCGAACTCCGACGCCACGGCCTCGACCAGGGTCTCGATCGCGCCCGGAACGGACACGTCGAGCACGCGCCCCGCCCCGCCCTGTCCGGCCAGGCGCGCGGAAATCGCATCCGCGCCCGTCTGCGTGGTGGCGGTGCCGATGACCGTTGCGCCGTGTGCGGCCAAGGTGTCGGCAATGGCGGCACCGATACCGCGGCTGGCACCGGTGACCAGGGCGACTTCGCCCGCGAGGGTCTTACTCATGCCCAGGCTTCCAGGGCCGCGTTGAAGTCTTCCGGCGTACCCAGCGCGCGCGCATCAAGGGTCTTGTCGATGCGTCGCGCCAGACCGGTCAGCACCTTGCCCGGTCCGCATTCGCCCATGCGCGCGGCTCCACGCGCGACCAGCGTTTCGACGCAGGCAACCCACTGCACCGGCAGGTAGAGCTGGCGCACCAGGGCATCGCGGATCGCCTCCGGCGTGTCATGCACCTTGCCATCGACGTTCTGCACCACCGGAATGGCGGGCTGACGCCAGTCCAGTGCGGCCATTGCCTCGGCCAGGCGATTGGCCTCATCGCGCATCAGCGGCGTGTGGGACGGCACGCTGACCGCCAGCTTCACCGCCTTGCGCACCCCGCGCTCGGCCAGCAGCGCCAGGGCACGATCCACCGCCTCGACGTGGCCGCCGATCACGATCTGGCCGGGCGAGTTGAAATTGGCCGGCACCAGCACCTGGCTCTGCGCCGCGATCCCGCAGACCTCGCGCACCAGCGCCTCTTCGGCACCGAGTACGGCGGCCATGGCACCGGTACCGTCAGGCGTGGCTCCCTGCATGAGCTGGCCGCGCAGGCGCACGAGCCGCGCGCCCTGATCCAGCGGCAGCGCGCCGGCGGCGACCAGCGCGGCGTACTCGCCCAGGCTGTGTCCGGCCAAAAGCGCCGGTGGCGCACCGCCGGCCGCCTGCCAGGCGCGCCACACCGCGACACCGGCGGCAAGCAGCGTCGGCTGGGTGTACTCGGTGCGGTTGAGCAGTTCCTCCGGCCCCTGCTGAGACAAGGTCCACAGGTCGATCCGCGCACCTTCCGAGGCCTCGGCAAAAGTGTCGCGAATCAGCGGGTGCAGGTCCGACAGCCCGGCCAGCATTCCCGGCGACTGCGAGCCCTGTCCGGGGAAAACGAACGCCAGCGATTGCGTCATGGCAAGTTCTTCGGGAAAGGCCGGACATGATAAGTCAGGCACGTCGGGATCGTCTGTACCCGGGCGTAGGGTTTCGGACACGCAGCCCGCCCGGTCGATCGGCCCGCAGACGCGAAACCGGCAGATCGCGGCCACCGTCGCACACTGCTGCACGCCTGCGGCTGCGGCCGTCGCGATGGGTGTCGATGAGCACGCGAAAGCGTGTGCAAGGCACCGCGTGGCAGCGCCAGGAGGTACCGTTCGAGATGCAGCGTTGCCGGTCCGCGATCAGGCGCAAGCCCCGCAACCATGAGGGACATCGCGACGAACGCCGCATTCCGACCGCACAGCTCCGGCGCGCCTCGCGTGTCCGTCAGTAGCGGATCAGCGCCGAGCCCCAGGTAAAGCCGCCGCCGAAGGCTTCCAGCAGCAGCAGCTCGCCACGCTGAACGCGCCCGGAGCGGATCGCCTCGTCGAGCGCCAGCGGCACCGAGGCGGCGGACGTGTTGCCGTGGCGATCCACCGTCACGATCACGCGGTCCATCGGCATGTCCAGGCGCTTGGCCGTGGCGGAGATGATGCGCAGGTTGGCCTGATGCGGAATCAGCCAGTCCACGTCCGAACGCGACAGGCCGTTGGCATCCAGGGTCTCATCGACCACCGCATCGAGCGTCTTGACCGCGAACTTGAAGACCTCGTTGCCGGTCATGTGGACCTTGACGCCGTGATTGGGCGCATCGGTGAACCCGCGCGAGACGCCCACCGGGTTGTAGAGCAGGTGCTCGTGCCCGCCGTCGGCGTGCAGGTGGGTGGACAGGATGCCCGCGTCCTGGTCGGCCTTCAGCACCACCGCGCCGGCACCGTCGCCGAACAGTACGCAGGTGCCGCGGTCGTTCCAGTCGATCATGCGCGAAAGCGTTTCCGCACCTACCACCAAGGCGGTCTTCGCGGCACCGGCACGGATGAAGTTGTTGGCCACACCCAGCGCGTAGATGAAGCCGGAACACGCGGCGTTGACGTCGAACGCCGCGCAGCCGTTGGCGCCAAGCCGGTGCTGCAGCAGGCAGGCCGTGGACGGAAAGATGATGTCGGGTGTGGTCGTGCCAAGCACCAGAAGGTCGATCTCCGAGGCATCGACGCCCGCGGCTTCGAGCGCACGCGTGGCGGCCTCGAAGGCGAGGTCTCCGGTGGTCTGTCCCGGCAGGGCGATGTGGCGCTGGCGGATGCCGGTTCGCTCGCGGATCCATTCGTCGCTGGTCTCGACCTGTTTTTCCAGGTCGGCGTTGGTGACGATGTTCTCCGGCAGGTAGCTGCCGGTGCCGACGATGCGCGCGTACGCCTGCGTCATGCTCTGCTCCAGGGGTCAAGTGGCTGGCGCGGATCGTACCGCGGGAAACGACGACGCGACGCGCCTGCGAGGCAGGCACGTCGCGTCGGGAGATCGGCGAATGGCGCGGCCGGCAGCCCGCAGGCCGCGCGGCGCGTCAATCCTCTGCGGCGACGTCCGTCTTGACGTCCACCACCTTGCGGCCGCGGTAGTAGCCGTCCTTGGTGATGTGGTGGCGCAGGTGCGTCTCGCCGGTGGTCGGATCGGTGGCGAGCTGCTTGGCGCTCAGCGCGTCATGCGAGCGGCGCATGCCGCGGCGGGAGGGGGTCTTGCGACTTTTCTGGACAGCCATGGGAATCGTTCCTCGAATTCGACAGACTTCTGTTGCCTGCGGGCGCCTGTCAGCCCGCGCGTTTCTTCCACCCGGCCAGCGCCGCAAAGGGGCTGGCCTCCAAAGAATCCTGCGATGGCGCCAGGGGCCCATCGCCGTCTTGCCACACCACGCCGTCCTCGGTCACGCCGCGCTCCGACAGCGGCACCACCGGCACGGCGAGGATCAGTTCATCCTCGATCGCATCGGCCGGCCGCAGCGTCCCGTCCAGCGGAACCAGCATCGGCTCGTAGCCTTCCGGCAGCCCAGCTTCCTCGGCCTCGCCGCGGATCAATCCGAGCCGCTGGCGGATGGAGACCGGCAGCTCGAAGCGTTCCAGCGTGCGCTGGCAGACCAACGGCAGCCGCGCCTCGGCGTGAACCTGGAGGTAGGCGATGCCGGTCGCGTCCCGGTCGAATTCGAGCTGGTACCCGCATTCGCCTTCGGCATCGGCCAGGTACATCGCCAGCCGAGGCATCGAATCGAGCCGGATGCGGCCTTCGAAGATGCGCCGTGCCGACACCATCCGCCATGCGTCGACCGCTTCGGGCAGGGCACTGGACATAAGCAGCACATCTTATCAAACGCGACGGCGCAGTCAATCCATGCGCGATGCACGAGTCACCGCAACTGCCACACGAGGCTCCGGTCGGCGCCCGCCGATCCGGCGCGCGCATTTGCCCGGCACGCGCGCGATTTGGCAGACTCGGGGGCCGGCGGATTCCTGGCACCTGCGTGAACTACTTCCACCTTGCCATTCTTCTCATCGGCGTGCTGGCACTTCTCGCCGCCTGGCTGCGGCATCGCAGCGTGCGGCGCGAGCGCAGCCTGCGCCACCTGCTGGATCGCGCCGATGCGCTGGAACAGCTCCTGCACCGCACCCGCGAACAGATGAAGGACATGCGCCAGGTGGTGGACCGGGTGCCGCAGGAAATGGCCGCGCCCGCGCGCGCATCGCTCGATGCGCAGGATCAGGTCCAGCAGGGCTTGCGCGACGTGCTCGAGCACCGCCTGTGGATCTCCCGGCACGGGCTCACCGCGCCGCAGAAGGAGCTCGATGCCGCCTGCCGCGCCGTGGACCGTGCCCACGCGGCCATCTCCGACCAGCTCGCACGCCTGGAAAGCGCCGGCGCCGAACTGGCCGACGTCACCCAGGCGGCGCTGGAGCAGGCCGCACGCGAGCCGGCCGCCCTGACCCGCCGCAGCGACTGATCCCGGCGATCAGCGCGCCGGATCGATGCGCACGCGCGGGCCGCGCCAGCGCTCCGCGCTGCCATCGCCGCCGTGCAGATCCAGCGACAGGCGCCGCCAGCCGGAGGCATCGTCGGGCAGCTCGATCACCACCTCGAACTGAACGCTCGGCGCCTGCGGATCGCGCGAGGCGCCGGCAAGGAAATCCATCACCCACGCGTTGTCTGCCTCGCGCCGGGTCTCGGCCACCACCGAACCATCGAGCCGCACGACGACGCGCTCGACGCCGACGCCGTCCTTCACCGCCCAGCCCCGCACGACGAAGCGCCGCCCCACTGTTTCGCCATCCGCCGGTGCGTCGATGTTGGCCAGCGCCGGCGTGATGCAGGGCGCAGGAGACGGATCCGGCGGCAAGGCCAGCAGAAGGAAGCGCCGCGCGCCCCCGTCGGCTTCGACCACGTCGGGCGGAGGCAGCGGCCCGAGGCGGGTGCACAGCGACTGGTAATGCGCCAGCAGCGCGCTGAACTTGACGTCGCTGGCACCGACCACCAGCAGCTGCCAGCCGGCGCGGTCGCCCGCGCTCACCAGCCCCCAGAGTTCGAGCTGGCGGGAACGCCCATGGCGATGGTTGAGCGGATGGTCGAGCACGGCGATGTCCGGGTCGCCCAGGGCAAACCCCAGCTCGGCACCGAGCTTGAAGTGATCGGCGAGCAGCCGCGTACCCTCGGGCATCATCGCCAGCCGCCCGCGCACGGCGCCGGCCACGTCGGACCAGCCGGAAAAGTTCGCGGGATGCATCCCGGCTTCATCCAGTTTCACGCGTCCGGCCGGCGAGGCCACCAGGGCCTGCCCGAGCAGTGCCGCGCCGCAGGCGGCGGCCAGGCATGTCCAGGTCGCAACGCGCAGCCCGCGCACCCAGTCGGCCAGCACCACCGGCGCCAGTGCCAGCAGCGCCAGATAACCCGGCAGAGGCCAGTGGAAGCTGGCGCGCTCGGTATCGGCGACGAAGCCGAGCACGAAGAAGCCCAGCACGGTCAGCCCGCCGCTCAGCGCCAGCCAGCGCTCGTGCGCGGCAACGCGCGCACCGACCCGCAGCATGGCGGCAACCAGAGCCACCAGCAGCAGCGGCGTGACAAGCACCGCCTGCACCACGATGAAACGCCAGCCCTCGAGCTGCAACGTCCAGGGATGGCGCTCGACGAACTGGAAGCGCCAGCCGGCCTCGCCGTGCTCCAGGTTCCACAGCACCAGCGGCAGCCAGGCCAGCGCGCCAAGCACGATGGCGAGCCACACGCGCGGCTCGCGCAGCGCACGTCGTCCCTGCGGCAGAACGAGCAGCGCCGCGAAACCCACCGCGATCACACCGACGAAGCGGTAATGGCTCAGCGCCCCAATGGCAAGGCCCGCCGCGAGCAGCGCCGTCGCAGGCCAGTCGCCCCCGCGCAGTGCGCGCGCGCCGCCCAGCAGGCACAGCGCAGCGGCGAGGTTCATCGGCACATCCGGCAATGCCAGGACGCCCAGAAACCCGGAAAGGGGAAAGAGCAGCGCAAGCAGGCCCGCGCGCCAGGCCTGCGGTGCGCCCAAGGGACCGGCCAGTCGTACCACCAGCCAGGGCAGCAGACCGCCAAGCACAAGGAAGGGCCAGCGCACCCCGAGCAGCGTGTCACCCCCCAGCGCGGTACCCAGCGCAATCAGCCAGGCGGTCAGGCCGGGAAGGTCGGAATAGGCCGCCGCCAGATGCCGGCTCTCCTGCCAGTAGAAAGCCTCGTCCACGAACAGTGGCAGGCGCGAAGCGATCATCACCTTGATGACCAGCAGCGCACTCCAGAGCGCGAAAAACGTGAACCGTGCGCCTCGTTCCTCCCGCATATCCCGCTACACTCCCGACCGACCGTTTCCGCGAGATACCGGATGGCTGCTCCCGCCCACGCGCTCACGATACCCGACTTGCCGCTGGCCGCCCTCGCCCGTGCCCGCGCACAAGTCAACGCGCTGATCCTGGGCAAGTCGGCGCAGGTGGACCTGGCCTTCGTGGCGCTGCTGGCCGGTGGCCACGTGCTGATCGAAGACCTCCCCGGGCTTGGCAAGACCACGCTGGCGCAGGCGCTGGCGGCCACCCTCGGGCTGGACTTCCAGCGCGTGCAGTTCACCTCGGACCTGATGCCGGCGGACGTGCTCGGCATTTCGATCTACGACGCGCCGTCGCGCGAGTTCCGCTTTCATCCCGGGCCCGTATTCACCCGCGTGCTGCTGGCCGACGAAATCAACCGCGCGCCGCCCCGCACCCAGAGCGCACTGCTGGAAGCCATGGCCGAACACCAGGTCACCCTGGATGGCGTCACCCACGTCCTGCCGCAGCCCTTCTTCGTCATCGCCACGCAGAATCCGGTCGACCTTTCCGGCACCTTCCCCCTGCCCGATTCGCAGCTCGACCGCTTCCTCCTGCGTTTTTCGCTCGGCTATCCCGATGCATCGTCCGAACGCGAGCTACTTACCGGCAGCGACCGGCGCGAGCAGATCGCGGTGACCCGGCCCCAGCTCGACGCCGAAAAGGTGCTGGCACTGCGCGCTGCGGTAGAACAGGTGCACGCCAGCGAAGCACTGGTGGGCTACGTGCTGGCGCTGCTGGAACGCAGCCGGCGCGATCCGCGCGTGGAGGTGGGCCTCTCACCGCGCGCCGGCCTCGCCCTGCTGCGCGCCGCACGCGCCCACGCCCTGCTCGCCGGCCAATCCCACGTGCTGCCCGACGATGTGCAGGCACTGTTCGTCCCGGTCGCCGGGCACCGCCTGGTCCCTGCGGCGGAAGGGGGTTCGGGCGCCGAACTGGCCGAATCGATCCTGGCCGGCGTGGCGGTCGACTGACGCGGCCCGCTGCCGTGCCGCACCACAGGGATCCTTCGCCCGATCGGGACGCGCTGTCGCACGAGCGTCCCCGCATCCCGCGCATCCTGAGCCGATTCGTCAAACCGCGTGGCCCCGAGACGCTGCCGATCGGCATGCACCGGCGCCGCATCTACGTGCTGCCCACCCCCTACGGCCTGTTCTTCGCCGCGCTGCTCGCCGCCATGACCCTGGGCGGACTCAACTACAGCAACAACCCGGCGCTGATCCTGTGCTTCCTGATGCTCTCGGTGATGCTCACCGCGCTGCTGCGTGGCTACCTCAACCTCAGCGGAGTGCGGCTGGAGGCCGTGGACGCGGCGCCGGTGCACGCCGGCGGCCCGCAGCGGCTGCGCCTGCGCTTTGCCGCCGACGGCACGCGGCTGCGCGAAGGCCTGGTGCTGGAGCAGGCTGGACGGCGGATCGCTTTCAGCCTCGACGCCAGCGCAGCGAGGCAGGTCGAGCTGCCGCGACCCACGCGGCGCCGCGGATGGCTTGCTGCGGGGCGTTTCAAGCTCTCGTGCCGCCAGCCCATGGGGCTATTCGAAGTCTGGAGCTGGCTGCATCCTGAAACGAACACCCTGGTGTGGCCGGCACTGGAAAAGGATCCCCCCGCGCCGCCCGGCGAGGGCGGGCGCGATCGGCCCCAGCCCAAACGCGGCGACGGCGAGGAGCCTATCGCCCTGCGCGACTGGCGCCACGGCGATGCAACCCGCCAGATCGCCTGGAAGCACAGCGCCCGTCTTGATCGCCTGCTGGTGCGCGAATACGAGCAGCCCAACGGCAGCGAACGCCTGCTCTCGTGGGAAGCGCTTGCGCCACTTGCGAGCGACGCGCGCGCGCGGCGGCTGGCACGCTGGCTGGCGGATGCCGAGCGCGCCGGCGAGTCCAGCACGCTGCACCTGCCCGGCCAGCGCCTCGGCCCCGGCCAGGGGCCGGCGCACCTGCACGCCTGCTTCCGCGCCCTGGCGCTGGAGCCCTGACATGCGCCGCGTCACGCTGGACCGCGCCACGTTTCTCTGGATCGCCGCCGCAGTGCTGGCCGCCCTGTTGCCGGTGCTGCACGCCTTCCCGGGCTGGCTGTCGGCGCTCCTGCTGGCAATCATCGCCCTGGGGATCGGGCTCGGCGTGCGGCGCAGGCGGCTGCCGGTGGCGCTGCGTCTGCTGCTTACGCTCGCGGTGGCGGTGGCCGCAGTGGTCGGCTCGGGCTTCAGCGTCTCGCAGGACACCGGCGCCGCGCTGCTGGCCGCGATGCTGGCCTCCAAGCTGTTGGAAACCGGCAGCGTGCGCGACGGGCGCAGCGCGTGCAGCTTCTCGCTGTTCGCCGTGATGGCCGGCTTCCTGCGCGACCAGGGGCCATGGACCCTGCTGCTGGCCCTGGGCGCCTGCGTCCTCATCCTCACCGCGCTCACCCGTCTGGCACGCATGGAACTGCCCGACGTGCCGCTCCAGCCCGCACGGCCGGTGCGCGCGCTGGCCGCAAGCGCGCGGATGCTGGCCATTTCCCTGCCCTTCGCCGCCGTCGTGTTCTTCCTGTTCCCGCGCTTCCCCGAACCGCTATGGGGCAGCCCCGGACCGGAGGATCGCGCCCGCACCGGCCTGTCCAACGAAATGAGCCCTGGCGACATCGTCGAAATGCTGCTCGACGACAGCCCGGCCCTGCGCGTGAGCTTCGAGGGCGATGCGCCGCCGGCCAGCGCGCTGTACTGGCGCGGCCCGGTGCTCTCGGACTTCGACGGGCGGCGCTGGTCGCGCTGGAGCGGCGACGGCTTCGGCCCGGAAACCGTTCTGGAGGCCACCGGCCCGATGCTTTTCCACGAGGTCATGCAGGAACCGACGACCTATCGCTATCTGGTGGGCCTGGACGTGCCCGGCATTGCCCCGGAAGGCGCGCGCATCGGCCCCGACCGCACCGTATACGCGACGCGCCCCAGCCGTTCGGTGCGCCAGTTCCGCATGGGTTCGGCGGTGGAGTATCGCCTGGAGCCGCAGCTGCCGCGGTTTTCGCACCAGCGCCAGCTGCGCCTGCCCGAGGGCTACAACCCGCAGACCGCGCAGCTCATGGCGCAGTGGAAGGCGGAGGATGCCCGGCCCGATGCCCTGATCCAGCGCGCTCTGGACCTGTTCAACCGCAGCTTCACCTACAGCCTGACCCCGCCGCCGCTGGCGCGCGACAGCATCGACGACTTCCTTTTTGCCACCCGCGAGGGCTACTGCGAGCATTTCGCCTCGGCGTTCGCCGTGATGATGCGCAGCGCCGGCATTCCGGCGCGCGTTGTCACCGGCTACCAGGGCGGGTTCCACAACCGCATCGGCGACTACTGGCTGATACGCAACTCCGACGCCCATGCCTGGACCGAGGTGTGGCTGGAAGGGCGTGGCTGGGTGCGCGTGGATCCCACCGCGGCGGTCGCGCCCGAACGGATCCGCAGCGGACTGTCGGGCATCGTTCCGCCGCCCGGCGCACTGTCGCGCTTCGGCCAGCCGCTGTGGAACACGCTCGACGCCCTGCGGCGCGGCTGGAACTTCGTGATCGTGGACTTCAATGCCGCACGTCAGCGCCAGCTGCTGCGCCAGCTGGGGCTGGACATCGAGGACTGGCGTCAGCTCGGCGTGGCGCTGATCGCCTCGATCGCGCTGGCGCTGACCCTGTCCTTCGCACTGCTGTGGCGCTCGGGATCAGGCGTTGCCGAGGATCCGCTGCTGGCGGCCTGGCAGCGGCTGTGCCGACGTCTGGAGGGCGCAGGCGTGAGCAAGCGGCCGGTGGAAACCCCCGGACGTTTCATCGAGCGCGCCGCCCGGGCCCTGCCCGACGACGCCGCGCGCCTGCGCTCACTTAGCGACCGTTATGTCGCGCAGCGCTACGCTGGCGCTCCGCTGGATTCCGACGACCTTCGTGCGCTGATCCGCGACCTGAAGCAGTTTCGTCCCCGCACCCACGTTGCCAGGAGGGTCCCATGAGCCGCATCTTGATCCTGTCGCTGCTGTCCCTTGCCCTCGCCGGCTGCGCCACCGCACCCAAGCCGCTGCGCGGCCAATTCGCGCCGACCGCGCCCGAGCAAAGCGCCCTGGGAGGTCAGACCGGCGACGTGGTGCGCTGGGGCGGCCGCATCATCACGGTGGAGCCTTCCTCGCAGCAGACCTGCTTCGAAGTCGTTGCGCGCGAGCTGTCGTCCAATGCGCGCCCGGTGCAGGCAGTCGACCGCAGCCTCGGACGCTTCATCGCCTGCCGTACCGGCTTCTACGACCCGGCGATCTTCACCGACGAACGCGACGTCACCATCACCGGCCGCATCGTCGATTTCGAAACCCGCCGCATCGGCGAATACGACTACCGTTATCCGCGCCTGGCCGCCGATGTGGTCTACCTGTGGCCGGTGCGAGTGGCGCGGGAGCGCGTCTACGTCAACGACCCGTTTTGGCCGGGCTACTACGGCGGCGGCTGGGGCTATCGCGCGCCGCTGATCGTGCGACCGGCGCCCAGAGCGGAACCGCCGCCGGCCTCGGACTGAGGCCGGCAAGCGCGCGCCGCGCCGCCGCTCACTCCGGCGAGAACCCGCCGGGCACGCCCTTGACCACCCGCGCGACCGCATCGTGCGGGTGCAGGCTTTCCAGATGCGCCGCCTCGATCGCATAGTCGGCCACGCAGCCTTCGGCATCCAGCGCCGCCGCGAGGCGACGCGCGGCGTCCTCGCAGTACATCGGATGGGCGCCGTTGAGCCGCGCGAATTCCTGTTCGTCGATCCGCTTGACCGCAGCCTGCACGGGCGTGGCGAGCGCGCGTTCAGCCAGATCGATGAGGCGCGCCATCGGCAGGTCGGTGCCATCGGTGTCTTCCGCCAGCCTGACGCCCAGGCGGGCACGCGAGCGCTGCGCATGCGGCGTCGCGGCGCCGCCTTCGGCGGACTCCAGCCAGCCTGCCACCGCCGCCGCATCCACCGCGCCATCGCCGAAGCGTTCGGTGAACTGCCGCGCGACCACCTGCCGCGCCATCGCGGCGGAACCCGGGCAGGTGCTCGAATAGAGGACGTCGACGCCCAGTTCGCAGCGCCAGCGCCCCTGCTCCAGAGATGCGGCGATGCGCACCGGGTATTGACGCCAGCCCGACAGGCCGCTCAGCAGCGCGCTGCGCCGCAGCGGCAGCTCGAACGCGATACCCAGCCAGGCACCGTGCGAAATCCCGGCGTGCGATGCCAGAAGTGCCTCCAGAAGCGCGCGCAGCCGGGCGCGATCCAGCGGTTCCACGGCAGACACGTGCGCATCGCACAGCCGGTAGAGCCGCGACATGTGGATGCCACGCGCGGCTGGATCGCGCAGGTCGACGGCCACCTCGACGCGCGCCGGCAACAGCGCGGGGCCATCGTCCAGCAACACGCGCACCGGCATCTCGATACCGCGCATGCCGACCCGATCCAGCGGAGCCAGCCGCGCGGCCGGCATCCTGGCCACCTCGTCGGCGAGGGGGTCTGCGTGAAGGTCGGGGGGCAGGACGTCGTTCATGGGATATCAGCGAGGAAAATTGGGCCGCAGGAGAGGTCGCAAATCATCGGGCAAGGGCACGGAAGGAGGCATGAATCCGGCGCCGCAGCGATGGGACGAGGCATTCCATCCACGGCATCGGCACTTCGGCGGCGCCCCGCGTTCAACCCGCGCCGCGCCCTGCGCGCCAGCTTTGCCAGAGCACGCCGAAACCGGAAGCCGGGAACGGCTGCGGATGACCGGCGCGCAGGCGCCGCAACGCGAGGGTGTCGAGCCGGGTCCGGGCCCGCCGCAGCCGCGGCCCGCGCGGCGCACAGGGGCAGTCCAGCAGCGCTTCGGCGAGGTCGGCCAGGAGGGGCACAGCCGCAGGATCGGCCAGGTCCGCGTAGGCATCCTGGGCACGCAGCCCGTGGCGCGCAAGCAGTTGCAGCGGCAGCCAATCCGGCCGCGGATCGCGCTCGCGCCGATGCTGGCGCCACTGCCAGAGCACCAGCGAGCGCGCCACCGCACCGACATCGCCAGGACCTGCGGCCAGCCACAGCGCCGACTCCACATTCACCAGCGCGTGCGCCAGCGCCATGCGGCTTCCGACAAGGGCAGGAACGTCGGTTGGATGCCCTTCCAGCGCCACCAGATCCAGCGCCGAATGCGCCAGGTCTGCCCAGAGCGCGGCCGGAACCGCGTCGCCGCCATCGACGGCGAATGCCCGCACCAGCGGGTGAGCCGACTCGGCGGAGGTCTGGCCCAGAGCCTCGCCCCACCACGCCAGCTTGACCCGCGCGACGCCCGCATCGCTTGGCATGAAGCAGGCCTCCAGCCAGGCGTCCAGCACCGCACCCCAGAGCGCGGCCAGCAGACGCCCCGAGGCGGCAAACAGCAGCGCGGTTTCCATTTCCGGCTCGCGCGCGAGCCACTTGGCGATGTGGCTGCGGCTGTCTTCGCCCAAGGCGGCTGGCTCGGGCGTCATCGGATTGCGGCCGCGGACAGCACGCCTGCGCCCAGCAGGTGAATGGGCTCGTCGACCACCGCATCCGCGCCCCAGCCGGCCGGGTCGTCGACAGCGGCGTGGAAGCCCCAGCGCACCGCCAGGGTTCGCGTTCCGGCGCTGCGTCCGGCCTCGATGTCGCGCCGGTCGTCGCCGATGAAGACGGACCGGTCGCAGGCCACGCCGAGGCGCTGGCAGGCGGTGACGACCGGCAGCGGATCGGGCTTGCTGCGCGCCAGGGTATCGCCGCCAATGAGGATCGCGCAGCGCGCGTCCAGATCGAGACGCTCCACGACGCGGCGCGCCAGATCCTCGCGCTTGTTGGTGACCACGCCCCAGCGCGAACCGGCCTCGTCGATGGCGGCCAGCACCGCGGCGATGCCCGGAAACAGGCGATCGCTCTCGCCGATCCGTTCGCGATAGAAGGCCAGGAACACGTCGCGCTGCGCCTCGCGCTCGGCCTCGGAAAGCTCCGGCAGCCCCTGTCCCAGGATGGCGCGGGCACCGGAGGAAATGGCGGTGCGCACCTGCGCATGCGCCACCGGTGCCAGGCTGAAGCGGGCGCGCACGTCATTGAGCGCGGTGGTCAGGTCGCCGACCGAATCGACCAGCGTCCCGTCGAGATCGAACAGCACGAGCGGCGCGATCCTCGTCATGGTGCCGCCTGCGCCAGCCCGCAGGCCCGTGTCAGCGAACACATCGCGGCCGGCTCAGCTCGCCCGCGGCAGGCGCGCGATGCGCTCGCGCCACTCGCGCGCGCGGGCGAGGATTCCCGCCACATCCATGCCCACCAGCCCGCGCTCGCGCAGCCGGGCCTCCCCGTCGATCCACACCCAGTGCACCTGATGGCGGCCTGCGGCGTACACCACTTGTGCGATCGGATCGTAGAGCGGCTGGGTTTCCGGGTCGTCCAGCCGGATCGCGGCAAGATCCGCCTGTTTTCCCGGCTCGATCGAACCGATCCGGGTATCGAGGTCCAGCGCACGCGCCGCATCCAGCGTGGCCATGCGCAGCACCGAGGCGGCATCGAGCGCGGCGGCATCCTGCGCCACCGCCTTGGCGAGCAGCGCCGCCGTGCGCATCTCCCCGATCATGTCCAGGTCGTTGTTGCTGGCGCAGCCGTCGGTACCCAGCGCCAGATTGACGCCGGCGCGACGCAGCGCTTCGACAGGCGAAAACCCCGAGGCCAGCTTGAGGTTGGACTCGGGGCAATGCACCACCGAAACGCCCTGCTCGGCGCACAGCGCGATTTCCGCCTCGGTGAGCTGGGTCATATGCACCGCGATCAGGTGCCGATTCACCAGCCCCAGCCGCTGCAGGCGCGCCAGCGGACGCTGACCGTGCTCGGCGAGCGAGTCCTCCACCTCCTGCGCGGTCTCGTGGACATGGCAGTGCACCGGGATGTCGAGCTGGTCCGACAGCATCCGAATGCGCTCAAAGCTGGCGTCGCTCACGGTATAGGGCGCGTGTGGCGCGAAGGCGACCGAGACCTGCGGGTGCCCGATGAAGCCATCGTGCACCTCGCGGGCCTTGTCGAAGTATTCGTCGCGGGTGCGCGCCCAGGGCGTGGGGAACTCGATCACCGGCAGACCGAGGCGGCAGCGGAAACCCAGGCGCGCGTAGACCGCGCCGATCGCATCGGGGAAGAAGTAGTTTTCGTTGCAGCAGGTGGTGCCGCCGCGCAGCATCTCGACCACGGCCAGCTCCGCACCGTCGGCACAGAAGCGCGGCCCCAGCACCGCCGCCTCGATCGGCCAGATGTGGCCGGTGAGCCACTGCATCAGCGGCAGGTCGTCGGCGACGCCGCGCATCAGCGTCATGGGATTGTGGGTGTGGGCGTTGACGAAGCCCGGAAGCAGCGCGCTGCCGGGCAGCTCGACCCGTTCACGTGGCGCATAGCGCGCACGCGCCTCGGCGATCGGGAGCACCGCAAGGATGCGTCCGCCGTCCACTGCCACGGCGTGGTCTTCGAGCACCACGCCGTGCGGCTCGACCGGAATCACCCAGCCGGCTTCGATCAAAAGGTCGCAGGCGTGCGGGGTCGTCATCAGCCGGTCACCCCTGCGCGCCCGGCGCAGCGCCGGAAACCCTCGATCCGCATTTTCTCGTCACTTCACCCGGCTGACGTATTCGCCGGTGCGGGTATCGACGCGGATGACTTCGTCCTGGCCCACGAACAGCGGCACGCGGACCACGGCGCCGGTTTCCAGCTTGGCCGGCTTGCCGCCGCCGCCGGAGGTGTCGCCGCGCAGGCCCGGATCGGTTTCGACGATCTTCAGCTCGACGAAATTGGGAGCGGCCACCGCGATCGGGGTACCGTTCCAGAGCGTCACGACGCACTCTTCTTCGCCCTTGAGCCACTGTCCGGTGTCGCCCATGGCGTTGGCGTCTGCGGTGTGCTGCTCGAAGGTATCCGGCTGCATGAAGTGCCAGAACTCGCCGTCGCTGAAGAGGTACTGCATGTCGGTGTCGACCACGTCGGCCGACTCCACCGAATCGGTGGACTTCATCGTCACTTCGCCGACGCGGGCGGTCTTGATGTTGCGGTACTTGACGCGGGTGAAGGCCTGGCCCTTGCCGGGCTTGATGAAGTCGGTATCCACGATCACGCACGGGTGGCCGTCCACGATGATCTTCATGCCGTTCTTGACGTCGTTCATGCCGAGGGTGGCCATAGGCGGACTCCGGTTCCTGCCGCTCGCGCGGCTACAATGGGTGGGGAAAATGCCGGCCATTCGCCGACCGAGCTCGCCATGATACCTGCAACACCCCGCCCCGCGCAGCCGTCCGACTGGCGCAGGGAGTACCGCGACGCCATCACCCGTCCGCATGAGCTGCTTGCCCTGCTGGGTCTGGCGCACCTCGCCGAACGGGTACCGGCCGACGCCGCCGGTTTCCCGCTGCGCGTGCCGCGCGCCTTCGCGGCGCGCATGCGGCACGGCGACCCGGACGATCCGCTGCTGCGCCAGGTGCTGCCGCTGGACGATGAAACCCGCTGCGTGCCGGGCTTCGGGATCGACGCGGTCGGCGACCTCGCGGCACGCGAGGCGCGTGGCCTGCTGCACAAGTACGAGGGCCGGGCCCTCCTGATCGCCACGGGAAGCTGCGCGGTGAATTGCCGCTACTGCTTCCGGCGCCACTTTCCCTACGGCGAGGAAACCGCAGCGGCGAACGGCTGGCGCGACGCCATCGCCCACCTTCTCGGCAATTCCGACATCCACGAGGTGCTGCTGAGCGGCGGCGACCCGCTCGCCCTCTCCACCACCAAGCTGGCCGAGCTCACCGACGCGCTGCGCGCCGCGCCGGCCCTGCGGCGCCTGCGCATCCACTCGCGCCTGCCGGTGGTGCTGCCGGCGCGGGTGGACGAGCCCCTGCTCGACTGGCTGGCGGCCCTGCCCTGGCCGGTGGTGATGGTCATCCACGCCAACCACGCGCAGGAACTGGACGGCGCGGTGGCCGAAGCCTGCGCGGCGCTGGCCGGCCGCTCGGTGCGGCTCTACAACCAGTCGGTGCTGCTGCGCGGAGTCAACGACAGCGTAGACACCCTGGCCGAACTCTCCGAGCGCCTGTTCGAGATCGGCGTGCAGCCCTACTACCTCCACCAGCTCGACCGCGTCGCCGGCACCGCCCACTTCGAGGTTGCGCAAGACCGCGCCATCGCCCTGCATGACGACCTGCGCGTCCGCCTGCCGGGCTACCTCCTGCCGCGACTGGTCCGGGAAGTGCAAGGCGCGCCGGCAAAATTGCCGCTTCCCGGCACTTCATGACCTTCGGCGCTGGACATTATCCGGCAGGCATGTAAAAAGATCCGACGCATTTCCACTGCCCCACTCCATGGCCAAACAGCAATCCGTCATCCGCCTCATGCTCGTCGACGACAAGATCGACGATGCCGAGCAGAGCATCAGCCTGCTGCGCAATGGCGGCATTCCTGTTCGCCCGAGCCGCCCCGAGACGCCGGAACAGCTGGAGGCCGCCCTGGCCAACGCCAGCGGCGAGATCATCCTGGCCAGCTACGCGGCCAGGACAATCCCCTTCAAGACCGTGACCGATGCGGTGAAGGCCAGCGGCAAGGACGTGGTGGTGATCGCGCTGCTCGACCATCTCGACGAGGCCAGCGTGAGCGAGGTTCTGGCCTCGGGCGCGCGGGGATTCGCGCTGCGCGGACGGGCGAAGTACCTGCAGTACGTGGTGGCACGCGAGGCGCGCATTTCCGAGCGCCGCCGCGTCGTGCGCCGCCTGGAAGCCTCGCTGCGCGAGACCGAGCGCCGCTGCGACGCCCTCATCGCCTCCTCGCGCGATCCGATCGCCTACGTGCACGAGGGCATGCACATCCGCGCCAACCAGGCCTATCTGGAAATGTTCGGCTACGAGAGCTTCGAGGAGATCGAAGGCCTGCCGCTGCTGGACATGGTCGGTGCCGAGCACGCGGACCAGTTCAGGCAGCTGCTCAAGGATCTGAGCCGCGGCGAGCCGCCGCCGAAGAACCTGGAGCTGAAGGCGCGGCGCGCCAGCGGCGAAACCTTCGATGCGCTGATGGAATTCACCCAGGCCAGCTACGAGGGCGAACCCTGCATCCAGATCGTGATGCGTCCCCAGCTCATGGACGCCGAGATGGTCAAGGAGCTCGACGCGCTGCGCCAGCGCGACCAGACCACCGGCCTCTACAACCGACAGCACTTCCTCGGTGAACTGGACGTGGCCATCGCCGACGCGGCCGACGGCGCCTCGGACCAGGCCCTGCTACTGATGGAGCTGGACAACTACGCCACCCTGATGAACGCGGTCGGCGTGGCCAGCGCCGACGCGCTGCTCAGCGCCACGGCCGAGCGCATCGTGCGGCAGATTCCGGAGAGCGCGATTGCCGCACGCTTCACCGACCACGGATTTGCCCTGCTGCTGCACGGTTTCAGCCACACCCAGACCCGCGAGCTGGCCAAGGCGCTGCGCGAGTCGTTCGAGAACGCCATCCTGGAAGTCGACGAACGCTCGCTCAACGCCACGCTGAGCATCGGCGGCGTGCAGATCGGCCAGAAGATCGCCAGTGCCCAGCAGGTGCTCAACAAGGTGGTCAGCCAGCTCCAGTCGGCCCAGGCTGAAGGCGGGAACCGCGCCCTGATCTTCGACCCCGCCGCGCGCGACCGCGCCGAGGAAGAGCGCATCGCACAGTGGGTGGCGTACATGGAGAACGCCCTCAAGGGCGAAGGCTTCGTGCTGTTCTTCCAGCCCATCATCCACCTCCCCGGCGATCCCGAGGAAACCTATCAGGTGCTCCTGCGCCTGACCGGTCCCAACGGCGACATCGTCACGCCCGCCGTCTTCATGGGCATCGCAGAAGAGCACGGCATGATGGCGCGCATCGATCGCTGGGTAATCCAGCGCGCGATCGCCGCCATTGCGCAGCGTCGCCGCAACGGGCGCAACACGCGGCTGTTCGTCAAGATCACGGTGGAAAGCCTGCAGGATCCCAAACTGGCCGGATGGATCGCCACCAACCTCAAGCAGGCCGATGTGCCGCCCGAGAACCTGGTGATCAGCCTGCCCGAATCCGAGGCGTTCACCAATCTCAAACTGCTCCAGGACCTGCGCGCCGCGCTCTCCATGCTCGGCTGCGGCCTGTGTCTGGAACAGTTCGGGCTGGGGCTCAATTCGTTCCAGCTGCTCAGCCACGTCACCGCCGACTATCTGGGCATCGACCACAGCCTGATCGAGGACCTGAGCCGCAACCCGGAAAGCCAGGCCAAGGTGCGCGAGATCAGCGACCGGGCCGCCGAACTGGGGCGCAAGACCATCGCCGAAGGCGTGCAGGATGCCGGCAGCATGACGATCCTGTTCACCAGCAACGTGCACTACGTCTACGGCAACTTCCTCGCCCCGCCCGAGCGGGAGATGAGCTTCGACTTCAACCAGTAGGGCCGCCCGCATCACGCGCCGCGCTCGAAACGCGCACGAGCGAGGTGCAGCGGCGTTGATCATGGCGTTTTTTTAGCGCAGGGCGGACAATTCACCCCCGTCCTGCACGAGAAGACGCCATGGTTCGCCTCCTTCATCTGGGCCTTTTCACCCTGCTTGCGGCCTGCGCCCTCCCGTCCGCTGCACAGGGCACCGAGGTCGAGCGCGCCACCGAAGAGCCGGCGCAGCCCCCCGCCACACCCGATCCCCGCATCCGCACGCTGCTGGAAGCCCACGACACGCCCTTCATCGTGGATGACGATGGTGACTACCGCATCCTCGTGGAAGTGGCCGACGGTCGCAGCCAGCTGGTCTGGGTGCGCAGCGTGGTGCACGAAACCGACGAGCAGCGCATCCGCGAGATCTGGACCTACGGCTACCGCTCCGACGAACGCCGCATCCCGGCCAACGTCGCCAACCGGCTGCTGTCGGAAAACTTCGAACTGATCCTGGGCGCCTGGGCGCGTACGGAAGGAAACGCGGTCCTGGTGCTGAAGATCCCCGCGGATGCGGACGCCAAAACGCTCGACGAAGCCATCGACCTGGCCGCCTCGATCGGTGATCGCATGGAAAAGCGCCTGGTCTCCGGGGACGAACTGTGACGCCAGCGGGTGCCCCCCGCCCGCGCGTCACCGTCGCCACGGTGGTCGCCCGCGACGGACGCCTGCTCTTCGTCGAAGAGGAAAGCGCGGAAGGACTGGTGCTCAATCAGCCGGCCGGCCACCTGGAGCCGGGCGAGCCGCTGGCCGAAGCTGCGGTGCGCGAAACCCTGGAGGAATCCGCCTGGCGCGTCCGACTGACGCACCTGGTCGGCCTGTATCAGTGGACGGCCCCGGACGGGCAAGGTTTCCTGCGCGTCGGCTTCGCTGCCGAAGCGGTGGCGCACGAGCCCGACCGGACGCTGGACGCGGGCATCCACCGCGCCCTCTGGCTCACGCCCACCGAGCTGCGCGCCGAGCGCGCGCGGCTGCGCAGCCCGCTGGTCGAGGCACTTCTGGACGACTGGCTTTCAGGATCTCGATTCCCCTTGTCGATGATGCACTTGGCAAAATGACTTCACAGCGTTTCGATGTCATGGTCGGGCTCTCCGGCGGCGTCGATTCCGCCGTCACCGCGCTCCTGCTGCAGCGCCAGGGGCATCACATCGCCGGCCTGTTCATGCAGAACTGGGACGACGACGGCTCGGGCGAATGCCGCGCCGAAGACGACCGCCGCGATGCGGTGGCAGTGTGCGGCCGGCTCGGCATCCCCTTCTTCATGCGCAACTTCGCCGGGGAATACTGGAGCGGCGTGTTCGAGCACTTCCTCGCCGAATACCGCGCCGGCCGCACCCCCAACCCGGACGTGCTGTGCAACCGCGAGATCAAGTTCCGCACCTTCCTCGACGAAGCGCGCGCGCTCGGCGCGCGGCGCATCGCCACCGGCCACTACGCCCGCGTGGCCGAACGCGACGGGCGCTTCCGCTTGCTACGCGCGGTGGATGAAGGCAAGGACCAGACCTATTTCCTGCACGCGCTCGGGCAGGAAGCGCTCGCCGCCACCTGGTTTCCCATCGGCGGACTGCCCAAGGCACAGGTCCGCCAAATCGCGCGCGAGGCCGGTTTTGCGGTGCATGCGAAAAAGGATTCCACCGGCATCTGTTTCATCGGCGAGCGCAATTTCCGCGATTTCCTCGGCCAGTACATTCCCGCGCAGCCCGGCCCGATCCGCGCCGCGGATGGCGAAATCCTGGGCGAGCATGCCGGCGTGTTCCACTACACCCTCGGCCAGCGCGAGGGCCTGAACCTGGGCGGCGTGAAAGGTCGGCCGCAGGCACCGTGGTTCGTCGTGGGCAAGGATGTCGCCAGCAACGTGCTGTACGTGGACCAGGGGCACGACAGCCCCTACCTGCAATCCACCACGCTGCGTGCGTCGCACGCCAGTTTCACTGCCGGTGCCGCGCCGGCCACGCAGTTCCGCTGCTCCGCCAAGACCCGTTACCGCCAGGCCGATGAACCTTGCAGCGTGGAACTTGCCGACGACGGCACCCTGCAGGTGCGTTTCGACCGCCCGCAACGCGCCGTGACGCCGGGACAATCGGTGGTGTTCTACGACGGCGAGGAATGCCTGGGCGGCGCGGTGATCGACGCGACGGATGCGCCCTCCCCTCGCTGCGCATGAGGCCGCACCTTCGCGGCGCCCATGGGAATGGCGAAACCAAACTCGCGCAGCAGGCCGCGCACGGTGTTGATCGCGGCGGTGTGTTCGGCCTTGTGGTGCTCGCGGATGCGATGCAGACCCTGCGTACCCTGCTGCTCGGGCGTTTTCACCGGCACCGGACGAATATCCCCGCAGCGCGCCGCTTCCAGCAAGCCCGCGGCATCGGCGCGATCGGTCGTGTTGCGCCGGACATACGGCCGCACGTGCTGCGCCGGCAGCAGTTCCACCGCGTGCCCGAGCCGGATAAACCTGCGCGCCCAGGCATGCGCCGAGCCGCAGGCGTCCATCACGATGCGCAGCGGCGCACGATTTTGCAGACATTCGCCGAACGGCCCGCGCTTGAGCCGCTTGCGCTCGACAATGTGCCCGGCGGCATCGGCAAACGCCAGCTCGAATACGTCCTTGGCCAGATCGATGGCCAGCGTGACGGCAGAAGATTCAGTCGCGGTGGATTTGGTGGTAGCGTGCATGGCGGATTCCTCTCGTGATCCCGATGGCGAGACCATCAGTCTGGCCCATCCACGCCGCATGGAGCGCGGGGGAGCCCATTCGATCATTCAAGCCGACGCCGCTTCGCGGCGCGGCTTAATTCAGGTGTTAGCAGGCTGCTGAAAAACCACCCGGGCAACTACACTACACGCACCCTCTGACAGGTTCTATCCGATGCGCGGCACCGAT
>CAKSZJ010000004.1 GCA_934525595.1 uncultured Chiayiivirga sp. | reverse complement strand
GCCGTACGCACAAACCCGCCCGTAGGTCGGCCCTACGTGGCCGACGATGCGATGCGGTACGCGAAGGCGCGGCGGTGTGCGACATCGATGCACGGGAACGCGGCGGTGTGCGGAAACGCTCCGTCGGGGACGTAGCCCCGACCTGCGCCCGAAACACGCCCCACCCGCGAAAACCCCGCCGTACGCACAAACCCGCCCGTAGGTCGGCCCTACGTGGCCGACGATGCGATGCGGTACGCGAAGGCGCGGCGGTGCACGAAGGCGGACGATGGCTCTGCGCGGCCGACGCCGGCTGCTATACGATCATTCGGAGCGGGCATGCCTTCGCCATTCCGTCTGGAGCCATTGCCGTGCACGAGGGAGCGATACGCGGATGATGTCCATGCGTCTGGTGCCATTGATTCTGTTGCTGCTGTCTGCCGCCGCCAGCGGCGCGGCACCAACGGATCCCGCATTCAGCGCCTGTCTCGCCGGGCTGCGCGCGCAGGCGGCGAACCAGGGCGTGCCCGGACCGGCGTTCGACGGGATCACCGCCGGCCTTGCGCCCGATCCCTCGGTGCTGACGCTGCTCGACGCGCAGCCGGAGTTCACCACGCCGATCTGGGATTATCTTGCCGGGCTGGTGGATGAGCGACGCGTGGCGCAGGGGCGCGAGATGCTTGAGCGCCACGCCGAGGTGCTGACGCGGGTGGAGGCGGCGTACGGCGTGGATCGCCACACCGTGGTCGCCGTGTGGGGCGTGGAAAGCGACTACGGACGGGTGTTCGGCTCGCGCCCGCTGTTGGTCTCGCTGGCCACGCTGTCCTGCGCCGGTCGCCGACAGGCGTTCTTTCGCGGCGAATTCCTGGCATTGCTGAAACTGCTCCACGTCGGGGATCTTTCGCCCGAAGGACTCACCGGCTCCTGGGCCGGCGCCTTCGGCCACACCCAGTTCATGCCCAGCACCTACGCGCGCATCGCGGTGGATTTCGATGGCGATGGGCGCCGCGACCTGGTGGCCAGCGTGCCGGACGCGCTGGCTTCCACCGCCAATTACCTCCAGCGCGCCGGCTGGAAGCGCGGCGAGGCCTGGGGCTTCGAGGTGCGTATTCCCGCTGCGCTCGACCCCTCGCTGGCCGGCCGCAAGAATCCACGTCCACTCGCGGACTGGCGCGCGCGCGGCGTGGTGCGCGTCGACGGCGGCCCGCTGCCGCCGGGCGAGGCGCGCGCCGCGCTGCTGCTTCCGGCCGGCAAGGCCGGGCCGGCGTGGCTCGCCTTGCGCAATTACGATGCGATCTATTCCTACAACGCGGCGGAGAGCTATGCGCTGGCCATCGCGCTGCTCTCCGATCGCCTGCGCGGCGACCCGCCGCAGGTCGCGGCCTGGCCCACCGACGACCCCGGCCTCGGCCGCGACGAGCGCGAGCGCCTGCAGCACCTGCTCATCGCGCGCGGCCACGATATCGGCGAGGCCGACGGCATGATCGGCATCCGCACCCGCCGCGCCATCGTCGCCGAGCAGGAACGCCTCCGGATGACGCCGGCCGACGGGCGGGCGGGACAGAGGATTCTCGGCGCACTGGAGCGCGAAGCCCGGCGAGCGGACGGTCCGCAGGCGCGCTGAACGTCGGCGGCACCCGGCTACCAGTGCATCTGCGCGCGCAGCCCGACGACTTCCCTGTCCGCGGGCGTGCCGCGCCGGTGGCTGTCGACGCCCGAGCCATTGAGGCTCAGCCGCAGGTGTTCCCCGCAGTACCAGTTCACCCCGAGGGTGATCGTGTCCATGTGTCCGCCCCCGATCCCGGCGTCGTCCAGATCCATGGTTTCGATGCGCGCGGCGAACTGCCAAAGGCTGTGCGCCGACGTCGGTGATGCGGCGCGCGGCAAGCCGTCGCGATACGACCAAGCCTCGCCGCCGAGGTTCCACACCGCGCTCAGATAGCCGCCGCGCGCGGTGTAGTCGGGGGCGGCGGTGCGCTCGATGGTGCCCTGCAGGTATTCGGCCTGCAGCTTCAGCGGGCCGGCGAGCCACACCGCTTCCGCGCTGCTGGTGTCCAGGCGGCGGGCGTCGGTGAAGCGGCCGCTGTCGATGATCCGCTCGTTCGACAGGTCGCTCTGCGGGCGCGCGGCCAGGCGCTGCCCGCCGCCGGGGACGGTGTAGCCGACGTGGGCCAGGCCGAGGTGCAGGGTACGGCCCGACGTGCGGATGGGTGCCCAGGTGGCGCGCACCGCATAGCCGGCTCCCTGCGCCCCGCCGGCGTTGATGCTGCGGTCGATCGCGCTGACGCTGACGCTCCAGCCTTCGCCCGCCTGGGTGTAGTTCACCCCGGCCCGGCGACCGGGAGCCAGGACGTTGCTGACGGCCGCCTTGGCAATGAAATCCGCGTGCCGCGTCGAGGCCACTTCTTCCAGGCCCAGCGGCTGCTTGAACTGGCCCGCGCGCAGGCGGCGACTCTTGCCCAGATCCAGACCGAGCTGCACGTTCAGCCAGCGCCTGAGGTGGGCGTCGTAGGCGATCTCCCAGGACACGCGACCCGGGCCGGTGCCGGCGAGGATCAGCTCGGCGCGACGCATGCCGGCGTCGGAGCGACGCGCCGCGTCGGGGCGCACGTCGTGATAGCCGTAGCGATCGGCCTGCAGCAGCCCTTCCCACTCCACCGTGGAACCGGCGAACGTACCCAGCTCGAGGCCGGCGCACTGTGACGCCGGAACAAGAAAGAGAGTGAGGAGCAGGGCGTTGCGTCGCTGCGTCATGGCGTAGTGGCCACCGGGCATCCGGGCAATTATCGCAGCATGGTGCCGGTGCGCGCACCGCGTACGCTGCGCCGGGATTCCGTGACCTTCATCACGACCTTTGGCACACGTCACACGGCGGCCGGCCAAGTAGTCTTCCCGCGTATCCATCGACCCGCACCGTCCCTCGTGCCGGCGCGCGATGGCTTGAAGCCACACCCGATTCTTTTACCGGAACCCGACCCCATGCTGTCGATCAAGAACCTCTCCAAGACCTACGCCAACGGCGTCGCGGCGCTCACCGGCGTCTCGCTCGACATTCCGACCGGCATGTTTGGATTGCTGGGGCCGAACGGCGCGGGCAAATCCACCCTGATGCGCACCATCGCCACCTTGCAGGACCCGGACGCGGGCGCGATCCGCCTGGGGGATCTCGACGTGCTGGCGAACAAAGCCGAAGCGCGCCGCCGGCTGGGCTACCTGCCGCAGGAGTTCGGGGTTTATCCGAAGGAGCCGGCGATCACCATGCTTGACCACTTCGCCCGGCTGAAGGGCATCGTCAATGCGAAAGAGCGCCGCGAGGTGGTGGAAGCGCTGCTCAGGCAGGTGAACCTGTGGGACGTGCGCGGGCAGAAGCTGGGCGGCTTTTCCGGCGGCATGCGCCAGCGCTTCGGGATCGCACAGGCGCTGCTCGGCGATCCGCGGCTGATCATCGTGGACGAGCCGACCGCAGGGCTCGATCCGGAGGAGCGCAACCGCTTCCTCAACCTGCTGTCGGAAATCGGCGAGCACGTGGTGGTGATCCTGTCCACCCACATCGTGGAGGACGTGACCGACCTGTGCCCACGCATGGCGATCATCTCGCGCGGCCAGGTGCTGCTCACCGGCGAGCCGCGCGAGGCCATGGCCTCGCTGCAAGGGCGGGTGTGGCGCAAGACCGTACCCAAGGCCGCGCTGGCACGCTACCAGGAAGATCTGGTGGTGCTGTCCACGCGCCTGGTGGCAGGCGTGCCGGTGATCCACGTGCTTGCCGACACGCGCCCGGAGGAGGGCTTCGAAGCCATCGCGCCGGACCTGGAAGACGTCTATTTCGGCCGGCTGCGCGCGCAGGCCGCGGCACGCGCTGCCTGAGGTCGCGCCCATGTTCCGGACCATTTTCGCCTTCGAGCTGCGCCAGCAGTTCTCCAGCCCCGTGTTCTGGGTGGTGTTCTCGGTGTTCGCCCTGCTCGCCTTCGGTGCCGCCAGCTCCGACGCGGTGCAGGTGGGCGGGGCCATCGGCAACGTCAACCGCAATGCGCCCTACGTCATCGTCTATCTCCTGGGTGCCTTCATTTCGCTGGCGATGCTGCTGGCGGTGATCTTCATCGGCGGCGCGGCGCTGCGCGATTTCGACAACCGCACCGCCGAGCTGTTCTTCACCACGCCGGTGAAGAAGCGCGACTACCTCCTCGGCCGCTTCGCCGGCGGCCTCGGCATGGCCGGACTGATCATGCTGGGCGTGGCGCTCGGCATCTTCGTCGGCACCTTCATGCCCTGGGTCGACGCCGAACGGCTGGGGCCGACGACCGCCGCGCCCTACCTGTGGGCGCTGGCGGTGCTGATCCTGCCCAACCTCTTCTTCATGGGCGCGCTGCTGTTCTGCCTGGCGGTGGCGACGCGCTCGATGCTGATGACCTACGTCGGGGTGATCGCCTTCCTGGTGTTCAACATCGTCACCGAAACGCTCACGGCCGATCTCGACACCCGCTGGGTCGGCGCGCTGATCGATCCCTACGGCATGGCCGCGGTGGAAACCGCCACGCGCTACTGGTCGATCAGCGAACGCAATACGCAGCTGCCGCCGCTGTCGGGGCTGCTGCTGGCCAACCGGGCCATCTGGATGGCACTGGGCGCGCTGCTGCTGTGGGCGGCGTGGCGCCTGTTCCGCACCGATCGGGAAGGCTGGACCCTGCGTCGCCGCAACGCCGCCGCGGCGCCACTGTCCGCCACGCCGCGCGCCGCACCGCTCGTTATCCCGGCGGTCACCCTCGCCACCGGGCCTGCGGCGCAGGTGCGGCAGTTCCTGCACCAGGCCGGGTTTGACCTCAAGGGCGTGCTGCGCGGCGTGCCGCTGCTGGTGATGGGGCTGTTCGGGCTGATGATCCTGATCGTCAACCTCAGCTTCGGCATGGAGATGTTCGGCACCCCGCGCTATCCGACCACGGCCACGATGGTCGGCCTGATCACCGGCTCCTATTCGCTGTTCCTGCTGATCATCGTGGTGTTCTACGCCGGCGAGCTGGTGTTCCGCGAGCGCAGCGCACGCATCGCCGAAGTCACCGACGCCTACCCCAACGCCGACTGGATCGCGCTGGCCTCCAAACTCGTGGCGCTCACCGGCGTGGTGCTGCTGTTCTATGCCTCGGGCATCGCGGTGACGATCGTCTACCAGCTCATCCGCGGCGGGGTGGCGATCGAGCCGGGGCTGTACCTGTCGCGAATGCTGATCGAGTGCTCCGGCTTCGTGCTGATGGGCGTGCTGGCGCTGTTCCTGCAGGTCGTCAGCAACAACAAGTTCATCGGCTATCTGCTGATGCTGGTGTATCTGGTGTTGCGCGCGACGATGGGATTCCTCGACCTCGACGATCTCCTCTATCGCCCGTTCGGCACACCGCCCCTGCCCTATTCGGACATGAACGGCTACGGCCACTTCCTGATCGGCTGGAGCTGGCTGCGGCTGTACTGGGGCAGCTTCGCGGTGCTGCTGTTCATCGCCGCGCTGGTGTTCTGGGTGCGCGGCAACCGCGCCTCCTTCCGCGAGCGCCTGCGCGAGGCGCGCCGACGCTTCGGCCCAGGCCCGGCGGTCGCCGCGGTGCTGGCGCTGGCAGCCTTCGTCGGCAGCGGACTGTTCGTCTTCCACAACACCCACCGCCTGAACGAGTACGTGCCGGGCGACGTGGCGCTGGACCGGCAGGCCGACTACGAGAGGAAGTACCGCCAGTACAAGGGCATCGCGCAGCCGCGCATCATCCGCATGCGGGTGGACGTGGACATCTACCCGGAAACGCGCAGCGCGCAGGTGCGTGGCCACTACCGGCTGAAGAACCGCCACGCCGAGGCCATCGACACGCTGCACGTCGTCGTTCCCGCCGGCTTCCGCGCCGGGCAGGTGGCGCTGGACTTCGCCGCACACGAGGTGGTGCTGCAGGACGACGTGCTCGACTATGCGATCTACCGCCTCGCCGAGCCGCTCGCGCCCGGGGCGGAAATGGACTTCGACTTCCGCCTGACACTCGAACAGAAGGGCTTTCCCAACGATCGCGCCCAGACCGCGGTGGTGGACAACGGAAGCTTCTTCAACAGCTTCCTTTTCCCGCAGTTCGGCTATCTCGAATCCAACCAGATCGTGGACCGCAACGAGCGCCGCAAGCGCGATCTGGGCGAGGTGCCGCGCATGGCATCGATCGACGACGAGGCGGCGCGCGCCAACACCTACATCTCAGGCGACGCCGACTGGCTGGAGTTCGAGACCACGGTGTCCACCGCGCCCGACCAGATCGCGCTGGCACCGGGCTACCTGCAGCGCGAGTGGATCGAGGATGGCCGCCGCTACTTTCGCTACACCATGGACGTGCCGATGCTCAACTTCGCGGCCTGGCTGTCGGCGCGCTGGGAGGTGGCGCGCGGGGAGTGGAACGGGCTGCCGATCGAGGTCTACCACGACCCCAAGCACGTCTGGAACGTCGCGCGCATGATCGAGGCGGCGCAGAAGTCGCTCGATTACTTCAGCACCCACTTCACGCCCTACCAGCACCGCCAGCTGCGCATCCTGGAGTTCCCCGGCTACGCCGGCTTCGCCCAGGCCTTCGCCAACACCGTGCCCTATTCGGAAGCCATCGGCTTCGTCACCGACCTGCGCGACGAGGACAAGATCGACTACGTGTTCTACGTCACCGCGCACGAGGTTGCGCACCAGTGGTGGGCGCACCAGGTGATCGGCGCCAACGTGCAGGGATCAACCATGCTGTCCGAGTCGCTGGCGCAGTATTCGGCACTGATGGTGATGGAGAAGGAATACGGCCGCGCGCGGATGCGCAAGTTCCTCAAGTACGAGCTCGACCGCTATCTCATGTCGCGCGCGATGGAACAGCGCGAGGAGCTGCCGCTGGCGCTGGTGGAGAATCAGCAGTACATCCACTACCAGAAAGGCTCGCTGGTGTTCTACGCGCTGCGCGAAGCGATCGGCGAGACGACGTTGAACGCCATCCTCAAGCGCTTCCTGGAGGACAAGGGCTATCAGGAACCGCCCTACACCACCTCGCGCGAGCTGCTGGCCTACCTGCGCGAGGGCACGGACCCGAGGTTCCATCCGCTGATCGAAGACCTGTTCGAGAAGATCGTGTTCTTCGACAATCGCGCGGTGGAGGCCACCGCGGTGAAACGCGAGGACGGCCGCTACGCGGTGACGCTGAAGCTGCACGCGGCCAAGTTCGAGGCCGACGGCCAGGGCAAGGAAAACGAGGTGCCGGTGACCGACGAGATCGAGGTCGGCATCTTTGCACGCCCGAAGGGCGGCAAGGAGGACGACGAGAGCGTGCTGTACCTCGCACGGCACCGCTTCGAGCAGACCGAAACCACTCTGGAACTCGTGGTGGACGGCGAGCCTTACGATGCCGGCATCGATCCGTACAACAAGCTGATCGACCGCGTTTCCGACGACAACCGCCGTCGGGTGACGCTGAAGTGATCGCGGACTGAGCCGCACGCGGTCTTGCGCCGCGCCCGCGTTACGCACGGGCGCGGCACGAGGCGGAATCAGAACGGTAGGGCGAGATCCGGATCCACCGCAAGGAGCTGCTCGCGGAACAGCTGCTGGATGCGCAAGAGCGCCGCCTCGTCGTCGGCGTCGAAGCGCAGCACCAGGCTCGGCGTGGTGTTGGAGCAGCGCACCAGGCCCCAGCCATCCGGCCAGTCGGCGCGGATGCCGTCGATGGTGGAGATCTTCGCGTCCTCGAACTGCGCCACCTCGGAGAACGTGTCGATGTAGGCGTAGTGCGCGCCCTCTTCCATCGGCACCTTGAGCTCGGGCGTGCTGGCGCCCTTGGGCAGCTCGGCGAAGACCTCTTCAGGGCTGCGGTCCTCGGTGGCGAGGATTTCCAGCAGGCGCGCAGCGGAATAGATGCCGTCGTCGAAGCCGAACCAGCGCTCGCGGAAGAAGAAGTGCCCGCTCATTTCGCCGGCCAGCTCGGCGTCGGTTTCACGCATCTTGGCCTTGATCAGCGAATGGCCGGTCTTCCACATGATCGGGCTGCCGCCGTTGCGCAGGATCTGCCCGGCCAGGTGCCCGGTGCACTTGACGTCGTAGATGATCGTGGCACCGGGATTGCGGATCAGCACATCGCGCGCGAACAGCATCAGCAGGCGATCGGGAAAGATCACCTCGCCCTGCCGGGTGACCACGCCGAGGCGATCGCCGTCGCCGTCGAAGGCCAGGCCCAGGTCGGCGTCGAACTTCTGCACGAAGTGGATCAGGTCGCGCAGGTTTTCCGGATCGCTCGGATCGGGATGATGGCTGGGGAACTCGCCGTCGATATCGCAATAGAGCGGCACCACCTCGGCACCGATCGCCTCCAGCACCTGCGGCCCGATGACGCCGGCCACGCCGTTGCCGGCATCCACGACGACCTTGAGCGGGCGTTCGAGCTGCACGTCCGAGGCGATGCGCGAGACGTATTCGGTCGACACGTCCATGCTCTGCAGGCCGCCGCCGCCCTCCTGGTCCAGCAGGCCGTCGACGATGCGGAAGTAGAGATCCTCGATCGCCTCGCCCGCGAGGGTTTCGCCGCCCAGGACGATCTTGAAGCCGTTGTAATCGGGCGGGTTGTGGCTGCCCGTCACTGCGACGCAGGAGCCGGTCTGCAGCTGGTAGCTGGCGAAATACACCACCGGCGTGGGCGCCATGCCGATGTCGATGACGTCGCGCCCGGCCAGGCGCAGGCCCTCGATCAGCGCATCGGACAGCTCGGGGCCCGACAGGCGCCCGTCGCGCCCGATCACGATCTCCCTCAGGCCGCGTTCGGCCATCACGGTGCCGATCGCTTGCCCCAGCAGGCGCGCGATGTCGTCGCTCAGGGTCTTGCCGAGCACGCCGCGGATGTCATAGGCGCGGAAAATGCTGCGGTCCAGCGCCAGCGCGGCCTTCTTCTGCACGGGCTTCTCCGCGCCCCGCTTCGGTTCTGAGCGCGGCGCGACGTCGGCCGTCGCGCCCTCGCCGGCCTGCGCCGACTGTCGCAGGGTTTCGGCGAACGTCGGCTCCACCGTCCGGCCCGCGCTGGCGCCAAGCCGCAGGGTCTTGAGCAGTTTCCACACCAGCAAGGCACCCAGCAGCAAGGCGCCTGTTCCAAGGCCCAGCTGGGTGGTCTTGGAATAGGGCAGGGTGGACACGAATTCCGGCGCGGCGGTCGCGACCTGCAGCGCGATCCCCTCGACCGCGGTGGCCTGGGTAGCAAACCGCAGGCTCGCATCGCCCTGCTGCACGAGCACCCGCTGCCCGCTGCGCAGTTCCAGATAGCCGCCCGGAAGGCTGGCCGCCGTGGCCGAGCCGGTGATGGTGTCGAGCGGCAGGGCACCGTAGCCCACTGCCAGCGGCACGCCGTCGTCGTCCAGGATGGGCGCCGCGAGTCCGAGCGAGAGCTCGGCACCCTTGCCCACCACGCCCACGCGGCTGATGCGCTCGTTGACCGCCGAGGTCAGCAACGCAAGCTTGCCGAAACCGACCGCGGCCATCTCGTCGGAAAACGGCTCGTCCAGCGAAGGCTCGTAGATCGCGATGTCGTTGACGTTGGGCCAGTCCCTGCGCAGGCGCTCGGTGGCGGCTTCGAGCTCGCCGGCCGCCACGTCGGCGCGCAGGTGGGCATCCTGGATCGCCGCATCCAGGCGCTCCTGCACCTGGCGCACTTCCTCGGCGATCGCGGTGGCGATGCCACCGCGCAGCTGCTCCAGGCGCGGACCCACGGATTCCGTGTCGGATGCGCGCCAGGTCTGCCACAGGATTCCCAGACCGCCCAGCAGCGCGAGCAGTGCGAACACACCCAGGATGCCGGCGCTGATCCGCGGTGGCAGCCGCAAGGCTTCGCGGGGCTCGTTCTTGTTGCGCTTTGCCATTCGTTTCCCCTGGACGCCCGATCGCGCGCTCAACCTGTTCCGGTGTGCCCGAATCCACCCTCGCCCCGCGCGCTCGGATCGAAGGCGGCGACGGGCACCAGACGGACCCGACCGACCGGAACAAACACCAGCTGCGCGACGCGGTCGCCGGGACTGATGGTAAATGGCCTGTCGCTGCGGTTCCACAGACTGAGCAGGAGCGGGCCCTGGTAGTCTGCATCGATCAGCCCGGTGAGGTTGCCCAGCACCAGCCCGTGGCGATGGCCCAGACCCGAGCGCGGCAGCACCACCGCGCACCAGTGCGGGTCGGCAATGTGGATCGCAAGCCCCGAGGGCACCAGTTCGCTCCGGCCCGGCGCCAGGGTCAGCGGCGCCTCGAGCATGGCGCGAAGGTCCAGCCCGGCTGCGCCGGCGGTGGCGTAATCGGGCAGCGGAAACTCCGCGCCCAGGCGGGGATCGAGCACCCGCATGGCCACGTCGGGACATGCTGTCGGATCCGGCGGCGGGGCGGCGAAGGGCGTCATGGTCGATTCCGGAGGTGCCTGGCAATCAGGGCCAGCAACTCCCGTGCCACCTGCGCCTTGTCGGCACGCGCGATCTCGTGGCGCCCTCCGGGCCACAGCACGGTCAGGGCATTGCAGTCCGCATCGAAGCCCGAGCCCTCCTCGCCCACGCGATTGGCGGCGATCATGTCCAGGCGCTTGCGCTCCAGCTTGTCGCGCGCGTAGCGCTCGACCTCGTTCGTCTCCGCGGCGAAACCGACCACAAAGGGCCGATCCTGCCTCGCGGCGACCTCCGCGAGAATGTCCGGGTTCTGGACCAGCTCCAGGCTCAGGCCGCCGTCGCCGCGCTTCTTGATCTTTTCCCGGCTGGCTTCGCGCGGACGGAAATCGGCCACCGCGGCGGTGGCGATGAACAGGTCCGACTGCGCCACGCGATCCATCACCGCACCGTGCATCTGTTCGGCGCTGCGCACCGCGACGCGCTCCACGCCTTCCGGCACGGAAAGGTTGACCGGGCCGGAGACGAGGGTGACGCGCATGCCCAGCCGCCGCGCTTCAGCGGCAACGGCATACCCCATGCGGCCGGAGCTGCGGTTGCCGAGATAGCGCACCGGATCCAGGTCCTCCACCGTGGGTCCGGCGGTCAGCAGCAGGCGTCGCCCGGCCAGGATCGCGGCAACTTCGGGATCGGGGGCGGGTGCCATGACCGCCTCGGCGATCGCGATCGGCTCCCACATGCGGCCCGCGCCGGTTTCCCCGCAGGCCTGGCTGCCGGCATCGGGCCCCAGCAACACGGCACCGCGCCCCACCAGCGTGCCCAGGTTGGCCTGCACCGCGGCGTGCTCCCACATCACCCGGTTCATCGCCGGCGCGAGGTAGAGCGGCGCTTCGGTGGCCAGACACAGCGTGGTCAGCAGGTCGTCAGCCTGGCCCTGGGCGAGGCGCGCGATCAGGTCGGCTGAGGCCGGAGCGATCACCACGCGCTGGGCCCAGCGCGCCAGCTCGATATGGCCCATCGAGGCTTCCGCAGCGGCATCCCAAAGCGAGGTGCGCACCGGTTCGCCCGACAGCGCCTGGAAGGTCAGCGCGCCGACGAAGCGTTCGGCGTTCCCGGTCAGCACCACGCGCACCTGCGCGCCCCGCTCGCGCAGGCGTCGCACCAGATCGGCCGCCTTGTAGGCCGCGATTCCGCCGCTCACGCCGAGCAGGATGCGCTGCGGTGCCGCGCTCATGCCCGGGGTCCGCAGGTGATCGCCAGAAGGCGGCGAAGGCGTGGCCGCATCGGAAAAGTCCTATGCAAAAACAGGACGATCAGCTTACTTCAAAGCCACCCCGGGCCGATGCCGCCGACGCGCCCGCTCATGAAGTATGGACCTGAGCCCATGGGAGGACGACATGAACCTGCGCGACTGGCCGGCCGAAGAAAGGCCGCGCGAAAAATTGCTGGCCCGCGGACCGCAGGTGCTGTCCGACGCCGAACTGCTCGCCGTGTTCTTCGGCACCGGGCTGCCGGGACGCAACGCGATCGAACTGGGACGCGAGCTGCTGGCGCGGCGCGGCGGCCTGCGCGGCCTTCTGGCGCTGCCCGGCGCCGAGCTGGTTCGCGAATCCGGGCTGGGTCCGGCGCGCGCCGCGCGTCTGGTCGCCGCGCTGGAGCTGGCCACCCGCCATCTGGCGACCAAGCTGGACCGGCCCGACGCCATCACCCATCCGCGTCACGCCGGCGAATACTTCCGCGCACGGCTGCGGGATCGCACGCGCGAGGTCTTCGCCTGTCTGTTCGTCGACACCCGGCACCGCCCCATCGCGATGGAGGAGCTGTTCATGGGTACGCTCGACAGCAGCGAGGTACATCCGCGCGAAGTGGTACGCCGCGCCCTGGAACACAACGCCGCCGCGGTGGTGTTCGCGCACAACCATCCCAGCGGCATCGCCGAACCCAGCGCCGCCGACCGCATGCTCACCGATGCCCTGCGCGAAGCCCTGAAACTGGTGGGTGTACGCGTGCTCGATCATTTCGTGATTGGCGACGAAGTCACCAGCTTCGCCGAGCGGGGCTGGCTGTGAACGCACCGACCACGATCCGGATCGGCGACCGCCGCGTGCTGGTGGCGCGGGCACACCCGGCTAAACTGCATCGCCTGGTCCACCCCGCTCAGGATCCGATGAATCCCGTCCGTCCTTTCCTGCACGCCACACCCGCGCTCGGTGCGCGCGTCTATGTCGATCCGGCCGCCACCGTGATCGGCGAGGTGGTGCTGGGCGATGACGTCTCGATCTGGCCCGGCGCGGTGCTGCGCGGCGACGTGAATTCCATCTGCGTGGGCGCGCGCACCAGCATCCAGGACGGCAGCATCGTGCACGTCAGCCACGACGGCCCCTACACCCGGCCGGGCGGCTTTCCCACGCGCATCGGCTCGGACACCACGGTGGGCCACGGCGTGATCCTGCACGGCTGCACGGTGGGCGACTTCTGCCTGATCGGGATGCGCGCCACCGTGCTGGACGGCGCCACGGTGGAAGACTTCGGCTTCGTCGGTGCCGGCGCCCTGGTGCCCTCGGGCAAGACGGTGGGTTCGGGAGAACTGTGGCTGGGCAACCCGGCGCGCTGCGTGCGGCGGCTCAGCGAGCGCGAGATGGAGTCGCTGCGCTACAGCGCCGCGCACTACGTGCGCCTCAAGGACAGCTACCTGTCGATGGCCGGCGACTGAGCACGCCGGCCACCGCTGCGCTCAAAGCCCGTAGTAGAGCGCGTATTCCAGCGGGTGGGTCGAGGCGCGGAACTTCGTGACCTCCTGCATCTTCATCGCGATGTAGCCGTCGATGAAGTCGTCGCTGAACACTCCGCCGGCCTTGAGGAAGTCGCGGTCGGCATCGAGCGCTTCCAGCGCCTGATCGAGCGAATGGCAGACGGTGGGGATGTTCCTTTCCTCTTCCGGCGGCAGGTCGTAAAGGTCCTTGTCGCTCGGTGCGCCCGGATCGATCTTGTTGCGGATGCCGTCAAGACCGGCCATCAGCAGGGCCGCAAAGGTGAGATAGCCGCTCTGCATCGGATCGGGGAAACGCATTTCGATGCGGCGCGCCTTCGGGCTGTTGACCCACGGAATACGGCACGAGGCCGACCGGTTGCGGGCCGAATAGGCCAGCATCACGGGCGCCTCGAAGCCCGGCACCAGGCGCTTGTAGCTGTTGGTGGTGGCGTTGGAAAAGGCGTTGATCGCCCGGGCATGCTTGAAGATGCCGCCGATGTACCAGAGCGCCATCTGCGAGAGGCCGCCGTAACCTTCACCGGCAAACAGGTTCTGCCCGTCCCTGGCCAGCGACTGGTGCACGTGCATCCCCGATCCGTTGTCGCCCACCAGCGGCTTGGGCATGAAGGTGACGGTCTTGCCGTAGCGGTGCGCGACGTTCTTGACCACGTACTTGAGGGTCAGAAGTTCATCGGCCTTCTTCAGCAGGGTGCTGAACTTCACTCCGATCTCGCACTGGCCGGCGTTCGCCACCTCGTGGTGGTGCACCTCCACTTCGATGCCGAGCGATTCGAGCACCTTGCACATTTCCGCACGCAGGTCGTGCAGCGTATCGGCCGGCGCCACAGGGAAGTAGCCGCCCTTCACGCCGGGACGATAGCCGGTGTTTCCGCCTTCGTACTCGCGGGCCGAATTCCAGTGCGCTTCCTCCGAATCGATGTGGAAGAAGGTGTGGCCCATGTCGTTGGCCCAGCGCACCGAATCGAAGATGAAGAACTCCGGCTCCGGGCCGAAGAAGGCGGTCTCGGCGATGCCGCTGGCCTTGAGGAAGGCTTCGGCGCGTCGCGCCACCGAGCGCGGGCAGCGGGCATAGGCCTGCATCGTGGCCGGTTCGAGAACGTCGCAGACCAGCACCAGGGTCGGGTCGGCGGTGAACGGGTCGATGAAGGCGCTGGTGGCATCGGGCAGCAGCACCATGTCCGACTCGTTGATGCCCTTCCAGCCGGCGATCGAAGAGCCATCGAACATCTTGCCGTCCTCGAACAGGGCCGGCTCCACGGCACGTACCGGGAAGGTCACGTGATGCTGCTTGCCGCCCATGTCGGCGAAACGCAGGTCGACGAACTCGACCGCGTGATCCTTGATGAGCTTCTCGACGTGTTCGTACGACATGGACACTCCATTGCGTGAGGGGGCGCACGCCTGCGCGCGGTTCCAGTTCCGGCGCACGGCGTTCGGTCGTCCGGGTGACACGGGCCCGGAGCGCTGCTGGCGGTGCACCCGGACGCCGGCTGTTGCGGGGCGACACAGGATCGTATCGCACTGCACCATTTTTTCGCACTGCCGGCCGTCGGCTGGGGGTGCGCCGCTGCGATCCCGGCGCGCGCCAGCGCGGGGCGTTCAGGCGACGCGCAGCGCCGCTTCGACGCGGTTCCGACCGGACTGCTTGGCCCGATAGAGCGCCTGGTCGGCCTCTTCCACCATCTGGTCGGGATCGATGTCGCTCCCCGGCTTGCGCACCGTCAGCCCGATGCTGATCGTCACGTGCGGAAGCCCGGGCGTGCTGGAGCCTTCCACCGCATGCCGCAGGCGCTCAGCCACCCGGCGCGCCGCTTCCAGATCGTGTCCCGGCAGCACCAGGAGAAACTCTTCACCGCCGTAGCGTCCCACCAGCGCCTCGGGAGGCAGCAGGTCGCGCATCAGCACGGCGACCGAACGGAGCACGCGATCACCGACGCGATGCCCATGGCGGTCGTTGATGCCCTTGAAGCTGTCCACATCGAGCATCAGCACGGCCAGGTGATGCTGCCCGGAGTGCGCCTTGGCGGCCGCGTCTTCGAGGCCGTCGAGCACATGGGCGCGGTTGGACAGGCCCGTCAGGGCATCGGTGGACGCGGCCTGCGCCAGCACCTGGGCGCGTTCGGCCAGCGCCGCGTTGGCCTGGCGCAGCGCGGCGCGGCTCGCCTCCAGCTCGGCGTTGGCATGCGCCAGGGCACGGCGGCTGCGTCGGCTGCGCAGGAAGGCCCAGGCCAGCAGGCCGGCAATCGCGCACAGGCTCGCGATCACGCCCATGACGACGCGGCGGTCGAGCTGCTGTTTGGCCAGGCGCAGCTCCTGGATCTCGTTCTCGCGCTGCAGCAACTGGATCTGGTGCGCCTTCTCCGCAACGTCATGGCGATGCTCGGCCAGCGTGATGCGCCGCGCCGCGCCGCGCCCGGCGATCTGTTGTTCAAGATCCAGCGCCGCTTCGGCCAGGCGTGCGGCGTCCGCATGCTCGCCAGCCTCGCGCAGCAGCGGAATCATCTGGCGGTAGGCGTCGAACATCTGCGGCGCGTCGCTGGCGGCCTCGTAGTTGCGTACCGCCTCGCGGAAGTGCCGGAGGGCCGCCGCCGGATCGCCGGAGGAGCGCGCCACGCGCCCCAGGGCAAACGTTGCGTCGGCCGCGGTGCGATCCTGCGAAATGCTGCGGCTGAGCCGGCGCGAGGCTTCCAGCGCCTCGCGCGCCTCGTCCAGCCGCGCCAGCCCCAGCAGGGCGCGGCCCCGCTCCAGCAGGCTGTAAGTTTCGCCGGGGACGCTGCGGGCGCGCTGCGCCAGCGCATGCGCTTCTGCGGTGTGGCCCAGCGCGGCCTGGAAGTCACCGGCATCGTTGGAAACCCGCGCAAGGCTGCCAAGCACCGGAGCCACTCTCATCGGGTCGGGTCGGGCGCGCGCCTCCTCGAGGGCCAGGGCAAGGTAGTGCAGCGCCTGCGGGATGTCGTGCAGGCTGCGATGCAGCAGGCCCAGGTAATGGTAGGTGCGGTCCAGTTCGACATCGGCCCCTCCGCGATGCAGCACCCGCGCTTGTTCGAGCGCATCCAGGGACTGCGCGAACTGGCCCAGGCTGAGAAGCACCAGGCCCTGATGGGTGAGCGCACGGCCTTCGCCGCCCGCGTCGCCCACCGCCCGGAAGCGCTGGATGACGTCCTCCAGCGCATCGTGCGCTTCGGCCAGATGGCCGCGGCGGCGCTCCAGCAGGGCCAGCTCCATGTGAGCATCCGCCTGGGTGCGCAGGTCATCGCGCGCTTCGGCATCCGCCAGGCGCTGGCGCTGCAGGGTGGAGAAGCGCTCGTAATCGCCGTTCTGGAACGCCAGCGACGCCAAGCCGCGCCGCGCGGCGTCAAGGGTCTGCGCGTCCTGCTGCGCGGTCGCGTCGGCGGCCACCTCCTGCCACAGCGCCTCGGCGGCCACCTGGTCTCCCTGATACGCCAGCGCCTGGGCCTGCGCAATGCGCGCCGCCGCCGCATCGACGGGAACACCGTGAGCCAGAAGGCACAGGGACAACAGCAGGATGATGACGCGATGCACAATCACCGGGACGCGATCCATCGGCGGGCACTTCCGTCCATGCTATGCGGGTAAAAAAGACTTCACAAATCCGCAGGTTTCGGCATGTACCGCGCGCTGCAAATGAAAAGCCCGCCGAATGGCGGGCTTTTCCGTGTCCGGCATGCCCCGGATGCAATCACTTGATCTTGCCTTCCTTGTAGATCACGTGCTTGCGAATGACCGGATCGTACTTCTTGATCTCGATCTTGGTCGGAGTGTTCTTCTTGTTCTTGTCGGTGGTGTAGAAGTGTCCGGTGCCGGCCGAGGAGGTCAGGCGGATCTTGTCGCGCTTGGATGCCATGGTCGCAGCTCCTTAGACCTTCTCGCCCTGCTTGCGCAGCTCGGCGAGGACGGCGTCGATGCCGTTCTTGTCGATGGTGCGCAGGGCATGGTTGGAAACACGCAGCTTCACCCAGCGGTTCTCGCTCGCCACCCAGAAGCGGCGCTCGTGAAGGTTGGGAAGCCAGCGGCGGCGGGTTTTGTTGTTGGCGTGCGAGACGTTGTTGCCGGTCTGCACACCCTTCTTGCTCACTTGACACACGCGTGCCATGACGCACCTCGAAGGTTCTGTGATGCCCCCCTTGGCCAGGGGAACGGCGGCCCCGCCGCCGGAGCGGCGCGCGATGCGGGACAGGCTCGCTTGCGGCCGGGAATCGCGCTGCCGGCACGGACCCCGGCCTGAGCCGGAGGAAGCGAGCCGTGCATCTTGCCATAACCACGGCGCGCCAACAACCGCAACGGCCCGGCGCATGCCGCTGGCGGACTCAGCCGCCGGCCAGCAGGGAAACGTCCGCCACGGCCAGGAAACGCCCGGCGATGCGCTTGAGCAGGGCGAGGCGATTGGCGCGCACGCGCGGATCGTCCGCCATCACCATCACGCCTTCGAAAAAGGCGTCGATGGGCTCGCGCAGCTGCGCCAGATGCTTGAGCGCGGTGATGTAGTCGCGCTGCGCAAGCGCCGCATCGACGGCGGCTTCCTCGCCTTGCAGGGCTTCGGCGAGGCGCGCTTCCACCGGTTCCACCCATACGGCGGCGTCGATGGCGTCGGGCACCTCGTCCTCAACCTTGCGCAGGATGTTGCCGATGCGCTTGTTCGCCGCCGCCAGCGCTTCGGCTTCGGGCAGCGCGGCGAAATGGACGATCGCATCGATGCGGCGGTCCAGATCGTAGAGCGAGGCCGGCTTCAATTCGGCGACGGCGTTGAACTGCGTTGCCGAAACGCCCTTGTCGGCGTAGTAGCCGCGCAGGCGGTCGAGGATGAAGGCGTAGAGGTCGTTTGCCACGCCGATAGCTCGACGCTTCACTTCAGGATCATCGATTGAGAAGCGGAAAGTGTGGTGGAACGTCCCGTCCTCATCACTCCTGGAAATTTCGACTTTATCTGGTCGTTGCACCAACTCCCGTAGGAAGACCTCACCAAAGTTCTGCATGACTGCCTCTCGAATCAGAGAGACGATATCAACGTCTGCTCCTGATTCGATAACCGTCCGCGCCAACCCCAACGCATTCCGCCGCAACGCAAACGGATCCTTGTTGCCGGTCGGCTTGAGGCCCGCCGCAAAACCACCCGCCAACGTATCCAGCCGCTCGGCAATCGCCAGCACCTTGCCCAGCGGCGAAAGCGCGATGTCATCACCGGCAAAACGCGGCTGGTAGGCCTCGTCGATGGCCAGCGCCACGTCAGCCGATTCACCGGCAGCCACGGCGTAATGCCGGCCCGCGATGCCCTGCAATTCCGGGAACTCGTTGACCATGCGTGATTGCAGGTCGTTCTTGGAAAGCTCGGCGGCACGACGTGCCTGTGATGCATCCACGCCCACCGCTGCGGCGATCACTTCGGCCAGTACGGCCACCCGCTGCACCTTGTCGGCGATACTGCCGAGCTTGGCCTGGTAGGTGACGCCGGCCAAGCCTTCGCCCATGGCGTGCAGACCCTGCTTGAGGTCTTCATCGAAGAAGAATTTGGCATCGGCAAAGCGCGGCCGGATCACGCGCTCGTAGCCGGCGCGAACCTGCGCCACATCGCGCGATTCGATGTTGGCCACGCCGATGAAGTGCTCGGTCAGGGCGCCGGATGCGGTCAGCACCGGGAAGAATTTCTGGTTGGCTTCCATGGTCTCGATCAGCGCTTCCTGCGGCACCGCGAGGAAGTCCGATTCGAAGCTGCAGGCGATCGCACTCGGCCACTCCACCAACGCCACGACCTGTTCCAGATTGTCGTCGGAAATCCGCGCCACGCCGCCGCATTGCGTGGCGGCGGCTTCGACCTGGCTGCGGATGCGGGCGCGGCGCTGTTCCGGATCGACCAGCACGAAGGCGTTTTCCAGCGCCTCCACATAGTCATTGGCGTGGCCGATGCTGACGGCGCCGGCATGATGGAAGCGGTGGCCGCGGCTTTCACGTGCGGAGGCGATCCCGAACAGCGTGGCCGGCACCACGGCATCACCCAGCAGCAGCACCAGCCAGTGCAGCGGCCGCGCGAAGGCGTGTTCGTGTGCGCCCCAGCGCATTGGCTTGGGGATCGGCATTGCGGCGATGGCTTCGAGCAGGATTTCGGGCAGCAGTTCGGCAGTATCCGATCCGGCGCGCACCGAACGGTGCACGAAGCGTTCGCCCTTGGCATCGGTGGTGCGCTCAAGCGCGGTCCAGTCGATGCCGTTCTTGGCGGCGAAGCCTTGCAATGCGCGGGTCGGTTGGCCGTCCGCATCCAGCGCGATGTTCAGATACGGCCCGAGCACCTCGCTGGATTGCTCGGCCTGCCGCGTGGCCACGCCGGGCAGCAGCACCGCGAGCCGGCGCGGGGAGAACAGGGGCTTAGCGTCGCCGCGCTGCATCGCGATGCCGCGCTTCTCCAGCCCGGTGATGACGCCATCAAAAAGGGCCTGCGCCAGCCCGGGCAATGCCTTAACGGGGAGTTCTTCGGTGCCCAGTTCGATCAGCAACGGTTGCATATCGGAGTCTCTGTGTTTCTTTCCCTCTCCGCCCGGAAGAGGGTGCCCGAAGGCGGATGAAGGAAGGAATCGCTGCGGTCATCGGGGCGGCCGGATGCGGAGGTTTTATCCGCGGCCGATCCCCGATGGAAAGGTTTCAGGCCGCTTTCACACCGGGAAACCCGAGTTTCTCGCGCTGCTCGAAGTAGGCCTGCGCCACCGATTGCGACAGCTTGCGCACGCGCAGGATGTAGCGCTGGCGTTCGGTGACGGAAATCGCGCGACGTGCATCGAGCAGGTTGAAGCTGTGGCTGGCCTTGCAGACCTGGTCGTAGGCCGGCAGCGGCAGGCCCAGTTCGACCAGCTTCATCGCCTCGGCCTCGCAGGCGTCGAAGCGGTGGAACAGCTCGGCCACATCGGCATGTTCAAAGTTGTAGGCGCTCTGTTCGCGCTCGTTCTGCAGGTAGACATCGCCGTAGCTGACCGGGCCTTGTGGGCCAATGGTCCAGGTCAGGTCGTACACGTTGTCGCATTCCTGCAGATACATGCACAGCCGCTCCAGGCCGTAGGTGATCTCGCCCAGCACCGGCCGGCATTCCAGCCCGCCGGCCTGCTGGAAATAGGTGAACTGGGTGACTTCCATGCCGTTGAGCCAGACTTCCCAGCCCAGGCCCCAGGCACCCAGCGTGGGCGATTCCCAGTTGTCCTCGACCAGGCGCAGGTCGTGCACCAGCGGGTCGATGCCCAGCGCCTTCAGCGACTCGAAATACAGCTCGACGATGTTGTCCGGGTTCGGCTTCATCACCACCTGGTACTGGTAGTAATGCTGCAACCGGTTCGGGTTTTCGCCATAGCGGCCATCGGTGGGGCGGCGCGAAGGCTGCACATAGGCCGCGTTCCAGGGCTCGGGCCCGAGCGCGCGCAGGAAGGTGGCCGGGTGGAAGGTGCCGGCCCCGACTTCAAGATCGAGCGGCTGGATCAGCACGCAGCCCTGTGCCGCCCAGTAGGCGTTGAGGCGGGTGATCAGGTCCTGGAAGGTGGGTCCGGTCATTGCGGTGCACATGCGGCGGAAAAGCGCTCGATTATAAGGGCAAGACGCTGACCACGCGGGGCGCGGACACGATCCTGGGGTGCTGCGAACTTGCGCCGGGGCAAGGCTTTGTCGAGGATGGAGGGTGTTGTCCACCTGTCAAGGAATCCTGATGCCTGTATTCCACGGCCTCCGTGCCGGACTTCCCGCCGTTTCTTCGCGCCGCTCCGACGGCAGTGTGCTGCTGGCCGATGAGCACACCGGTCTGCAACAGATCCGCATCGCCCGGCACCCGGTTTTCGGGGGCCAGCTGTATCTGGATGGCGACCTGCAGATCTCCGAATCCGACGCCGCCTACGGCGTGGCGATGGTCAGCCCGCTGCTGGAAGTGCGGCAGTTGGAACGGATCGCGATCCTGGGTGGCGGCGATGGTGGGGTGCTGGGCGAACTGCTGCGCAGTCTGGAACCGCTGGACCATGTGCCGGCCGAACTGACGATGATCGAGATCGACGCGCGCGTGATCGAGCTGTGTCGCGAATACCTGCCGGCGGTCTGCGGCGAAGCCTTCGACCATCCCCGCGCCAAGGTCGTGGTTGGCGATGCGTTCGCCTGGATCGCGCAGGCACGCGGGCTGGATGCGGTGATCTACGACCTGACGATGGACCCGGTGCGCGAGAACCAGAACCGCGCCGCCTTCATCACCGACATCGTCGCCAAGATCGCGGCCGCGCTGCGACCCGGCGGCATCTTCAGCATGCAGTGCTGCGGCCATGGCCGCGCCGATGCGGCGGATCGCGAGGAACGCCGCCGCCTGTTGCCGCTGATCCGCGAAGCGGTCGATGCGCATTTTGAAACCCGTTGCGAACAGGATGTGCTGGTGCCGTCCTATCGCGACCTGTGGACCTTCCTGAGCGCGCGCAAGCCGGGCTAGCGACGCGGCGGTTGTTGCCACCCGCAGGGGCCGGCCGGCAAGACCGATCGTCGCAATCGCGCTCGGTTAGACTGCTGCATCCTGCGGCTCCGCCGCGCCGTCGCGAACTGCGCATGCCCAGTCGTCCACCGCCGCCCCGTCCGGCCGCCCAGATCCGCTTTCCGGACAGCACCCGGCTCAGTCTTGAGCAGGTGCTGACGGCGCTGGCTGAAGACGGCTTCATCTCCGAAGGGGACATCGGACGGGCGCGGCAGGCGGTGCGCGAGCAGCGCACCGGCGTGGACATCCATCCGCTGGTGTTGGTGGCCAACCTCAAGTTCCGCAACCGCAAAAAGCCGGACAGCGAACTGAACCTGGAAACCCTGACCCACTGGCTGGCGCAGCAGACCGGCGTGCGCTATTTGCGCATTGATCCGACCAAGATCGACGTGCCGGCTGTCACCGCGCTGATTTCGCATGCCTATGCGCAGCGCCACCGGATCCTGCCGGTGGCGGTCAATGCCGAACGCGTGGTGATCGCCACCAGCGAGCCGACCGATCTGCGCTGGCAGTCGGATCTGGCGCAGATCCTGCGCCGCGAGATCGTTGTGGTGGTCACCAATCCGCTGGATCTGGCGCGCTACATGATGGAGTTTTTCGGCGTGACCCGGTCGGTGCGGGGCGCCAAGGACCAGCGCGACGAAAACCAAACGGTTTCGATGCCCAGCTTCGAGCAGCTGGTGGAGCTGGGCCGCGCCGGCGAAGTCGGCGCCGACGATCGCCACATCGTGCATATCGTCGACTGGCTGCTGCAGTACGCGTATGAACAGCGTGCCAGCGACATCCACCTGGAGCCGCGCCGCGACATCAGCCGGGTGCGCTTCCGCATCGACGGCAAGCTGCACAAGGTGTTCGAGCTGCCCACGCCGGTGATGATCGCGGCGATCAGCCGCATCAAGGTGCTGGGGCGCATGGATCTGGGCGAGCGCCGCCGCCCGCAGGACGGACGCATCAAGACGCGCTCGCCGGGCGGACGCGAGGTGGAGATGCGCCTTTCCACCATCCCCACCGCCTTCGGCGAAAAGTGCGTGATGCGCATCTTCGATCCGGACACGGCGGTGAAATCCACCAAGGAACTCGGGTTCGACGCCGCCGAGGCCGACGCCTGGAAGGAACTCACCGGCCGCCCGCACGGCATCATCCTGGTGACCGGACCAACCGGCTCGGGCAAGACCACCACGCTCTATTCCACCCTCAAGCGTCTCGCCACGCCCGAAGTGAACGTGTGCACGGTGGAAGACCCGATCGAAATGATCGCGCCCGAACTCAACCAGATGCAGGTGCACCACGCCATCGACCTGGACTTCGCCTCGGGTGTGCGCTCGCTGCTGCGCCAGGATCCGGACATCATCATGATCGGCGAGATCCGCGATCTGGAAACCGCGCAGATGGCGGTGCAGGGCTCGCTCACCGGCCATCTGGTGCTGTCCACGCTGCACACCAACGATGCACCCTCGGCGGTGACCCGCCTGCTCGACCTGGGCGTGCCGCACTACCTGATCCAATCCACCCTCAACGGCGTGCTGGCGCAGCGCCTGGTGCGCACGCTCTGTCCGCACTGCAAGAAGCCCGCGCCGCTGGACGAAGACGGCTGGGCCGTGCTTTCCAGCGGGCTGGAGCTGCCCAGGCCCGCCTCCGGCTTCGCCGCGCGCGGCTGCCTGGAGTGCCGCCACAGCGGCTACCTTGGCCGCGTCGGGCTGTACGAGCTCCTGCTCATCACCCCGGTCCTTCGCAGCCGCGTACAGAAGGATATGGACCTGGCCAGTTTCACCCGCGACGCCGTCGCGCAGGGCATGCAAACCCTGCGCGCCTCGGGCGCGCAGAAGGTGGCGCAGGGCCTGACCACGATCGCGGAAGTTCTGGACGTGCTGCCGCCGCCTGAATAGCGTCCGGTCGCCGCGTCGCAATCCCATCCCGTTTCGCGCACCCTTCGGAGACTCCCATGACCGCACGCAACGTTCCCGCCGCAAACGGCATCGCCTGGCTCACCGGCGCGATCCAGCTTGTGCTCAAGAACCCGTCCGCCTTCCTGCTGATGGGCCTGATCGTCACCGTCATCGGCAGCGTGCCGATCCTGGGGTCGCTGGTGCTGGCGGTGATCTCGCCGACACTGTACGCCGGCATCGCCTGGGCGAGCCGTGTGCAGGCGCGCGGCGAAACGGCCGAGCTCGTTCACCTGTTCCAGGGTTTCAAGGAAGAAGGACGCCTCGGGCCGCTGCTGATCCTGTGCCTGCCGGGCGTGGTGGCGGGCCTCATCGCCGTGGTGCTGTTCGCCATCTGGATCGGCGTGGCGCTGGCGGGCGCGGGCGCTTCGGCGGTGCTCGAGCGGCCCGAGGCGCTGCTCGGCGCGGCGGGCGGCGGCGCGCTGGTGCTGGGCCTGGTGATGATGGCACTGATGATCGTGGTGTTCGCAGTGACCTTTTTCGCGATTCCCGCGGTGATTTTTGGCGAAAATGACGCATTCGCCGCGATGCGCGGCAGCCTGCACGCCAGCCGCTCCAACCTCGGCGCAATCCTGCTCTATCTCCTCGTGCTGGCGTCGGCGGCCATTCTCATGATGGCCGTGTTGTCGATCATTTCCAGCCTGCTCGGACAGTTCGTCACTTCGATCCTGATCATCCCCGTTGCGGGCGCCTCGATGTACCTGGCCTGGAAGGACACCTTCGGCGGCACCGCCACCCGGGAAGTACCGGTGCTGCCCGAGTCCGAGCCATCGGAACCGCCGCAGGACGGCGGCGGCATGGTGGCCTGAGGGCACTTTCGCGCAACGGAAAATTCGCATCCGGTTAACCCGCCACTAATCCGCCCGCCCTTAGGGTGGCGCGCCCGAAACGGATGGGGTGGGATGGTGTCGATCAGGGACGATCGGTGGCGAGCGCGAGCACCGCAGGCTGTGGTGCTCGCGCTCGTCATGCTGGGCCACGCCGGAGTCGGGCTCTGGCTGGTGCAGGCGCGGCAGGCCGAACAGATCTCCTTCCCCGATGCGTCTCTGGAGGTTTTCCTCCTCCCCGCCGAACGCCCTTTCGCGACATCCCCACCCCCACCATTTCCCGCCGCACCAGCGCGCCCGCACAGCGTCCAAACGGCGCTTCGACCCAAGCCGGTACCAGCGGCAGCGCCCGACCCGGCGCCACACACAGGCACTTCGCCCAAGCCCTCCGAAACCGATACCGCGCGCCTGCTCGACGCACTGCGCGCTGGCGCGCGGCGCGAAATCCGCAGCGGCGGCGTCGAACGGGATTTTCTGCAGCATCGTGCCGAGCCGCTGCCCGGCCGCAGCGAACCGTTCACGCCGAACGCGATCGTGCTGCGCGAGGGCATGACGCCGGAAAAGCTCGTGGCGATGATCGGGGCGCTGACCGGCGGCAACTACCGCCCGTGCCCCGACACGATCAGCAAGATCCGCGATCTTTCAGCGCGCAACGAGCGCATTGGCGACGCCGAGCTGATGCGCCTTCTCGATCGCGAACGCCGCAACGGCTGCCGCTGAGGGCGAAAGCGGGATCGGGCATGGGGATTTCGCGCCGCCGGTGCGCTCCTGCACCCGGTTCCCTGATTTCTGGCCGCCGTCTTCAGAATCCGTACTGCACCAGCAGCAGGTTCTCGCCGCGATTGCGCCCGCCGGTGTTGGCGTTGGAAAGGTGGCGCAGCGAGAGGGTCAGGCGCTGGTGGCGATAGCCGATTCCGGTCTGGAACTGCCAGTGGCGCGACAGCGCTTCGGTGTCGGAATTGGTGGCGGCGATACCGCCCTGGGCGAACCAGCCCTTCCAGGTGAACCGCTTGGAAACCGAACCGAAATAGACCCGCGGCGTACGCATTGCGGCATCATCCCGCGCCGCGATGCCTCCCAGCATGAACTCCCAGGGATGCCGGGTCGGCGTTTCCCAGCTCAGCGTCAGGGCGTGGCTGCCCACGCCCTCGATTTCATCGACCAGCGCGGCGCCGGCATGGAATCCGGCGCTGGCGTTTCCGGCGGCCAGGAGCAGGGCAACGAGAAGCAGCGAAGAGATGCGTGTCATGGCATCGCGGATGCGGAAATGGTGGCTGGCAATGATACCCGGCGGCCTTCCCGGGTTTGCCGCGAAACGCAAATCGACACTGAACGCGACGCCACCGGTTCACTTGCGCATCAGGCGCGATCGGTAGCATCGCCGGGCCTTGCGCCCTGCGGCGCATCGGCCCCACACACGGAGAACCACAATGACGAAGAAGACCCTCCTGGCCGCAGCGCTGCTCGCCTGCCTTCCGTTTGCCGCATCCGCCTCTGAAAACGGCTGGTCCGGCACCGGCGAGTTCGGGCTGGCGATGGCGCGCGGCAACGCCAAGTCCGACAACGCCAACGGCAAGATCGCCTTCGCCAAGGAGGACGACCGCTGGAAGCACTCGTTTTACCTGGCGGCGCTTCGCAACGAGTCCGAAGTCAGCGTCGATACCGACGGCGACGGCGTCGCCGAGAAGTTCATGCAGACCTCGGCCAACCGCTACGAATTCGGCGCAAGCAGCGCGGTGAAGATGAGCGAAGTCAGCTCGTGGGTGGCAGCCCTGCGCTACGAGAACGACGACTTCGCGCCCTACGAGCACCAGACCACGTTCTCGATCGGCTACGGCCACACCTTCATCGACAACGCGCGCACCACCCTGACCACGGAAATCGGCCCCGGCTACCGCCGCGCCAAGGACGCACTCACCGGCGAGGCGCAAACCGACTTCATCGCCCGCGGCCTGCTCGGCTACACGCACATGCTCACCGCCAACACCTCCCTGTTCGACACCCTGCTGGTCGAGGCGGGCAGCGACAACACCTTCGTGAGCAACGAGTTCGGCATCGCCGTTGCGATGAACTCGAAGCTCGCGCTGAAGGCCGGCTTCGACGTGCGCCACAACACCGACGTCGGCCCCGGCATCGAGAAGACCGACCGCCTGACCAAGGTCAACCTGGTCTACAACTTCAAGTAAGACGCGGCGAAAGCGTGCAACACCGCCACGCAGGCCGGCCTGCGTGGCGGTTCGGGCAGCGCGGCCCGGCTTCAATCCTCGAAACCGTCGGAGAAGATCTCCGGCCCGTCCACCAGCAGCAGGTGGGTCAGGGTGCCGTCGAAATCGGTGCTGTTGTAGCGCCGCGTGCCAACTACCGCGATGGTCTCCCTGGCGGCATTGAGCGATGCGTTCAGCAGCATGCCGAACGGGCGCGACCAGTGCGCCTCCAGACTGGCTCCCGGATAGTCGATCATCCGGTCGACGAGAAGCTGGTCGCCGTTTGGGCTGTACTGCATCACCCGCGTGACCACATGATCGGGGCCGGCCGAACCGGAATTCATCGAACGCAGCGCCACGATCAGGTTGTCGTTGTCGCGTCGCTGCGCCAGGGCCACCGGCTGCGAATCAGGCCAGTAGAACTCGTCCACGCCCGCCTCCACGTTGCAGGCGTACTGGTTCACGCCGGGCGGCACCATGCCAGGGCAGAACGTGGTGTCGTAGCTGCCGTCGGCGTTGAAGCGCCCCATGATCATCGGCCGATACTGCGCATCGTCGCTGGCCGACCAGCCGGCGTAGGCCAATTTTCCGCCGCGCAACCGCGCAACCGCAGTGACGGAGTCGTTCTTGTATTCACCCGGGTTGTCGCTCTCGAAGTAGATGCGCCGGCTCCACTCGGGGATCAGCACACCCGTGTTCGCGCTCAGCCCGATGATGTAGCCATCGGTATCCCACGGCGTGTAGTTCACCTTCGCATGCCCTGCGAGGATCAGCCTCGGACCATCCAGGGTGCCAAGGAGGAGGTCGTTGACCGCTATCCCGGCATTGCTGCCGGTCAGGGCCCAGGTGGGACGCGTGTATGCATAGCCGCCGGTGCCGAAGCCCGCGACGAGGGAGCCGGTATCCGCTGTGATCTTGGCGACGGCGACCTCCTCGCCCAGGGTGTCGTGCCTGGTGCGCGCGGCGACGTACAGATAGCTGCCTTCCTTGGCCAGTCGCTGGCCATAGGCGCCGGTACGCGGCCCCGTGGTCGAGGTTCCCCAGGCCAGCACGCCGCCGAAACCGGGGAAACACGACAGGCTGGACTGCGTAACCAGATCCACGCAGTCCACCCGGGTCATGTCGGGCAAGCCGCTGCTTCCGCGGACGTCGGAGAGCAGGTAGGCGCGATCGCCGTCCACCCAGGCATCGTCGATCTTCGCCACCTTGTCGCGAAACAGGTAGCCGGAAGTGCCAAAGCTGCTGTCCAGCGTGCCGTCGAATCTGTACCGGGCAATCCAGGCGCGCTGTTCGCCATCGGAATGGAACTGCGTACCCACGATGTAATAGCCTTGGGGTATGCGAAGCGTGACCGGCGGCAGCGGCGGCGGCGGCGGCGGCGTGGCCTCAGTCCAGACGAAGACCCGGTAACCGTCCTCGATATCGTTGAACCCACTTCCGCCGCCGGGCGGATCGATGAAGCGCATGCCGCGTCCCATGTTGCCGCCGAACCCCGGATCCAATTCGATGCCGCCGGCCGCATCGGCCAGGGTCGGCAACAGCAGGACGCTCGTCGCGCAGGCCGCGAGGGCGGCCATGAACCATTGCTTCATCATGATGTTCTCCTTGAATTTGTCTGGCCTCGTACGCGCCGGGGCCGCTCTGGAAAGGGAATTTCCGCTTCCAGCAGGGAGAAACACGGTTCGGGGGAAAAACCTGACACGCACCAGCCTCGCGGCCCCGGACCTTGCCCGGAGCAAGCGTGCGTACGGCGCGTCCGGCAAGCGCCTCAGCGCCGGCTGCGCGCCAGGGTGATGACGGCGACGCCGGTCAGGATCACGACGGTGGCCGCGACCTCGCTGGCGCGGATCGTTTCACCTGCCAGCAGCACGCCGAACAGCACCGCGATCGGTGGATTGACGTAGGCATAGCTGGTCGCAAGCACCGGGCGCACATGGTGCAGCAGCCAGATGTAGGCGGTGAAGCCCACGATCGAACCGAAGCTGACCAGATAGAGGAGCGCCAGGCTCGCCTCCGTCGCCGGCCAGGCGGTCACGCGCTCACCCGTGACCCCGGCCGCGCCCAGCATCCAGAGCCCGCCGGTGAGCATCTGTCCGGCGGCGGACATGAACGGTGCCGGCAAATCGCGGCCGCGGCTCCAGATCGAACCCCAGGCCCAGGCAACGGGTGCCACCAGCAGCATGATCATGCCTGTCGGCGTGGCGGCCAGCGTGCCGCCGGCGTTGAGCCACAGCACGCCCGCGAATCCGACCGCCAGGCCGATCCATTCCACGCGCCCGGGGCGCTCGCCGCGCGCCAGCGCGAACAGCGCCGCCCACAGGGGCATCGAAGCCACCGCCACCGCGGCCATGCCCGAGGACACCTCGCGCTCGGCCACGTTCACCAGGCCATTGCTGAGCAGCACCATGAAGATCGAAAGCCACCACAGCCTGCGCCACTGTGGCCGGATCGGCGCGGGAACGCCGCGCCAGCGCAGCACGCCGTACATCAGCACGCCGGCCAGCAGCATGCGAATGGCACCCAGCAGGAAGGGCGGGTAACCCTCCAGCGCAAAGCGGATGGCCAGATAGGTGGAACCCCACACCACGTAGAGCGCGCCGAGCGCCAGGGCAATCACCCACGGACGCGGCACGGGGGCCGCTGCGCTGCCGGGTGCAGACACGCGAGGATTCCTGGGGCGAGGTGGTGGTGGAAGGCGCGCCCGCGCGGGCGGGCGCATCATCCGGATGGGCCGGGCCCTGCGGGCTCCGGTTCAGCGAATCCGCTTGGCGTCCGGTGCGACCGGATCGTTCTCGGGCGGCAGCACCTGCGCCGCCAGCGCGCGGTCGTCGCGAAGCAGGTCGATGGCATCGGCCAGGATATGCGCCGCCTCGCGCGCCAGCACATCGGGCGGCTGGTTGCGCGCTTCCTCCTCGCGCCTGGCATCGGCGGCGACGTTGCGTTCGTCGGCCTGCAGGCCATCGTCCTCGGCCGCGCTGCCGTGCGCATTGGCCAGGCCGCGCGCCTTGCGCTCCGCCTCGCGCGCCGTGCGACGCGCTTCGGTGCGCTCGCGCTCGGCGCGGCGGGTGGCCTCGTTCAGGGAAACCGTCTTTTCGGCGCGCTGGCGGCGGTACTCGGCCACGTCCTCGGCCAGCCAGACGAATTCGGGATCGTCCTTGGCACGGGTTTCGTGACGCGCTTCCAGCAGCGGCAGGAGCGGCTTGAAGTTGGCCTGGGTGGCGTAGCCGGCCGCATCCACGCGCGTCCAGGGCAGGGCGTTGTCGTAGCTGCTCTCGCCGTAGTCCTCGGCATCCAGCGTCACCGGGAACCCAATGTCCGGCGTGACGCCGCGGTTCTGGGTGGAGCCGCCCTCGACCCGGAAGAACTGCGCCACGGTGATCTTGAGCTGGCCGAAGCCGGTACGGCCGGCGCGCGAGAACATGTCGAGGTCGACGAGATTCTGCACCGTGCCCTTGCCGAAGGTGGTTTCGCCGATGATCAGGGCGCGCCCGTAGTCCTGCATGGCGCCGGCGAAGATCTCCGAGGCCGAGGCCGAGGCGCGGTTGACCAGCACCGCGAGCGGACCGTCCCAGGCGGTGCCGGCCGCGCCGTCGCGCTGCACGTCGATGCGCCCGGCGGCATCACGCACCTGCACCACCGGGCCGCGGTCGATGAACAGGCCGGACAGCTCCACCGCTTCGGTCAGCGACCCGCCGCCGTTGTTGCGCAGGTCGATCACCACGCCATCGACCGTCTCCTCCTTCAGCTCGGTCAGCAGCCTGGCGACGTCGCGCGTGGCGGAGCGATAGTCCGGCTCGTCGCGCCGGCGGCCTTCGAAGTCCTGATAGAAGGTGGGCAGGTCGATGATGCCAATGCGCCGCACGGCGTCGCCCTCGCCCACCGTGATCACCGATTTCCTGGCCGCCTGCTCTTCCAGCTTGACCTTCTCGCGGGTCAGCATCACGGTCTGGTGCGCGCCGTCCACGCCGGCATCGGCGGGCAGAAGGTCCAGCCGCACCCGCGTCTCGCGCGGGCCGCGGATCAACTCGACCACATCGTCGATGCGCCAGCCCACCACGTCGACCATGGTGCCGCTCTCGCCCTGACCAACGGCATAGATGCGGTCGCCGGGCTTGACCTGCCCCGACAGCGCCGCCGGGCCGCCGGGAACGATCGAGCGGATCACCGTGATGTCCTCGTCGTTGACCTGCAGTACCGCACCGATGCCCTCCAGCGACAGACGCATGGAGACATTGAAGTTTTCGGTGGTGCGCGGGTTCATGTAGCCGGTGTGCGGTTCGATCGCGCTGGTATAGGCGTTCATGAAGGTCTGGAATACGTCGTCGCCACGGGTCGAGCGGATGCGCGATTCGAAGTTCGCGTAGCGCTTGTCGAGCGTCTCGCGGATCGCCTCCATGGGCTTGCCGGCGAGCTTGAGGCGCAGCACGTCGTTCTTCACGCGCTTGCGCCAGAGGGCATCCAGCTCTTCCGTGTCCTTGGCGAACGGTGCGTCCTTGCGGTCGTAGGCCCAGGTTTCCTCGGCGTCGAGGTCGATGTCGGTCTTGAGGTAGTCCCGCACGAAGCGGGTGCGGTCGGACACGCGCTGCAGGTAGAGGTTGAACATGTCGAAGGCCGGCTCCAGGCGACGCTCGCGCAGGGCGTCGTCGAATCCGGTGCGCAGCGACGCGAAGCGCTCCACGTCGGTCGCCAGCAGGTACATCCGGTCGCGGTCGAGCGCCTCGAGGTAATGATCGTAGATGCTCGCGGAAAGCGCGTCATCGAGTGGAAGTGGGTGATAGTGGTAGCGGCTGTTGCTGAGGAGCTGGGTGACCAGGGTCACCACATCCTTCTGCGTCTCGGACGGTGCCAGGGTCACCGGCGCGTCCGGCTTGGGCTTGGCCAGCGCCCCGCCGGCGAAGACCAGCGCGAGTCCGAGGGCAATCAGGTGACGCGATGCAAACATGGGAGAAACCTCTGGAGTCGGATGCCGGCGCCGCCTGCGGGACGCCGACGCGGTGCCAGCGTGCCAACGCGGCGACGCTTCGGCAAGCGCACGATGCATCAGGATGGGGCCAATGGCTCCTCCCGGAAGTCCCGCATCAGGCAATCCGGCGACTTTCGTGCGGTCGCGTTCATCTGCGGTATGGCTCACGGGGGGCTGGAAAACCACGTGCGCGCCCCCAGATGAATCGGATGGGGCGGAACTTCCCGGTGTTTTAGCACTCCAATGGCTCGAGTGCTAGAATGGGGCCCGCCCCCAACGGGAGGAAAAACCATGAATACCGCTCTGATGACGAGCAATTTGCCCATCCCCAGCGCGCTGGGTTCGCTGGACGCCTACATCGGTGCCGTGAACCGCATCCCGGTGCTGACGGTGGAGGAAGAGCAGGAGTTGGCGCACCGCTACCTGGATGACCAGGATCTCGCCGCGGCGCGTTCGCTGGTTCTTTCGCATCTGCGCTTCGTAGTCCACGTGGCGCGGGGATACAGTGGCTACGGCCTGCAGATCGCCGACCTGATCCAGGAAGGCAACATCGGCCTGATGAAGGCGGTCAAACGCTTCGACCCCACGCAGGGTGTGCGCCTGGTGAGCTTCGCGGTGCACTGGATCCGCGCCGAGATGCACGAGTTCATCCTGAAGAACTGGCGCATCGTGAAGGTGGCCACCACCAAGGCGCAGCGCAAGCTCTTCTTCAACCTCCGCAAAAGCCGTCAGCGCCTTGGCTGGATGAACCACGAGGAAGTCCAGGCGGTGGCGCGCGATCTCAACGTGCCGGCGGCCGAGGTGCTGGAGATGGAAGCGCGCCTGTCGGGCCGCGACATCGGCTTCGAGGCACCGGTGGACGCCGATGATGACGCGCCGCCCGCGCCCATGGCCTATCTGGTCGCTCCGGACGCCGATCCGGCCCACGCCTATGCACGCGAAGACGAGGAAGGCACCCAGCTGGAACTGCTGCGCGAGGGGCTGGCGCAGCTGGACGCGCGCTCGCGCGACATCATCCGCCGCCGCTGGCTGGATGACGAACGCAAGGTGACGCTGCAGGAGCTGGCCGACGAATACGGCGTCTCCGCCGAGCGCATCCGCCAGATCGAAGCCAGCGCCATGAAGAAGATGAAGGCGCTTCTGGTGGCCTGATCGCACCCTGTGCCCGCACCACGAACGGCCCCGGAAACGGGGCCGTTTTCGTTGGGAGCCGTGTCACGCCAACGTCACTGCCGCGGGCACTCAGCGACGCGTCGATGCGCGACGCAGCGCGTCCAGTCGCGGCTCGAACTCCGCTGCAGCCGGGTCCGCGCCCAGTGCGTGCAGCAAGGACTGCGCCTCGTCGAGCGCCGCGAGAAAGACGGTGGAATCCTTCCGGTGGCGCGTTGCCTCCGCCATGCCCAGGGCAGCACGCAGCCGCAGCGTGGCGGGCAGGCCGGTCGCGTCTTCACGACCAAACGCATCCAGCACGGCACGCGCCTCGTCCGCCCGCTGCAGCTCGAGGAGCACTTCGCTGCGGGTGATACGCAGGGCCTGGGTCAGCAGGCTTGCGGTCCCGGCATGCGCAAGCGCCATTGCTTCTCCCTCGGCGCTCAGCGCAAGGGCGTCGTCCAGGCGCGCCTGCCGCTGCAGCACGCGCGCGTAGTTGCCGATCAGCGCGGCGGTCGCGGCGGACGGACCCAACAGTTCGCGGCGCAATGCCAGCGCGCGCGCGAACGTCGCCTCGGCGGCCGCCATGTCGTCCTGGCGAAAGTACGCGGCGGCAAGGTTGTTGAGGGTGTTGAGCGCTTCGCTGCCGGCACCCATCTGCAGGCGCTCCCACAGCTCCAGCGCGCGCTGCGACACCGCGATGCCTTCATCCAGTTGCCCGGCCTGCACGTGCGCCACGCCGAGATTGGTCAGCAGCGTCGCGGTTTCCACGTGCTCAGGACCGGAGCGCGCCAACCGCTGCGGCAGGGCGGCTTGCAGGATGCGCAGCGCACCCGCCGGATCGCCGTCTTCGCGCTGCAGGCGGGCCTGCAGCATGCGCGAGGTCAGCAGCACGTCGGCGTGGCGTCCGGGATCGGTGTGCCAGTAGCGCTGCGCCGTGTCCAGCAGGGCACGCGCTTCGTCGCCGTGACCCATGCGGTTGACGGTTTCGGCCAGGGTGAAGCGTACCTCGGCGGCGGCAACCGGATCGGCAAGGATGTCCTCCTGTGCCAGCCAGCGCCGCAGCAGCGGTTCGGCCGCGGCATAGTCGTCGATGTAGAAGTGCAGTTCGCCCAGCGCCTTGAGTACCTCGGCGCTGGCTACAGGGTCGTCGGAGAAATCCCGCACCACCCGGTCGGCAGCCTGATTGAGCACCGTCTTGGCGGTCAGCGCCGCGCCTTCGCGCGCGTGCTGACCGGCGTCGCGGAACATCAGCGCGAGGTAGTCGCGCACGGCCTTGCTGCGGCGCGCCTCGGTCTGGGCGATATCGCGCTCTTGCAGCGCTTCGTCGCGCGCCATCGAAATGGCCGACAGGGCGATCACGAGACCGGTGAATACCGCCGTGACGGCGGCGGTGGCGGGCCAGTAGCGCCGCAGCAAGCGGCGCAATCGATAGCCAAGCGCATCGCCGCGCGCCGTCACGGTGCGGTGCGCGAGGTGTCGCCGCACGTCTTCGGCGAGGGCCTCCACGGAGGCGTAGCGCGCCGCCGGCTCCGGGCGCAACGCCTTGTGCACGATGGCGTCGAGATCGCCACGCAAGACTCTGGCCTGCGCCACCGAATCCACGCTGGCGCTGGGCGAAGGCGGCGGACCCATGCGGGCGCGCTGCAGCATCGCGATCGGCCCCGCTCCCACCAGCTCGCCCCAGGGTGAGCGATCGGTCAGGAGCTCATGCAGCAGCAGGCCCAGGGCATAGACGTCGGTGAGCGTGCTCTGCGCCTCGCCGGCGATCTGTTCGGGCGCGGCATAGCGCGGCGTCAGGCGCAGGTCACGCGTCTGGCTTGAGTCACCGTCCAGGTGCTGGGCGATGCCGAAGTCCAGCAAGGCCACACGCCCATCGCTGCGTACCAGGATGTTCTCGGGCTTGAGATCGCGGTGGATGACCAGATGCCGATGTGCGAACGCGACCGCCTCGCAGACCTGGAGGAACAGTGCCAGACGCTGGCCGTGTGCGAGACTGCGGACGTGGACCAGCCAGGGCGTACCGTCCACGTATTCCATCACCATGTACGGTCGTCCGTCGGGCAGGGTGCCTGCATCGATCAGCCGCGCGATGCCGGGGTGTTCCAGGCGCGCGAGCACGCGCTGTTCGCGCAGGAAGCGGGTGTCCTCGTCGACACCCAGGCGGTGCAGCAGCTTGATCGCCACCTGCTGCTCGAAGCGCCCGTCCACGCGTTCGGCCAACCAGACCTCGCCCATGCCGCCGCGACCGATAGGCCGCACCAGCCGCCAGGGCCCGAGGGTTCGATGCGGCGGCGAGCGGGGCGGCGGAGTGAGTGCGGCTTCGAGAAATCCCTCGGACGCCACAGCGGCGGCGAGCAGGGCACGCACCTCGCGGTACAGCGCGTGATCGTCGCTGCAGGTCTTGGCCAGAAAGGCCTCGCGCGACTCGCTGGGCATGTCCAGCGCGGCATCGAGCAGGGCTTCGATGCGGGCAAACCGGGCGGCCTCGCCGCCCGGAGGAGGCACAGACGCGGTCATGCGATCGCTTTTCCAGGAGATTCACCAGCGTCGTTGAACGCGCCTCCGCCCAACTCGCGATAGAGCCAGGCGCGCGCCTTGACCCAGTCGCGCCGCACCGTGCGATCGGTGATGCCGAGCGCAAGCGCCGTCTCGTCCTCGCTGTAACCGGCAAAGAAACGGCACTCCACCACCTGCGCCAGACGCGGACTCAGCCCGGCCAGGCGCTCCAGCGCCTCGTTCACGTGAAGAATCTGTTCGTCGACTTCGTCGAGCACATCCAGCCCTTCGTCCAGCGCCAGCGGCACACTGCCGGCGTTGCGCTTGGCCGCGGCGCGGCGCTCGGCATCGCCAACCAGCACCTGGCGCATCGCAAGCGCGGCGGTGGCCAGAAAGTGCTGTTCGTTCTGCCAGGCGGGCGCACGCTGCAGCTTGATCCAGGCCTCGCTGATGAGAGCCGTGGTGCACAACGTAGCCCCCGCGCCCACCCTGAAGCGCTCGCGCCGCGCGATGCGTCGCAGGTCGGCGTGAAAGGCGTTGACCAGGCTGGTGAGCAGATCATCGGAGCCACCCGATGCAGAAGCAGAGGGGAGAAACGGGGTGCCGGAAGTCATGGATGCAAGTCTGGCACAGGTGGGTCGGAGGGTGCCGCCGCCCGGACCGCGCATCGCTTCCATTTCGCGCCGCGGCGGCGCGTGTGCGCTGTCGATCAAGACGGTGCGGTGGCAGATGCCAGCAGTGCCTCGACCTGCGCACGCGGCGGAAGCCGCCAGTCGATCGGCGCCTGCCCGGTGTGCGACAGGAACTGGTTCGCGGTCGCGAAGTGGCCGCAGCCGATGAAGCCGCGATGCGCGGAAAGCGGTGACGGATGCGGGGCGCGCAACACGCGGTGGCGGCGCGCGTCGATGAACTGACCCTTCTTCTGCGCATAGCTGCCCCAGAGCATGAAGACCAGGTTCTCGCGCTCTTCGGCCAAGGCCCGGATGGCCCGGTCGGTAAAGGCTTCCCAGCCCTTGCCCTGATGCGATCCGGCGCGTGCATGCTCCACCGTGAGCACCGCGTTGAGCAGCAGCACGCCCTGCTGCGCCCATGGCAGCAGGCAGCCGTGGTCGGGCGGAAGGATCCGCAGGTCGCGCTCGATCTCGGCAAAGACGTTCTTCAGCGAGGGCGGCGGCGGCACGCCCGGCGGTACGGAAAAACACAGGCCGTGCGCCTGGCCGGGGCCGTGATAGGGATCCTGGCCGATGATGACGACCTTCACCTGCTCGAACGGCGTGGCGTCGAACGCCGCAAAGATGCGCCGTGCCGGCGGATAGATGGTCTTCCCGCGCCCGCGCTCGTCCAGCAGGAACTGGCGCAACCGCGCCATTTCGGGCTGTTCGAAAGCCTCGAGCAGGCGCCTCTTCCAGCCCGGTTCGAGGCGGATCCGTTCTGTGCCGCTCACGTCGCCGCGGCGGCCGCCGTGCGCTCGCGCATCAGCCGCCCCACGCGCAGCTGGAAGATCAGCTTGGTGATGAGCAGGCGCTCCTCGATGGGCTTCTGCACCAGATCGTTGGCACCGGCGCGCAGCAGCGCGCTCTGGTTGGCGGGGTTGTCGTCACCGGTCATCACCAGGATGGGAAGCTGGGCCTTGCCGTAGCCGTACTGCGCGCCGCGCACGTGATCGAGCAGATCGTTGCCGGTCATTCCGCCCTTGAGGTAGACGTCGGTCAGGATCACGTCCGGCCCGGGGATGCGCCCCTGCGCCCGCGCCGTTTCGAGGTGCGCGAGGGCGTCTTCCACGCTGATGACATGAGTCACGCTGAGACCGTGCTTCTCCATCATCCGGCGCGTGGCCACGGCCACTACGCGGCTGTCCTCCACGTACAGCACGTCGCCGCCGGTTTCCGGCTCCGGACGCACATAGCCCTGGATGAAGGCCGACAGGGCGGTGAAGCCCAGGCCCTTGTCGAAGTAGTCGGTGACGTCATCGCCGAAGCTGCGGTTGACCAGGCGCTCCTGTGCGTCGCCGGAGACCACGATGATCGGGATGTAGGCCTGCGGCGCGTGTTCGCGGATGTGGTGTGCAAGGTCGAGGCCGTCCATGTCGGGCAGGCGCAGCGCCGTGGTGACCAGATCGACGACGCCTTCCTGCACCGCCACCTTGGCTTCGGCGCCGCTTTCACAGGAAATCACCGTCACGCCGGGAACGTCCTTCACCAGCACCTGCTCGATCAGCTTGCGCGCCACGCGCGAGCCGTCCACGATCAGGATGCGCGGGGTGTCGCTGGTGATATGGCGGGTGATGCTGCCGCTCATGCGCGCGTCTCCGCATCGGGAAGGCTGCGGCGCAGGTGATGCCCGGCGGCGAGCCAGGCACCGCCCCAGCCCAGCGTGATGGCGCCGGCAAGGGTCGACAGCATGGCCTTCCAGCCCAGGCCATGCAGCTCGAAGCGACTGCCGTAGCTCTCCACCAGCTGCCCGAGCGGCGCCTGCAACAAGGCCGGCACGGCGGCGGCGGCGATCAGCGCGAGGCACCCGGCAAACAGCCCGTACCACGCGCCCAGATAGAGGAACGGGCGTCGCACGAATCCGTCGGTGGCCCCCAGGAGTTGCACGGTTTGAATCTCCTCCGCCCGGCTCTGGATGTCCAGACGCACAGTATTGCCCACCACCAGCACTACGCCAACGCCCAGCAGCGCCGCAGCCAGCCAGGCCAGGCGCCGGCCGAAATCGAGCCAGGCGGCAAGACGCGCGCGCCACTGCGCATCATGCTGCACGAAATCGACGCTGGGAAGGGCACGCAGGCGTTCGGACAGGGCGAGCGGATCGACCTGCGGCCCGGGAGTGAGCACCAGCACCGCCGGCAGCGGGTTTTCCGTCAGCAGCGCGAGCGCATCGGCGAAGTCGGCCATCTGGCGAAACTCCGCCAGACCCTCCTCCGGCGTCCGCACCACGACATCGGCGATCTGCGCATCGGCCCTCAGGGCGGCGGCAAGCGCGTCGGTCGCCTGGGTTCCAGCCTCCGGCGCGAGGAACAGGCTCACCTCGCGCGCCTCGCGGAAGCTGCCCGAAAGCCGCTCCACGTTGCCCAGCAGGATCGCCAGGCACAGCGGAAGCACCAGCGCCACTGCCATCACGCCGACGGTCAATGCAGTGGCCCAGGGCCGCTGCATCATCCGGCCCACGCTGGAAAAGAGGCCGTAGAGGTGCTGTTCGCGCCAGGCGCGCAGCCGCTCGGCGAGGCCGCGGCGCGCATCGCCGGCGCCACGCGACGCGCCTTCGGCCCGCGGCAGGCGACGCGAGGTCTTTCGGCGCGCGACGCGCGTGTTCACGCGCCCTCCGGTCGGTAGTCGTCGATCAGGCGGCCGTGGTCGAGCACCAGCACGCGCCTTCGCAGGCGCCGCACCTGGTGGAGGTCGTGACTTGCGACCAGCACGCAGGTGCCCTGCGCCGGCAGTTCGGTGAACAGCGTCATGATCTCCGCGGCGAGATCCGGATCGAGGTTGCCGGTGGGTTCGTCGGCCACCAGCACGTCCGGACGCCCCACCACGGCGCGCGCAATGCCGACGCGCTGCTGCTCGCCGCTCGACAGCATGATCGGCAGCGCGCGTTCCCTTCCGCCCAGTCCGACGCGCTCCAGGATCACTTTGACGCGTTTCTCGATCTCGGCGCGCGCGGTGCCGGCAATGACCAGCGGCAGTGCGACGTTGTCGAACAGGCTGCGGTCCATGAGCAGGCGATGATCCTGGAACACGACGCCGACGCGCCGACGGTGATGCGGCAGGCCGGTGCGGCGCACCGTGGCCAGATTGCGTCCATCCATCAGCACCGCGCCGCGGGTCGGGCGCTCGCTCAGGTGGATCAGCCGCAGCAAGGTGCTTTTGCCGGCGCCGGAATGCCCGGTGATGAAAAGCATTTCGCCGGACTCGGCCTCGAAGCTGATGTCCTTCAGCGCCTCGTGCCCGCCGGCGTACTGCTTGCTGACGTGTTCGAAACGAAGCAGGGACATGCGTTCTGGCGACCACCCGGGAATGCGTGGCACGTTAGCATCGGCGCCGCAGGTTCGCTATCGCACCAGGGTGTTGAGCGAGAAGATCGGCAGCAGGATTGCCAGCACGATGAACAGCACCAGCGCGCCGACGAGGAGGATCACGCCCGGCCCGAGCACCGTTGTAGCCACGCCCAGCGCGGTGTCCAGTTCGCGTTCCTGCTGCGCGGCGGCATCGAACAGCATGGTGTCCAGACGCCCGCTTTTTTCGCCGCTTGCGATCAGACGCAGCATCACGGGAGGAAACTGCCCGGTTTCACGCAGCGCGTGTGCCAGCGTCTCGCCCTCGCGCACGCGCACCGCGACGCGTGCCACGGCCTCGCGCAGCGCGGCGTTGCCCACCACCTGCGCGGCGATCTGCAGCGCTTCCAGCAAAGGCACCGCACTCGATACGAGCAGGGCCAGGGTGCGGGAGAAGCGCGCCATGTCGGTTGCGCGGATCAGCGGCCCGATGACCGGCAGGCGCAGCAGGCCGCGCTGCCAAGCCGCGCGCCAGGCAGGAGTCCGTGCCACCGCGAAGCCCGCCAGGACCAGGAGTCCCGGCGGCAGCAGCAGCCACGGGCCGAAGCGTTCGACCGCATCCGACAGCGCGATCAGGACGCGCGTGGCCCAGGGCAGCGCCTGATGGGCCTTCTCGAACACGGCGATGACCTGCGGCACCACCCAGATCATCAGGCCGGCAACCACCGCCAGCGCGACTCCGGTGAGCAGCACCGGATAGGCCAGGGCAAGGATCACCTTGGCGCGCAGGGCCTGGCGGCTCTCGGTGTAATCGGCAAGCCGCGCGAGCACCCCGTCGAGGCGGCCGGAGGCCTCGCCAGCGGCCAGGGTGGCGCGATAGAGCACAGGGAAGGCGCCCGGTGATTCGGCCATGGCTTCGGCCAGGGTCGCGCCCTCCATCACGCGGGCGCGCAGCGCGACGAGGCGGGCGCGACTCCGTGCATCTGCGCCCTCTGCCAGCGCGTCGAGCGCCTCATCGATCGGAAGGCCCGAGCCGATCAGCGCTGAAAGCTGGCGCGTGAGCATGGCGAGCTGCGCGCCCGAAAGCCCGGCGCGCGTGCCCGCTGTCGCGTTCGCGCCCTCGGCCACTGGCGAGACGTCCAGGGCGTTGAGGCCGCGCTCGCGCAGACTGGCGCGCGCGGCGCGCGCGGTGTCAGCCTGCAGCACGCCCTTGCGGCTGCGGCCGGCGGAATCCAGCGCGTGATAGGCAAAGGCAGGCATAGCGGCGAAAGTCTAGCCCGGATGCGCGCTGCATGTGGCGGCGCACGGCGACGGAACGGCACTGCGGATTCAATTCGTCCGCCGGCCCGCCGATAATGCGCCGATGAGCCGACTCAGCGTTAATCTCAACAAGATCGCGGTGCTGCGCAATTCGCGCGGCGGCGCGCGGCCCGACATTGCGCAGGCGGCACGCGCCGTCATCGCCGCCGGAGCGCACGGCCTGACCTTGCACCCGCGCCCCGACCTGCGCCATGTGCGGCCGGACGACGTGCGCGCGCTGGCGGCACTGGTCGGCGGCGAGGTGGAATACAACCTGGAAGGCAATCCGTTTGCGCCGGCGCGAGGCGACTATCCGGGGTTCCTGTCTCTGGTCGAGGAAATCCGCCCGGACCAGGCCACCCTGGTGCCCGACGGCGACGACCAGATCACTTCCGACCACGGCTTCGACCTGGCCCGTGACTGGCGCCTGCTGGAAGCGCCGGTCGCAGCGCTGCGCGCCAGCGGTGCACGGGTCAGCGTATTCGTGGACGCGGGCAGCACAGCGGGCTTCGAGCAGGCGCAGCGGATCGGCGTGTCGCGCGTGGAAATCTACACCGGGCCCTATGCCGCCGCCTTTTCGCGCGGCGATGCGTCCGCGGCGCTTGCCGCCTGCGCGGCCACGGCGCGCGCGGCGCAGGCGACCGGGCTGGAGGTGAATGCGGGTCACGATCTGGATCAGGCCAATCTCGGGCCGTTCCTGCGCGCGGTGCCGCGCGTGGCGGAAGTGTCGATCGGACACGCACTGATCGACGATGCGCTGTATGAAGGGCTCGACCACACCGTGCGTCGGTATCTCGCCGCCATCGCGGCGGCGGCCACCTGAGGCGGTTCGTAGGTCGGGGCTACGCCCCCGACGGGTTGTTCGATGCCCGGCAACGTCGGCCACGCAGGGCCGACCTGCGGTGGTGGGGGACCGCGACGACAACGCGGCTCGGCTCCCGAGGCGGTTCGCAGGTCGTAGGGCTACGCCCCCGACGAGGTGCTCGCCACACGGCAGAACGCCGCCCGGAGGCGGCGTTCTGGTTTACGCGGTTGCGCTGCTGCGCGTCACATCGTTTCCACGAATCCGATCTTGATCATTCCGGCATTCTTGGCCTTGGAGAGCACGTCTGCCAGAACCTCGTAGCGCACCTCGGGGCTGGTCTCCAGCTCGAGGGTCGGCTGCGGGTCGCGCGAAGCCTCGACCATGAGCGAAGGCACCAGCGCCGATCTGGGCAACGGGCTGTTGTCCCAGAACAGTTCGGCGGTGTCGCTGATCCGCAGGCGGATCGGCGACGGCGGTTCCTTCTCCGGCTCGACCTTGTTCTTGCTGGGCTGCGGCAGGTCGATCTGGATCTGGAAGGACGGCATCGGCGCCGTCACCATGAAGATGATCAGCAGCACGAGCATCACGTCGATGAGCGGCGTGACGTTCATGTACACCATCGTGTTGCTGCTGCCCGAGTTGCTGAAGGCCATGGGGGATTCCTGTCTCTCTTTTGCGCGCCGGGCTCAGTGCTCGTTGGTCGCCACGAAGCCGACCTTCGCGATGCCCACGCTCTTGGCGGTTTTCACGACGTTCTGGACGATACGGTACTTGGTGGTCCGATCGGCGCGGATGTCGATGCGCGGCTGCGGCTGCTTCTGGGCTTCCAGGGCAAGCTGCGACTCCAGCATCTGCTGGCTGATAGGCTCGTCGTTCCAGAACACCTCGCCGTCTTCCTTGATCGCCAGGGTGATCGGACGCCCGGTCTCCTCCGGCTTCACGTCCAACGTGGTTTCCGGCAGCTTGATCTGGACCTTGTGGGCCATCAGCGGGGCCGTGATCATGAAGATGATCAACAGCACCAACATCACGTCCACGAGCGGCGTGACGTTGATTTCCGCCATCGGCGCACCGCCACCGCCACCGCCGCTGCTCATTCCCATGTCTTCAGCTCCATCCTGTCACTGGTTCGCCGCGATCAGCGCTTGGGCGCGGAATCGCCCACGCGCGCGCCGGTGGCGAAGAAGTCGTGCAGGTCATGCGCGAAGGCGTCGAAGCGCGCATTCGTCTGGCTGTTGACCCGGACGAAGGCGTTGAACGCAATCACCGCCGGAATGGCGACGAACAGACCCAGCGCGGTCATGATCAGCGCTTCACCCACCGGACCGGCAACGGCGTCGATCGACGCCTGGCCGGTGGCACCGATGCGGATCAGTGCGCCGTAGATGCCCCACACCGTGCCCAGCAGGCCGACGAACGGCGCGGTGGAACCGGAGGTGGCGAGCCAGGTCTGGCCGCTTTCCAAGCGGGCGCTTTCCCGGGTCACAGCCTGCCGCAGGGCGCGATCGATGAACTCCGAGCGGCTCAGCGATTCGGCCAGACGGCTGCCTTCGCTGCGCTGGTGGTGCAGCGCCGCCTGCGCGGCCTCCAGAGCAATCTTGGAGAACGGCTCCTTCTTGGGCTGCTCTTCCATCAGGCGGATGGCTTCGGCCGGATTGGGCGTGTCCCAGAAGGTGCGGATCACGCGCTCGGCGCGGGCGCGCACCACGCTGTTCTTCAGGAAATTGACGATGGTGTAGTACCAGGACCCGACCGACATGACGACCAGGGTGATGAGCACCACCCATGACACCGCGAATTCGCCGGGTTTGGCGGTCATCTCCTGGAAGAGATGGGAAAAGCCCATCTGCGACAGCGCATCGGCATCCGATGCGCCGGCAAATCCGGGCGCCTGCGCGGCGGAGTTGACAGCAGAAGCCGCGGTCTGGTCTGCCGGCGAGGTGGAAGCTGCATCTTGTTGCATAACGCCTGTCCCTTCTTAGAGATCACTGAGCTTGAACGAAATGGGTACGAGTACCCAACTTTGAATGGCCTTGCCGTCACGCATGCCAGGGTTGAATTTCCATTCACGGACCGCGTCCATGGCAGCGCGGTCGAGCAAGCGCGAGCGGCTGGATTTTTCGATTTCGATCTGCGCCGGGCTGCCGTCCGTGCCGACCAGGACGCGAAGGATCACCTCGCCTTCCTGGCGCTGGCGCACTGCCTGCGGTGGATAGCGCGGCGGGCGATAGCGGCGATAGCTCGTGTCCTCGCTCGCGCCATAGTTCGCGACCGGTGCGGGCGGTGCGGGCGGTGCGGGCGGCGGGGCAGGAACCGACATCGGGGTCGGGTCGTCGAGAATGACCGGTGGCGGTGCCGCCGGCGTTGGCGGCGGCGGTGCCGCGCGCTCGATGATCTTGGGAGGCGGGCGCTTGGGCGGTTCCGGTGGCGGCGGCGGCGGCGGCGGCGGCGGCGGCGGCGGCTCGATGAAGGTCACTTCGACCGTCTCGGGCGCATCGTCAGCCGATTGCGGCGGTGCCGCCGGCGTCAGCATCAGCATGAACGCCGAGACATGCAGCGCAATCGCGAAGGAAAAGCCGGCCACGCGGGCCCAGCTGAACTTGCGGGCGGCGTCATCGTCAAAGCCGTAATGTGAGTCGTATTGCGTCATGCGTGACTTGAAACCTAGGGGGTTCTGTCGCCCGCTGCGGCGCCCTGACCGGTGGATCGGGGCAACCTGCGACGGGAATGGTCTAGCTTATACCAAGCAGGCTAGCTGTGCCTACGGTTAACGGCCTGCGTTCTTCTTAAGCCACTCTTCAGCGGTCTGCTTGGTCTCCGGGTACTTCGCGGCTTCGCGGTAGGCCGCGATGAGGCCGGCGCGGTTGCCCAGGCCGTGCTCGGCCCGTCCGATGATCACCCAGGCGTCGCCCGGACGGCGCAGGCCCTTGGCCAGCGCATCCTGCGCCATCTTCTTCGATTCTGCGTAACGCTCCTCATTGCTCAAGAGGCGCGACAGGTTGAGCGCCATCTCTCCGTCCGTGGCCAGCGGAACGCCCTTCTGGTAGGCATCGATGGCCTGGGGGATCTGGTCGGTGAAGTAATAGGCCTGACCCAGCGCCGTGTAGACCTCCGCGCTGGGCTTCAGCAGACCCTTGTCGAGCCCGTCATTGATGACGGTCACGGCCTTGCCTTCGTTCCCCTCCATGTTGGAGTACAGCGCGTAGAGCTGGCGGTAGCCGCGTTCGTCGAGCATCCCGCGACCGCGGCCGGTTTCCAGCAGGGCGGTGGCCTTTTCGTACTGGTCGTTCTGCGCGTACATGGTGGCGACGTTGAACAGCAAACGGGCGTCATCGGGGTTCTTGGCCAGCAGATCCTCACCCAGCGCCGTCGCCTGGTCGAACTTCTCGGCGTTGATGTAGGAGGCCAGCAGCATCTGCACCCAGTTGTCGTGGGTTTTGTCACTCAGTTCGATGGCGCGCTTGAGCACCGTGGCCGCTTCGTCGTAGCGCTCGGTCTGGTACAGGATGCCGCCCTTGAGGGCCAGGGTCTGGGGATCTTCCTTGCGCGTCTCGGTGAGCATGCGATCCAGGGTGGCCAGGGCATCGTCGAACTTGTCGTCCTGATATTGCAGCTGACCGAGCTGAAGCATGATCTGGTAGTGCGCGTTGTTGTCCAGGCCGTTGGCCTCGAGCGACTTCTTGTAGGCCTCGATGGCGCCCGGGTAGTCGTCGAGCTCGGCCTTGGCGATGCCCATCATCTGGTAGGCCCAGGACTTCTCGTAGGCGCCGGCGGCCTTGTTGCCGACGATGGCCTCGCCCACCTCGACCACGTCACCGAACTTTTCGGCGTCGTAGGCCTTCATCAGCTTGTCCATGTCGCGCTGCATGCGCGGGGACGCCTTGACGACAGGCTCGGTGCGCGTCGCGTTCGGGAAGAGCTGTTCCTTCTTGGCCGCCTGCTGCCCGCGCTTGTTGCGCTGCGCATCCGCGGGGGCGGCCGCGACAAGGCTGAGCGCCAGGATGAGGAAAAGCGTCTTGATCAGGGATGTCAGGTTCATGGCCGTTTTGTCCGGGGATGAGACGTTAGCGGGGGTGTCGTCTCGGAGCGAGCGCCGAAGCCTACTGGCAAACCGCTGCCGGGCTCAACCGTACAGAGATCGCAATTGCGGGACAAGTTGGCACTATTGGCATCGCGCCACGCCGGCGCGGCGCGCGGCCTCGTAGGCCGGCATGAGCGCAGGAGCCGCCTGCGCAAGGGCGCTGGCGCGCGCCGCCGAGTCCGGATGGGTCGACAGGAGCCGCGGCGGCGCCTGGCCTCCCGACGCGCTGCTGGCGCGGATCATGTTCTCCCACAGGGCCGCCGCTTCGCGCGGATCGAACCCGGCCTTGGCCATCAGCTCCTGGCCGATGCGGTCCGCCTCACTCTCGTGCAGGCGTGAATAGGGCAGAAGCACGCCCACCTGGGTGCCCGCGCCGAGCAGGGCGACGAGCTGCTTGACCTGATCGGGCGAGGCGTTTCGCCCGGCGTAGGCGCCGACCAGTCCCATGCCGGCCTCGGTCAGCACGCTCTGGGAGAGGCGTTCGGCCGAGTGGCGGGCGATGACGTGGCCGATTTCGTGGCCGATCACGGCGGCAAGCTGATCCTGGTTGGTCGCCACCTTGAACAGGCCGGTGTTGATGCCGACCTTGCCGCCCGGCAGGGCGAAGGCGTTGGCCGAGTCGATCGCGAAGACCTGGGTTTCCCAGTCCAGCGACTGCCAGTTCTGGGGAAGCTGCGCGATCAGCCGCTTGACGATGCAGGAAACCGTTTCCGCCTTGCGCGCATCGGTCGAAAGCTTGTCGGTCGCCTTCATCTGCTGGAAGGTGGCCAGCCCCATGCTGTTGACGTCCGCATCGGACACCATCAGGAGCTGCCGGCGCCCGGTGGGCGAGGTGGCGCAGGCGGCGGTGAGCAGGAGCAGGCCGAGGCCCGCCAGAACGAGACGCCATGACATCGCGAAGTCCTCCGGCATTGAAGGGCTGGATCATACGGCGCATGCCGCCGGCGTGCAGCTGCGCCGGGTATCCGTCAGCCCAGGGTGGGGAAATTCCGCCGCGCGAATTCGATCCGCTCGCGCGGATCCTTTGACAATCCGCCGCTCTCGACCAGCGCCTCGACCTTGGCCAGGCGGTGGCCGAGACCGTTGCCATTGGCGATCTGGATGGCCAGGCCCGGGCGCGCATTGAGCTCCAGGATCATGGGGCCGAGGTTGCGGTCCAGCACGAAATCGACGCCGATATAGCCCAGCCCGGAGAGCTCATGGCAACGCGACGCCATTTCGAGCAGTTCATCCCAATGCGGGATACGCAGCCCGACGATGCTGTGCTCGGTGTCGGGGTGCTCGCGCACGATCTCGGTGCCCCAGACGCCGCGCCGGGTGATGCCGGTAGGGATGTCTATGCCGACCCCGATGGCGCCCTGGTGCAGGTTGGCCTTGCCGTCGGACATGCGCGTGGGCAGGCGGATCATCGCCATCACCGGATAGCCCAGGAACACGATGATGCGGACATCGGGCACGCCGCGGAAACTCACCTGATCGAAGATCGGATCGAACTGGACGCAGTACTCGACGAGCAGGTGGTCGGGCTGCCCACCGAGCGAAAACAGCCCCGAGAGACCGTTGGAAAGGTGGTGACCGAACTCCTCGCGCGCCATGAGCTGACCATTGGAGCGCCGGTATTTTTCTCCGCGCCGGCCGCTGATGACGAGGATTCCGTCACCGCCTGAGCCGTGCGCCGGCTTCACCACGAACTGCTCGCGCGCGGCGAGCGTGTCGTGCAGCTGGGCGATCTCGTGCTCGGCCCGCACCACGGCGTAGAGCTCGGGCACCGGCAGGCCGGCCTGGATCGCAAGCTGCTTGGTGATGAGCTTGTCGTCCACGCGCGGGTAGAACTTGCGCTGGTTGTAGCGCAGCACGTAGTTGGCGTTGCGCTCGCCAATGCCGATCAGTCCGATCTCGCGCAGGCGGCGGGCGGTGCGAAGGAGGCCGTACATGGTTCAGCCCGTGACGGCGCCGGTATCCGCCGGTGGCGGCGGATCGCGCGGCTGCTCCGACTCGCGCGCCAGGTTGCGGAAGCGGAACAGCTCGGAGAGCCGATAGCCGGAGTAGCGCCCCAGCACCAGGGTCAGCGCGAACAGCACCAGGAGCGCCTCGGGGAAGACAAAGACGAAATGCTCGATCGGATCCCAGCTCATCACCAGATAGGCCAGCGCGGCCACCAGCAGGGTACCCACCGCCTCGCGCAGCGCCGGACCGCCGCCACGCTCGTCCCAGGCGATGGAAATGCGCTCAATGGTCATGGCCATGATCACCATGGGGAACAACGCCACCGACAGCCCAACCTCGACCCCCAGCCGGTTGGAGACCACCGACACCGCGGCCATCAGCAACACCACGAGGATCAGGATCGCGGTCAGGCGCGGCACCAAAAGAAGGCGCAATCGCTCCATGTAGAAGCGCACCAGCAGACCCGAACCGATCACCACCACGAACAACACCACGCCGGCGACCAGCGCGGTCTCACGGAACGCCAGCGCGATCAGCACCGGCATGAAGGTGCCATAGGTCTTCACGCCGATCAGATTGCGCAGGATCAGCATGATGAAGGCGCCGATCGGCACCAGCAGGAGGGTGCGATAGACCTCCTGCGCCTGCAGCGGCAGGCTGAGCAACGAATAGTTGACCAGGTTGGCGTTCTGCACTTCCAGACGCCGCTCGGCCACCGCCATCGCGTCGGCAAGATTGCGCGACACCGTGTAGCTCACCCGCGCCAGGGGCGTTTCCTCGACGGCCAGGATGTCCGGCCCGCCGCGCGACCACAGGAACAGGTCGCGTGGCCAGCCTTCCGCCGCGGTGCGCGGATCGATGGTGGCCCAGCGCACCCCGTTGTGGACCTGCAGCCACGGCAGCATCGCCTCGTCGCGGTGGGTTTCGTCCAGGGTGAATCCGTAAATGACCCGGGCGGGAATATGGCGCGTGCTCAGGAGCTGGGTGAGGAACTGCGCGCGTTCGGTGGGATTCTGCAGGCGCTCGGAAAGCAGGGCGATCTCCTGGCTCGCGTTGTCGGCACCGAAGCGTCGCACCAGCTCCTGGGCGAAGGTCACGATGTCGGCCGAGCCTTCCCGGACCTGGCCCAGCAGGGTCTGCGCAGCGGTGGCGTAGGGCTCTTCCAGCTCGGGCACGGGACCGACCTTGGGCGGATCGTCGAACGCGGGGTGCGCGCCCTGACCGCGCACCACGGTGGCGCGGTAGTAGAGAACCTGCTTTCCGCTGGCCCGGCGGATGGTCCACTGCGCCTCGCGTTCGCCGCGGCGGGTCTCCTCCAGCAGCGAGTAGCCGCGCGCGATGAAGCGCTCGTCGAGAATGGTGAATCCGGGTGGATCGGTCGGCAGCACCAGGTTGACCTTGTTGGCGGCGCGGCGCGGCGAAAACTCCACGCGCGCCTGCACCGACCAGACCTCGACCTCGGTCGCCGGCTGGAGCGGGAAGTTCAGAACCTTCCACTTGTAGACGATCGCAGAAATGCCGGCGATCGCGATGAAGGCGGCAAGGAGGTACAGCTGCATTTTCTTCATGGCGAAAGGCTACGCTCAGACGTCCAGATTCGCCACGCGCAGGGCGTTTTCCTCGATGAATTCGCGGCGCGGTTCCACCACGTCGCCCATGAGGGTGGAGAAGATGTTGTCAGCCGCCACCGCGTCCTCGATCCGCACCCGCAGGAGCCTCCGGGTATCGGGATTGACGGTGGTTTCCCAGAGCTGCTCGGGGTTCATCTCGCCCAGGCCCTTGAAGCGCTGCACGGTGCGACCGCGGCGCGCCTCCTCCATCAGGAAAGCGTGCACCTGGGAAAAATCCTCGACCGGCGCTGAGCGCCCGCCGCGACGCACCTGCGCGCCGGGCTGGATCAGGCCCGCCAGCTGCGCGGCCGCCTCGACGAGGGGACGCAGCTCGCCGCTTTCGAAAAGCCCCGCGGGATAGGTCTGGGTGACCTCCAGTCCGTGATGCTGGCGCTGCACCACCACGGCGCCGGGATGCTCGCTGCCGGGGGCCTGCACCCGCACCTGGTAGCGCGGCTTGCCCAGCCCGCGCGTCGCCAGGCTGCGCTCCAGCGCCGCAGCCCATTCACCCATCGCCGCTTCGTCGGAAAAGCTGGCTACCCGCAACGCCGGCAGATGCAGCATGGCCTGCAGGACCTGCGGATCGAAGCGGTGCGACAGCCGTCCGATGGCGGCCTGAGCGGCGCCGTAGGCGCTCATCAAACCCTCCAGCGCTACGCCAGAAATCCCTGGCGCATCAATGGCATAGATGAGTTCCGCGCCCTCCACCGCGTTGTTCACCAGATAGGTGTCGAGCGCCGCGTCATCCTTGAGGTAGATCTCGTTCTTGCCCTGCTTGAGCTTGTAGAGCGGCGGGAGCCCGATGTAGACGTGGCCGCGTTCGATCAGCTCGGGCATCTGCCGATAGAAGAAGGTCAGCAGCAGCGTGCGGATGTGCGAGCCGTCCACATCGGCGTCGGTCATGATGATGATGCGGTGGTAGCGCAGCTTGTCAGGGGTGTACTCGTCCTTGCCTATGCCCGTGCCCAGCGCGGTGATCAGGGTGCCGACTTCGGCGCTGGACAGCATGCGGTCGAAACGCGCGCGTTCCACGTTGAGGATCTTGCCGCGCAGCGGCAGCACCGCCTGGTTCTTGCGGTTGCGGCCCTGCTTGGCGGAGCCGCCCGCCGAGTCACCCTCTACGATGAAGAGCTCCGACAGCGCCGGATCCTTTTCCTGGCAGTCGGCCAGCTTGCCGGGCAGGCCGGCGATGTCGAGCGCACCCTTGCGCCGGGTCAGCTCGCGCGCCTTTCGCGCAGCTTCGCGCGCGCGCGCGGCATCCACGACTTTCTCGCAGATGGCGCGCGCTTCGGCCGGGTGTTCCTGAAGGAATTCTGTGAGCTTCTCGGCGAACACCGCCTCGACCACCGGCTTGACCTCGGAACTGACCAGCTTTTCCTTGGTTTGCGAGGAAAAACTCGGATCCGGGGCCTTCACCGACAGCACCGCGATCATGCCCTCGCGCATGTCGTCGCCGGACAGATTGATCTTGGCCTGCCTGGCAATGCCGTTCTGCTCGATGTAGTTGCTCAGGGTACGCGTGAGCGCGGCGCGAAAGCCGGCCAGATGGGTGCCGCCATCCTTCTGCGGGATGTTGTTGGTGAAGCAGAACATGGTTTCCTGGTAGGCATCGGTCCACTGCAGGGCCACGTCCACGCGGATGCCGTTCTGTTCGCCGGTGACGGCGATCACGCTGGGGTGCAGGGGCGACTTCAGCTGCGCGAGATGCTCGACGAAGCTACGGATACCGCCTTCGTACTGGAACACGTCGCGGCGCGCTTCGCCCCGCTCGTCGGTCAGTTCGACCTTGACCCCGGAATTGAGGAAGGACAGCTCGCGCAGGCGGCGCGCAAGCACCTCGTACTGGAACTCGACGTTGGTGAAGATTTCCGTGGCCGGCCGGAAGCGGATCCGGGTGCCGTGCCGGTCGGATGGCTCCATCTTCCTGAGCGGGTACAGCGGCTCGCCGAAGGTGTATTCCTGCTGCCAGTGGAACCCGTCGCGCCAGATGTCCATCCACAGGTGCTCGGACAGCGCGTTCACCACCGACACGCCCACGCCGTGCAGGCCGCCGGAAACCTTGTAGCTGTTGTCGTCGAACTTACCGCCGGCGTGCAACACGGTCATGATGACCTGGGCGGCGGAAACATGTTCTTCCTTGTGGATGTCGGTGGGAATGCCGCGACCGTTGTCGGAAACAGCCACCGAGCCATCGTCCAGCAGGGCGACGATGACGTGATCGCAGTAACCGGCCAGCGCCTCGTCGATGGCGTTGTCCACCACCTCGAACACCATGTGGTGCAGGCCCGTGCCGTCGTGCACGTCACCGATGTACATGCCAGGTCGCTTGCGCACGGCCTCCAGGCCGCGGAGCACGGTGATCTTGCTGGAATCGTAGGCGTTCTGCTCGCCGGGCGGGGTGTGTTCGGTCATGGACTCGCCATTGCGTCGCGCTTCGCCGCGGGCGAAGCGTTGGAGGAATACGGGGAAATCAGTATAGCAGCGCGCCAATGCGCCCTTGTTCCACGTGGAACATACGCGTCGGGCGACAGGTCGCCGCCGGCAGTTCCGGTAGGGCGGTGGCTGTGATGAAGGACTGCGCGGGCACCGAGGCCAGCCAGTCCAGCGTATGGGCGAGATGATGCCGGTCAAGTTCGGAGGGAAGATCATCGAGTACCAGGACAGGCCATTGACCGCGGACGCCGGAAAACGCCTGCGCCTGTGCCAGCAGGCAGGCCAGGACGACCAGCTTCTCCTGCCCGCGGGAAAGCATTTCGCGCACCGGTGCCGCCTCGAAGGGAAGACTCCAGTCTGCCCGGTGCGGTCCGACCGTGGTGTGCCCCAGCGCCTGATCGCGTCCTCGCGCCTGGCGGAGCGCGGCCAGCAGCCCCGTTTCGCCCTCGTCTGCGGGCGACCATCCAGGGGAATACTTCGGCGTCGCCTCCCCGAGGCCCGGCGCAAAGCGCGCGATCATCGCGCTCAGGGTGGGGCGCAGGTTCGCCAGCCAGCGCTCGCGCAGCCGGTTCAGGGCAATGCCGTGCACCGCCAGCTCGTGCTCCCAGGGTTCAAGATCGGTCGCGCCTGCCGTGCGCTTCAGCAGCACATTGCGCTGCCGCAGCGCACGCTGGTACCTGCGCCAGACGGATAGGAAATCGGGTTCCACGTGGAACAGGGCCCAGTCGAGGAACCTGCGACGCTGCTCGGATCCACCGGAAATCAAAGCGTGACTGCCCGGTTCGAAACACACGACGGCCAGTTCCTGGAACAGCCGCGTCAGCACATCAACCGGCTGGCCATCGATCCGTGCCGACCAGCCGCGCAGGCTGCGCGACAGGCCCATGCCGACGCGCCTCTCCACCGGCTCGGCGACGATCTCGCTGTAGATCCGAAATTCGGGCTGGCCGCGTCGAATGAGCGAATCGCGCACGCCGCCGCGGAACGAGCGCCCGCTGGACAGCAGGTGGATGGCTTCGAGCACGGAGGTTTTTCCGGCGCCGTTGTCGCCAGCAAGCACGTTGATCCCGGTGACGGGATCGAGCCGCACCTGATGGAACGCGCGCAGGTCTTCGATGCTCAGGCTCGCAAGGTGCATGCGATTCCCGCCGTTCCGTCTGTACGCGGCAACCCGTTCGAATGCGAACGTCCCGCAGGCCGCCAGCGTGCGCCCGTAGGCACCGCGTATCGGCGGGTCAGATGCGCAGCGGCATTACGACGTGCCGGCACCGTTCGCTGTCGCCTTCGCGCACCAGCGCGCTGGAGTTCGCATCCCGCAGGCTGAGGCTCACCTCTTCGCCGCGCAGCGCGTTGAGCGCATCCAGCAGGTATACGACGTTGAAGCCGATGGCGATGTTGTCCACGCTGCTTTTCGCCTCGACTTCCTCGACCGCTTCCTCCTGCTCGGGATTGTGCGCCACGAGTTTGAGCTGACCCGGGGTGAATTCGATGCGAACCCCACGGTACTTCTCGTTGGACAGGATGGCCGCACGCTGCAGCGCCGCCTTCAGCGCTTCGCGTTCGATCCGGGCTTCCTTGTCTGCGCCGATCGGAATCACCGCCTCGTAGTCCGGGAATCGCCCGTCGATGAGTTTGGAGGTGAAGGTCACGTCTTCGCGCCTGACGCGCAGGTGATTGCGGCCGACTTCGAGTGTGATGGGCCGGTCTCCGCCTTCCAGCAGTCGCTGCAGCTCCAGCACGCCCTTGCGCGGCAGGATGATCTGGCGGCGGGCGTTGACGCCTTTTTCAAGCGGCGCTTCGCACAGCGCCAGGCGGTGGCCGTCGGTGGCTACGCAGCGCAGCAGATCTTCGCGCAGGTCGAAAAGCAGGCCGTTGAGATAGAACCGAACGTCCTGTTGCGCCATGGCGAAAGCGGTGCGTTCGATCAGTTCCCGCAAGCTGCCTTCGGAGAGGGAAACCGTTTCCACGACCTCCAGGCTTTCCGTCGAAGGGAAATCGCGCGCCGGCAGCGTGGACAGGGTGAACCGGCTGCGGCCCGCCTGGACGGCCATGCGGTCTCCGGAAAGCGTGAACTTCATCAGGCTGCCATCGGGCAGGGCGCGGGCGATGTCGAACAGCTTGCGCGCCGGAACCGTGGTTTCGCCCGGATCGCTGTCTGCATCCAGCGTGGCACGGGCAACCATCTCGACCTCGGAATCGGAACCGGTGAGTGACAGTCCGTCCGCATCGACGACGACCAGCAGGTTGCCCAGCACGGGCATGAGCTGTCGGCGCTCGACGACGTTGACGACTTGCTGGAGCGGCTTCAGAAGAACTTCGCGTTGGATGGCGAATCGCATACGTCGGTCCCCAAACAGATTGTGTTCTTTAAAAGAAAAGGTGGTGGTGGGCGCGCTTGAAATTGGGATTAGTTCTATCAACATCTTGATTTTGAACTGTTTTTTCTTATTTTCTGACCTTCAGGAGTGTGGCGGAAAGCCTGTGGACAAGTGTGGACAAGAACGCGGCGGCCTTTTTTTCCCACGGATATCCACAGCTTGCGGACAGTTTCCAACGGACGCCATGATGCCCGGGTTGACGGTGGGCGTCACTCGGTCAGCTTGCGGAACAGTTTGTCCCAGTCCTCCCGCAACACCCCGTCGGTATCGAGCAGTTTGCGGATTTGCCGGCAGGCGTGCAGGACGGTGGTGTGGTCGCGGCCACCGAACCCGTCGCCGATTTCCGGAAGGCTGTGGGTGGTCAGTTCCTTGGCCAGCGCCATGGCGACCTGGCGCGGCCGCGCCAGGGTGCGTGTGCGACGCTTGGAAAGGAGGTCGGCGATGCGAAGCTGGTAGTAATCGGCCACGATCTTCTGGATGTTTCCGATCGAAATGGCCTGCTTGTGGACGCGCACCACGTCGCGCAGAGCCTCCTGAGCGAAGGCGATGGTGATGGATTCGCCGGCAAAGTGGGCACGCGCCACGAGGGTGTTGAGCGCCCCTTCCAGGTCGCGCACGTTGGTGCCTATGTTCTTGGCGATGAGGTAGGCCACATCGTCGGGAAGCGCGACCCCGCGTGCACGGGCCTTGCTCATCAGGATGGCTGCACGGGTCTCGAAGTCGGGGGGTTCGATCGACACCGACAGGCCCCAGGCCAGACGCGATTTCAGCCGGGCCTCCAAGCCTTCCACTTCGCGCGGATAGCGGTCGCAGGTCAGGATGATCTGCTGCTTGCCGTCGAACAGCGCATTGAAGGTGTGGAAGAACTCCTCCTGGGTGCGGTCCTTGCCGGCGAAGAACTGGATGTCATCGAGCAGCAGGGCGTCCACGCGCTGGAACTGGCGCTTGAACTGGTCCATGGCCTTTTCCTGCAGCGCTTTCATCATCGCGGAAAAGAACTGTTCCGAACGCAGATACAGCACTTTCATGCCCGGCCGGTTAGCGCGCATCAGGTTGCCGGCTGCGTGCATCAGATGGGTCTTGCCCAGCCCGGTGGTGCCATAGAGCAGCAGTGGGTTGTAGGCCTGTCCGGGATTCTGCGCCACCTGCCAGGCGGCGGATCTGGCGATCTGGTTGGAGCGTCCTTCGACGAAGTTGTCGAAGGTGTAGGAGGAAACCAGCTGGGTGGCGAAATCCTCCTCGGGTGCGGCCGCGCGGCTCCTGGAGCGCGTGCCGCGCGCGGGAGAATCGGTGCGCGCCAGGCTGCCCACCTCGATCCGCGCTGCGGCGGTTTCCTGTCCGGACACGAGGCGGAGCAGTTCGAGAATTCGTGGCAGGTAGCGCTCGCGCACCGTTTCCACGACAAACGCGTTGGGTGCATAGAGGATCAGGTCGTTTCCGGATTCGGACGCATTGGCCTGCAGCGGCTTGAGCCAGGTGATGAAGTCCTCGGGCGGCAGTTCGGATTCAAGGTGGGAAAGGCACAGCGGCCAGGCGGCAAACATGCGGGACGACGCTCCGCGCAGGGCGCCGTTGACGCACCTGCGGCTTGGAATGGAAAGTGGATGGTCGAGTCTACCTTGGTTGCACGCGCCGGGTGCGGCCCGATGGAGCGCATGCAATGGGGCGCCGATGCAAAGCGTGCGACCGGAGGCGTGGCCTTGCCTGTCCCTGGCGACGGCCGTATCGACCGTTCTTGACCATCACGTCGGTCGAACCGTAAAATAGCCGGTTCTTTCGTCACGTAAACACGGTGTCGCCATGAAGCGCACGTTCCAGCCCAGCAATCTCAAGCGCGCCCGTACCCACGGCTTCCGCGCCCGCATGAAGACCGTAGGCGGCCGCAAGATCATCAATGCCCGTCGCGCCAAGGGCCGCCAGCGTCTGGCGCCGTAATCGCCTGGCGCCGGGCATCCCCGATGTCCGGCCTGCGAGTCGGCAGGCGCGTCCCGATGCACGCGCATTCCTTCCCGAAGACCGCCCGGGTCCGAGCCGCGGGCGATTACGCGCGCGTGTTTTCCACGGGCCGTCGCGCCCGTGGGCGTTATTTCCGCGGCGTGTTCCTTGCGCGCACCGATGAGTCGGACGTGCCCGGCACCGCCCGCCTTGGCATGGCGATCTCGCGCAAGGTCGACAAGCGCGCGGTCGAACGAAACCGCATCCGACGCCTGATCCGCGAGTGGTTTCGCCACCGGTACGGACAGTGGATCTCCGGTGACCTGGTGATCTCGGGCACGCCGGAAGCCTCGGGCGTCGGGCCCACGGAGCTGTTCGCCGATCTCGATGCCATCGCGCGCCGGCTCGGATTGAAGGACACGCCCGCACCCCTCACAATGTCCGATTCCTCGCGCACCCCGCCTCCGGGCGAGGGCTCCTGAGTCACATTCACGCCCGGCCGGCAGACCGATGAACCGGCCGCACGCTTCCGACTGCCCATGACCCAGACCCGTACTTTCCTTCTGATCGCCTGGCTTCTCGTCGCGTTCCTGCTCTGGGATGCATGGCAGAAGGACTATGGCGCCGCCCGTCCGCTGCCTCCCCAGGCGACGTCCGCCACGGTGGATCCGTCGATTCCGGACCCGATCGGCAAGACCTCGGTGCCGACGCTGCAGAGCGGCGACGCAGTTCCGGGCGGCCTGCCCGAATCGCCCTCGGCCGCTACCGCAAGCGTGATCCTGGCCAATGACGTGCTGCGCCTGACCCTGGACGCCAATGGCGGAACCGTGCGTGTCGCCGAGCTGCTCGACTACCCGAAGGAAGCCAAGGGCGAGGCGGTTCCGGTGGAGCTGCTCAGCCAGGCGCCGGAGCAGTACTTCGTGATCCAGAATGGCTTGGTCGGGCATCCCGCCGCGCCCACGCACGAGGACCGGATGATTGCGCAGCGCGGCGACCAGGTGCTGGCCGATGGCGCTGGCGATGTCACGCTGCCCTTCCTCTGGACCGGCCCGGACGGGCTCAGCGTGGAGCGCACCTACCGGCTTGAGCGCGGCAGCTATCTTCTGGAAATCACCGACACGGTGATCAACGGCGGCGATACGCCCTGGACGGGCAACGCCTACCACCAGCTGGTGCGGGTGCAGCCGCCGACCGCCAAGGGCGGCTTCACCAATCCGGAGCGACTGAGCTTCGTGGGCGGCGCGCTCTACAGTCCACAGGACAAGTTCGAGAAGCTCAAGTTCGAAGACTTCGATGCCAAGACGCCGCTGCGCCGCGAGGTCACCGACGGCTGGATCGCGATGCTGCAGCACTATTTTGTGGCGGCCATCATTCCGGAACCGGGCGTCACCAACACCTTCAGCAGCGCGACCCTCCCCAACGGGCGCTACCTGCTGCGCGACGTGGGCGCCGCTCTCGCCGCGCCTGCGGGTGCGCAGGTCAGCAGCAGCACGCGCGTCTACCTCGGTCCCAAGCTGCGCCAGGATCTTGAAGCCATCACGCCCGGCCTGGGTCTGACGATGGACTACGGCATCTTCACCGCGATCGCCCAGCCCATCCACTGGCTGCTCGCGCTGCTGTACAGCCTGGTGGGCAACTGGGGCTGGGCCATCGTGCTGCTGGTGGTGCTGATCAAGGCGGCGATGTTCAAGCTGTCCGAGGCGCAGTACCGCAGCTTCGCCCGGATGCGTCGCATCCAGCCGCGCCTGGAAGCGCTCAAGGAACGCTACGGCGACGATCGCCAGAAGTACCAGACGGCGATGATGGAGCTGTACAAGAAGGAAAAGATCAACCCGCTCGGCGGCTGCCTGCCGATCCTGGTGCAGATTCCGGTCTTCCTGTCCCTCTACTGGGTGCTGGTGGAGGCGGTCGAGCTGCGCCACGCACCGTGGATCCTGTGGATCCAGAACCTTTCCGCGCCCGATCCCTACTTCATCCTGCCGGTGATCAACCTCGTCACCATGTGGGCCACCCAGAAGCTTTCGCCGGCGCCGGGCATGGATCCGATGCAGAAGAAGATGATGCAGGCCATGCCGATCGTCTTCGGCGTCATGTTCGCCTTCTTCCCGGCGGGCCTGGTGCTCTACTGGACCACCAATGGCGTGCTGGGCCTGCTGCAGCAGTGGTTCATCATGCGCCGCCACGGCGAACCGGCACCCGCGCCGGCGAAGTAAGGCATCCGGATGGCCGCCGGTCGCCACGACACGATCGCCGCCATCGCGACCCCGCAGGGGCCTGGCGGCATCGGCGTGATTCGCCTGTCCGGCCCCGACGTGCCGCGCATCGCCGCGCAGCTTCTCGGGCGTGAACCCGCGCCGCGCCATGCCCACCTCGCGCGGCTCGTGGATGCCGCCGGCGAGCTGATCGATACCGGCCTCCTGATGCACTTTCCCGCGCCGGCCTCCTTCACCGGCGAGCACGTCCTGGAACTTCAGGTCCACGGCAGCCCGCCGCTGCTGCAGCGCCTGCAGCGCGAGCTTCAGCGCCTGGGCGCGCGTGCGGCAAGGGCGGGGGAGTTTTCCGAGCGTGCCTTCCTCAACGGCAAGCTCGATCTGGCACAGGCCGAGGCCATCGCGGATCTCGTCGCGGCCGGCTCCGAGGCGGCTGCGCGCGCCGCGCAGCGCAGCCTGCAGGGCGAGTTCTCGCAGCGGGTCGACGCCCTGGTCGAAGCGACCATCGCGCTGCGCGTCAGGGTCGAGGCGGCCATCGACTTCTCCGACGAGGCGATCGACACCTTGGCGCCGATCGCGCTGCAGCATGCCGTCGATGCGCTGATCGAGCGGCTCGATGCGCTGCTGGCCGCCGCCCGCCAGGGCCAGCGGCTCACCGACGGCCTGCACGTCGTGCTGATTGGCCGCCCAAATGCAGGCAAGTCCAGCCTGCTCAACGCGCTGGCTGCCGACGAGCGCGCCATCGTGACCGCGCGGCCCGGCACCACGCGCGACGTGCTGCGCGAGGTGGTGCGGGTGGACGGCGTGGAGCTGACCCTGGTGGACACTGCGGGACTGCGCGATTCGACCGACGTCATCGAGCAGGAAGGAATGCGTCGCGCGCGCGCCGAAGCGGCGCACGCCGACCTGATCCTCGCCGTGCTGGGCGAGGATGATGCGCTGCCGTGCGACGAAATGCCGCCGGGGAGTGATCGCATCGTGATCCACAACAAGATCGACCTGTCCGGCGAGGCGCCGCGGCTGGAGCGGATCGACGGGATCGAGCACCTTTATCTTTCGGCGCGCAGCGGTGCCGGAATGGATCTCCTGCGCGCGCGCCTCGCCGCACGCCTGGCACCGGCGGTGGAAGGCGGTTTCAGCGCCCGCGAGCGGCACGTCGTGGCGCTTGAACGCAGTGCTCGGGAACTGCGCGATGCGCGCGCCGCCCTGGCCCATCTGGCCGCCCCTGAACTGGCCGCCGAACACCTGCGCCACGCCCAGAATGCGCTTGGCGAAATCACCGGTGCGTTCGGAACGGAAGATCTGCTGGGTCGCATATTTGCAAACTTTTGCATTGGCAAATAGCGCTGCGCCGGCGCCTTGGAACCCGCGTCGACGGGCGCACGGGCGGATCCATCCGAACCGCGTCCGCGGGCGGTTCCAGCCCTCCGGCGGCGGCTTCTTAAGACCCGCACGTCGCCGTCTCCAGCGCAGTTGAAATGATCAACATCGCTTTGCAGGCCTGCAGGGTTTGACTTATGGTGCAAGAGCGCACACCGTGTGCGGCGCTTCGGTCCGCAGCCCGTTCACACCCGCAAACCTGCGGTTGGAACGGCGCGGGCACCATCCAATGATCGGGGGATCTTCCATGCAATTCCCATCCACGATGCGAACGGGTCATCTGGGCGCGACCCTTGCGCTGGCGATGGCCTTGTCTCTGGGCGCCTGCGGCGGCGGAGAAGACGCTCCGCCACCACCGCCTGCGGCCGCACAACCGGCCGAGCCCGCACCGGCACCGGCACCGGCACCGGCACCGGCACCGGCACCCGCCGAAAGCGGTGAATCGATGGTCGTCCAGCCTACGCTGGTCGATACGCTATCGGTCGACGAGCTTCTGGCGAGGGCCGACCAGGCGGTGAAGGAGAGCCAGCTCTTCGTGCCGGCTGGCGAGAGCGCCTTCGAGATGTACCTGCGCGTGATCGAACAGGAACCGATGCAGGTTCGTGCCAAGAACGCACTGGTCGACCTGTTTCCCTATGCCGTCCTGTACGTCGAGCAGCGCACTACCGCCGGCGATCTGGCCGAGAGCGAACGCGTTCTTGGAATGATGGAGGAAGCGGACCAGAACGCACCGGCGCTGCCGCGCCTGCAGCGCGGCGTTTCGCAGCTGCGCGACCGCGTGGCCACCGAGGCCCAGCGGGCTGCCGACCGCGCCGCCGCGCAGGCCCAGGCCCAGGCAACCGCGCAGGCCCAGCCGGCACCGACGCCTGCGCCCGCCGCGCCAGCTCCTGCACCAACGCCGGTGAGCGAAACCCCGGCGCCGCCGCCGGTGGCCGCGGCGCCTGCGCCACAGCCGGTAGCGACCGCCCCCGAACCTGTACCGACGCCAGCGGCACCCACACCGCCGCCGCCGCCGGCGCCCGCCGCGGCACCTGCTGCTGCGGTGACGCCCACCGTGGTCTCGCAGGTCCAGCCGCGCTATCCGCCGGTGGCCTTGCGTCGTCGGGTCGAAGGGTCGGTGGAGGTCGCGTTCACCATCATGCCCGACGGCAGCGTCTCGAATGTGCGCGTCGTCTCCGCGCGCCCGGCCAACACCTTCGACCGCGAAGTCATCAACGCGATGGAGCGCTGGCGCTTCACCCCGCCGGGCCGGCAGGTGGAAAGCCGCCGCGTGTTCGACTTCAAGCTGCCCTGACCGGCGGCCACGCCGAAAACAAAAAGGCTGCCCCGCAAGCGCGGGGCAGCCTTTTTCATTGGGCCCATGGAAAGCCGGCGGTTCGGGAGCGCCGGCTGCCGTGCTTCCGGAAGCGTCCGGTCGCCCGGTCGCCCGGCCGCCCGGCCGCCGGCCCACGACGATCAGGCCGACACGGCAAGGTGCTCGCGGTGGTACATGCGCGCCGCGATCCACCAGAGCACCGCTGAAACCGCCACGCCCACGGCCGTGTACAGGCTCCAGTCCAGTGCCGTGAGCGTCTCGCCGCGCAGCACCATCATGATCATCTGGTTCTGCGAAAGGAACGGGATCGCCAGCATCCACAGTTCGTTTTTCACCGGCGAGATCAGCAGGAAGAAGGTCGGCAGCATCGGCACCAGGAACAGCAGGCTCATGTAGCTCTGCGCCTCCTTCACGCTCTTGACGCTGGCCGCGATCACCGTCAGCAGGCAGGTGCCGAAAAGCACCGTGGGCAGGAGGATCAGCAGCAGCTTGACCATGGCCAGCAGCGAGACGTCCACCTTGACGCCCGCCGGCGCCAGCCAGAAGGCCGCCTTGAACGCCGCCAGCATCAGCACCAGGCTCAGCACGCCGAACACGCAGGCCGCCAGGATCTTGCCGCTCATGATCGCGCGCCGCGAGGCGGGCGTGGCGAGCAGCGGTTCCAGCGACTGGCGCTCGCGTTCGCCCGCGGTCACGTCGATCACCAGATAGGCACCGCCGAGGAAGGCGCTCATGATGAGGAAATAGGGCAGGAAGGCGAGCGCCTGCCCGACCCGGCTCATCGGCGTGGCCAGATCGACCTGCGCGGCCATCAGCGGCATGCCCACGCCCGGATCGACGCCGCGCGACAGCAGTCGCAGCGCGCCGGCCTGCTGGGCGTAGGCCTGCAGCACGGCACTCACGCGTGCCACCGGGATCCGCGAGTCATCCCGGGTGCTGTCGAACAGGATCTCCACCAGCGCCGGCTTGCCGGCGCGCCAATCGTCGGCGTAGCGCTCGGACATGCGCAGGATCACGTCGGCGTCCTGCTGCGCGATTGCCGCTTCGGCGTCCACCGGCGGCGCGTCGGCCTGAATGTTGTGCCGGGCCAGGAAGGCGACCAGGTTGGGGGCCTGCTCGGCGCCGATCAGCGGCACCTCCAGGGTCTTCTCCATCTGCGTGGTCATCTTCTTCTGCATGACCGCGCCCATGCCAACCACCAGGCCCACGATCAGGATCGGACCCATCAGGAGCGAGATCAGCACCGTGCGCCGGTCGCGCGCCAGATCGACCAGCTCCTTCATCATCACCGTATGTATCGGGCTCATGCGAACAACCCCTCTTCCGAACCGATCACCCGCACGAAGGCGTCCTCGAGGTTTTCCTCGCCGGTCTGCGCGCGCAGTTCGTCGGCGCTGCCCTGGGCCACCACCGTGCCCTTGGCGATCACCACGATGCGATCGCACAGCGCGGCGACCTCCTGCATGATGTGGCTGGAGAAGATCACGCAGCGGCCTTCGTCGCGCAGCTGGCGCAGGAAGCCGCGCATGGCGCGCGTGGTCATCACGTCCAGGCCGTTGGTGGGCTCGTCCAGGATCACGTTGCGCGGGTCGTGCACGAGGGCCCGCGCGATCGCGGTCTTGGTGCGCTGGCCCTGGGAAAAGCCCTCGGTCTGGCGGTCCAGGATGTCGTCCATTTCCAGCGCCTGCGACAGCGCGCGGGTGCGCGCGCGGATGTCCGCCTCGTTCATGCCGTGCAGGTGGCCGAAATAGGCGACGTTCTCGCGCGCGGTCAGGCGCTTGTAGACCCCGCGCGCGTCCGGCAGCACGCCAAGGCGGCGGCGAACCTCATCGGGACGCTGCGCCACGTCGATCCCGTCCACCCTGATGCTGCCGCGATCCGGCGACATCAGGGTGTAGAGCATGCGCAAGGTGGTGGTCTTGCCGGCGCCGTTGGGGCCGAGCAGGCCGGTGATTTCGCCGTCGCGTGCGATGAATCCGACGTCCGACACCGCCTGCACCGTTCCGGTGCGGGTCTTGAAGGCCTTGGAGAGGCCGTTGGCTTCGATCATGGCTCAGGGCTCCCAGCCGTAGCGACCTGAAAAGGGCGGCGTGGCGCCGAGGCGATCCAGACAGGCGGCGTCGAGCCGCGCCGGGTCGATGTCTTCGATGAAGCGCGTCACCAGCTTGGGCGTGCAGCCCACGCCGATCACGTTGTGGCCCTGTCCGCGCAGCACCAGGTGGCGCGCGCCGGACAGATGGGCGGCGACGTCCTCGCCGTAGCGCGGCGGCGTCACCGGATCGAGTTCACCCGAGAGCAGCAGCACCGGCGTGTCGCCGCGCGTCGGCTCGCGGAAATCGGCGCTGCGAGTGCCGCGCGGCCAGACCGCACACTGCGCCTTGATGTAGCGCACGAAGTCGTCGCCCATCACGGTATCGGCATCGGCGGGATCAGGCACCAGCTCGTCGGCGTCCTCGGAACAGCTCACCGACAGGCTCATGCCCTGCGCCATCGCTTCACTCATCGAGCTGATCAGCATCCGCGCCTGCGCCATGGCCGCGTCGGAGTGCCCCTGCGCCAGATCCGACAGCAGCAGCGGCAGCGTGGCGGCGATCGAGGGCTGGTAGGCGTACATCCGCAGCAGGCCGGAAAGCGCCGGCCGGCCGAACTCGCCCTGCGCCGGTGCGCCGGTGGTGGCGTCGCGGAACCGGACCTGCCGCGGGCGTTCGGCAAGCTCCGCCGCCAGCGTGCGGAAGGTGTCCATGGGATCGCCCAGCGCCTCGCGGCAGACGGGCAGGTCCGCGCAGGCCGCGAACTGGCGGGTCAGGGAGTCCTCCAGGTTGCGCGCGTGCTCCTGCCCCAGCACCAGCGTGTTGGGAACCACGCCGTCGAGCACGGCGCTGCGCACCGCGTCCGGGTAGGTCTTCATGTACTGCTGCGCCACGCGCGTGCCGTAGGAAATGCCGATCAGGTTGATCGTCGGGGCACCCAGCGCCTGGCGCACCGCTTCCAGGTCGGCCACCGCATCGCCGGTGGTGTAGTGGCGCACGTCGGCCACGGCGGAGAGTGCATCCAGGCAGGCGCGGGTCTGAGCCACTGCGTGCTCGATCGAGGCATCGATCGACGCGTCTTCGTCCTGCGCGCAGGACAGGAGGTTCGAGTCGCCGGTGCCGCGCTGGTCGAGCAGGATGACGTGGCGGCGTTTGAGGAGGTCGGAAAAGGCGCTGGCGACCGCCGGATAGCTGTCCCGCGCCGACTGGCCCGGCCCGCCCGCCAGCAGGAAAACCGGGTCCGCCGCGGGATCGGCGGTGGCGGCCGCGACCTTGGCCACGGCCAGGGAAATGCGCCGGCCGTCGGGTGCGGCGCGATCTTCGGGCACCTCGAAGCGGGCGCACTGCGCCGCGACCGGAGCGCTCGCGCCGGGTGCGGCCAGGGTGCAGGGCGAGAAGGCGATGTTGCCGAGCGCCGAGGCGCCTGCCAGCGGCGCCGACAGACACAGGGCAATGAGAAAAAGTGGGCGTTTCATGGGATTCCGGGGAAAGTGGCGGAGACGCGATACCGACGGATAAAGTCCCGGCGCTGTGACCGCACGGCCGGTGCGGCCGGGCCGATATACTACCGGCCCCGCATTCTGGTGACCGATGATGAAGATTCCGAATCAGCCCCCGCGTGCCGTTCTGCCCCTGCTCGTTCTGGCCGGCATCGCGAGCCTCGCCGCCTGCGGCGGCACGCCCGAGCCTGCCACTGCACCCGCCGCGCCGCCGGTGCAGGCCGAGGTCCAGCCCGACCCGCCCGCCGCCGCGGCACCCCGCGAACCCAGCCGGGTGCGGGTGCGCACCAGCGTCGAGGCGCCGTTCGCCTGCGACGTGCTGAGCGAGGAAGAGCTGGCACGCGTGCTGCCCGACCAGCCGACCATCATCGACGTCACCGCCCAGCGCCGCGCGTATGGCATGGCCGTGGAGAACGCCTGTCTGTTCGCGTTCGGCAGCAACCGCGATCCGGACAAGATCGACCTGGACTCGCGTTTCATCCGCGTCGATCTCTACACCGACGCGAGCTTCCGCGCCGCCGGCCACGGCGCGCTGCAGGACCAGTGGACTTACCGGGTACGTGACGGAAGCACGGTGTTCCACCTGCACGAAACTGCCCTGGCGGCCTGGGTCGATTCCGAGCATCCGCCCGATCCCGCGCTGATCGTTCGCCAGGGCGAGGTGATGTACGACATCGCGCAGTATCCGGCGGCGTCTGATCAGGGCTCGCCCGAGCGCAAGGCGCAGGTCGAGGACATCGCCCGCCTGTTCCTGGGCAAGCTCGATGCGGCGGAGGCGGGCGCCAACTGAGCCCGTCCCGCGCGGCGCCGGCCTGATCGGCGCCGCGCCTCAGCCCGATGCGGTGAAGCGTTCGCGCCGGATCGCCGGGGGCGCCAGTCCGGCTTCGCGCAGTCGCGCCGCGACGTCGTCCACCATATCCGGATGGCCGCAGAGGCAGGCGATGTCGCCAGGCTGCGGCGCGAGCCCTTCGAGCGCCTGCTGCACCCGGCCGCCCAGCAGATGCGGATCGCCCCCGGGCACGGCTTCCCGCGACAGGCAGCCCAGGTAGGTGAAACCGGGCACCGCGCCCGCGGCGTCGAGGAAGTCCTTGCGGAAATACAGCTGCGCGCTGTCGCGGACCCCGTGCAGCAAGACGACCTTCGCGCCGCTTTCGGCGCGCTGCACGAGGTCTGGCAGCATCGAACGGAACGGCGCGATGCCGGTGCCGGTGGCGATCATCAGGTAGCGCGGCACGGCGTCGCGCGCGGCCAGGCCGAAACGCCCGAATGGCCCGGTCGCCTCCACCGTCTCGCCCATCGCCATCTGCGCCAGGCGCGCACTGGCCAGACCGCCCGGAGCCAGCCCGACGAGGATTTCCCAGCGCCTCCCTTCCTCGAGCGGCGCGCCGGCCAGCGAGTAGCTGCGCCGCTGCAAGGTGCCGCTCGCATCCACGACGTGGAGCTGGATGAACTGGCCGGCGCGGAACGGCAGCGGCGCGCCGTCGGCGTGCTCGAAGCCCAGGTGCAGCACCGACGCGGTGATCGGGCGACGGTGCGTGAGGCGAAGCGGAATGCGAGTGGTCACGGCGGCAGGGAGGGAACAGGCAAGCGGCTATACTAGCGGGCTGGCACTATCTGGCAGGCATCGATGAGTTCGCCCCCGGCGCTGCACGTCTCCGACTTGCGCAAGGTTTACGACAATGGCGTCACGGCCCTGCACGGCATCAGCCTGGACGTGGCCGAAGGCGACTTTTTCGCCCTCCTTGGCCCCAATGGAGCCGGCAAGTCCACCCTCATCGGCATCATCAGTTCGCTGGTCAACGCCAGCGCCGGCACCGTGGAAGTGTTCGGCGTGGACGTGGCGCGGCAGCGCGGCGAGGCCATGCACCTGGTTGGCCTGGTGCCGCAGGAAATCAATTTCAACCTGTTCGAGCGTCCCTTCGACATCCTGGTGAACTACGCCGGCTTCCACGGCGTGCCGCGCACGCAGGCGATCGAGCGTGCGCACCAGGAGCTGGCGCGCGCCCAACTTTCCGACAAGGCGCAGCACATCAGCCGCACCCTTTCGGGTGGCATGAAGCGGCGCCTGATGATCGCCCGTGCCCTGATGACGCGCCCACGCCTCCTGATCCTGGATGAACCCACCGCCGGGGTGGATATCGAGATCCGCCGCGGCATGTGGCAGCAGATGCGCGAGATCAACGCCTCCGGCACCACGGTCATCCTCACCACGCACTATCTGGAGGAAGCCGAGGAGCTGTGCCGCAATATCGCCATCATCGACCACGGCCGGATCGTGCAGCACACCGCGATGAGGGCGCTTTTGGCCACGCTCGACGTGGAAGGCTTCGTGTTCGACATCGACGGCGAATTGCCCGCGCTGCTGCCGCAGATCGAGGGCGTACGCCTGACCGCACGCGATGTCCGCACCCTCGACGTCGAAATGCCGCGCACCATGAACCTCAACCTGCTTTTTTCCGCGCTGGGCGAGTCCGGCATCGTGGTGCGCTCGATGCGCAACCGCAGCAATCGGCTGGAAGAACTCTTCCTGCGCCTGACCGCGCGCGAGGTGGCCGCGTCATGAGCCGGCATCCGAACCTCGTCGCGCTGCACACCATCGCCCGGCGCGAGGTCGTCCGCATCCTTCGCATCTGGACGCAGACCCTGATCCCGCCCGCGATCACGATGACGCTTTACTTCCTTATCTTCGGCAAGCTGATCGGCGCGCGCATCGGCGACATGGGCGGCTACGGCTACATGGAGTTCATCGTGCCCGGCCTGGTGATGATGAGCATCATCCAGAACGCCTACGGCAACATCTCGTCCAGCTTCTTCGGTGCCAAGTTCGGCCGCCACGTGGAAGAGCTGCTGGTCAGCCCGGCCCCGGCCTGGGTGGTGCTTGCCGGCTACGTCGCCGGCGGCGTGCTGCGCGGCTTGATGGTGGGTGCCATCGTCTTCCTCATCGCCATGGCCTTCACCCGCGTACACGTCCCGCATCCGCTGGTGATGCTCAGCTCGATGCTGCTGGGTGCCACGATCTTCTCGCTCGCCGGGTTCGTCAACGCGGTGTACGCGAAGAAGTTCGACGACATCGCCATCGTGCCGACCTTCATCCTCACGCCGCTCACCTACCTGGGCGGGGTGTTCTACTCAATCACGCTCCTGCCCGGCTGGGCGCAGAGTGCGACCTACGCCAACCCGATCTTCTACATGGTCAACGCCTTCCGCTACGGCCTGCTGGGCACCAGCGACGTGCCGCTGTGGGTGGCCTATGCGCTGATGCTCGGTTTCGTCGCGCTGCTCGGCGGATTCGCGCTGTGGCTGCTGGATCGCGGCGTCGGCCTGCGCAGCTGAGTCAAACCGGGTCATACACGTCGCGCATCGCGGCGCGGCATGAACGCCTCAGGCCGACGAGGCCGCGTCCGGCAGGCGGAAAAACGCCTGCGCCGTGGCGGTGGTGGAGGCGGCGAGCTGGTCCGTCGTCTCGCCGCGATCCCTGGCCAACTCTTCGGCGATGTGCGGCAGGAAGGCCGGTTCGTTGCGGCGGTCCCTGGGCATCGGGCGCAGGGTGCGGGGCAGGAGATAGGGCGCGTCGGTCTCGATCATCAGGCGGTCGGCCGGGATGCTCTTCACCAGCTCGCGAAGATGTGCGCCGCGGCGCTCGTCGCACAGCCAGCCGGTGATGCCGATGTAAAAGTCGCGATCCAGGCACTCGAACAGTTCGCGCCGTTCGCCGGTGAAGCAGTGCACCACGGCCGGGCCGACGCGGTCCTCCACGTTCTTCATGATGGCGATGAAATCGTCGTGCGCATCGCGCTGGTGCAGGAACAGCGGCTTGCCGGTGTCGATCGCGATCTGCAACTGCATCTCGAAGGCGCGCCGCTGTGCCGGACGCGGGGAAAAGTCGCGGAAGTAGTCGAGCCCGCATTCGCCCACCGCCACCACCTCCGGATGCGCGTGCAGCGCGCGCAGCTCCGCGTCGCACTCGGCGGTGTATTCGACCGCGTGGTGCGGGTGCACGCCGGCGGTGGCGTAGAGCACGCCGGGGTGCGCCCGGGCCAGCGCCAGCGCCCGGGGCGAATGCTCGCGGCTGGCGCCGGTGACGATCATCCGCGTCACGCCGGCGTCGCGCGCGCGAGCCAGCACCGCGTCGCGGTCGTGGTCGAAGCTGTCGTGGGTGAGATTGGCGCCGATGTCGATCATGGGGTCGGGTGTCGGAAGGGGCGGGGCGTTTCGCCGCGTCGCGGTCGAGCCGCGCGCAATCGGACATTGTGGCCGTTCCGCGCGGCGAAAGGCGAGCCGGCTAGAATGCGCGGATGACCACGCCGCATGATTCGCCGCTCGGGCGCGAGGCGCGCTACGCACAGCATCTCGATCCCGCCCTGCTGTTCCCGATTCCGCGCCGCGCCGGACGCGATGCGCTGGGGCTGGGCGAAGCGCCGCCTTTCCACGGGGTGGATCTGTGGAATGCCTACGAGCTGTCCTGGCTCGATGCGCGCGGCATGCCGCGGATCGCGCTGGCGCGCTTCGCGGTACCGGCCACCAGCCCGAACCTGATCGAATCCAAGAGCTTCAAGCTCTATCTGGGGTCGTTCTCGGGCACCCGGATGGCGAGCGCGGACGCGGTGCGCGCGCGCCTGGTGGATGATCTGTCGCAGGCTGCCGGTGCGCCGGTCGGGGTGACGCTGGTGCTGCCGCAGGCCTTCGGCGCCGAGCGCATCGAGACCTTGCCGGGCGAGTGCATCGATGAACTCGATGGCGAGGTGTCCGACTACGGCCCGCCGCGTCCGGAACATCTTGGTGCCGACCCGCAGGATCGGGCCGAAGAGGTTTTGGTCTCGCACCTGCTCAAGTCCAACTGCCCGGTCACCGGCCAGCCGGACTGGGCCAGCGTGCAGATCGATTACGCCGGCCCGCGCATCGGGCGCGAGGGGCTGCTGCGCTACCTCGTCTCGTTCCGCGACCACAGCGAGTTCCACGAGCAGTGCGTGGAGCGCATCTTCTGCGACATCCGCGCGCGCTGCGTGCCCGAGCGCCTCACCGTCCATGCGCGCTACACCCGCCGCGGTGGCCTGGACATCAATCCCTGGCGCAGCAGCGAACCCGGCGCGCCGCCCAATCCGCGCCTGGCGCGCCAATAACCCGCGTCCGGAGAGACCGATGCCCTATTGCCCCATCATCGGCACGCTTGGTTACGTGCTTTCACCGGACCGCGGAGAGGTGCTGATGATCCACCGCAACGCGCGTCCCGAGGACGAGCATCTGGGCAAGTACAACGGCCTGGGCGGCAAGCTGGAGGCCGACGAGGACGTGGTGGCCGGGATGCGCCGGGAAATCCTTGAGGAGGCCGGCATCCAGTGCGAGGAAATCAGCCTGCGCGGCACGATTTCCTGGCCGGGGTTCGGCAAGAACGGCGAGGACTGGCTGGGCTTCGTGTTCCTCATTACCCGCTATGCGGGCACGCCCTTCACGCGCAATCCGGAAGGCAGCCTGGAGTGGAAGCCGCTCGACCGCCTGATGGATTTGCCGATGTGGGAAGGGGATCGCCACTTCCTGCCGCTGGTGTTCGACGCCGATCCGCGCGCCTTCCACGGCGTGATGCCGTATCGCAACGGCCGCCCGGTGTCGTGGAGCTATTCGCGCCTGTAGTGCGTGTCCTGCCGCCGGACGGAGCGGCGGCAGGATGGCCTCTGGTCGATCAGGGCTTCACGAACTTCAGCGTCATGCGGTCCGATTCGCCGATCGCGGTGTATTTCTCGCGATCCTCGTCGCCCAGCGCGTAACCGGGCGGCAGGGTCCAGACGCCCTTGGGGTGGTCGGCGGTGTCGGCCGGGTTGGCGTTGATCTCGCTGCGCGCGGCCAGCTGGAATCCGGCGGCGCTGGCCAGGTCGATGATCTGCTGCTCGGTCACGTAGCCGGTCTTGCCGTCGGTGGGGGCTTCGCCCTTGGCGCGGTGGTCCACCACGCCCAGCGTGCCGCCCGGCTTGAGCACATCGAAGAAGGCCTTGAAGTAGGCCTCCGCGGTGCCGGAGCCGATCCAGTTGTGCGCATTGCGGAAGGTCAGCACGGCGTCGGCCGAAGCGGCCTCGCCGAACGCCGGCGCCTTCGGGTCGAAACGGCGCAGCTCCGGTTCGCCGTACACGTCGGGGGCGGCGGCGATCTTGTCGGCGAGCTGCGCGTTGAGACGCGCGTAGTAGGGCGGCTGGTCGGGCAGGGTGTCGTCCCAGATCGCGCCGATGAAGCGCCCGTGCGTGCGCAGGTAAGGCGCCAGGATATCGGTATACCAGCCGCCGCCCGGAGTGATCTCGATCACCGTGTCGTCGGGCTGGATGTCGAAGAAGCCCAGGGTCTGGACCGGGTGGCGGTGTGGGTCGCGCGCGCGGTCGGCCTCGGCGCGGTGTTCGCCGGAGACGATCGCTTCAAGGCGCTGGCGCGCCTCGTCGGTCGCGCTGGCGGCCTGCGCCACGGGGGCCGCGGTGGGCGCCTGGACGGCGGGCGGTGCAGGGGTTTCGGACGGGGCGGCAGCCTGCTGCTGGCAGCCGCTCAATGCGGCGACGCAGGCCAGGGCGAGGAGGGACGGAGCGATGCGCATGGGAAATCTCCGGAAGGGTCAGGGAATCCGCGCAAGCATGATCCATCGGCGCTGCGTCGTCACCCCGCCGGCGCGCCGTCCGGTCCGCACGCTTCGCCGGCGGAAAGCCGCACGCTTTCGGGATAGGGCATCACCTCGCCCGCCTCGCCGCGGCGCAGGGAATCCTGCAGCGCCAGCCACCAGTCCACTTCGAAGATGTCGCGATGCGCGCGCAGCAGCGCTTCGTGCTGCTCGGGCGAGAGCCCTAGGAAGCGCGGAAATTCCTCGGGGAACACGTCGGCGGGATCGACGTAGAACCAGGCGCCGTGACGCATTTCGTCCTCGTCGTTGCGCGCCTGCGGCAGGCGCTTGAAGCGGCAGTCGCGCACCAGCGCCAGCTCGTCGTAGTCGTAGAAAATCGCGCGGTGGTTGCGGGTGACGCCGAAGTTCTTGAGCAGCAGGTCGCCGGGAAAGATGTCCGAGCGCGCCAGATCGCGGATCGCCTGGCCGTAGTCGATCACCGCGCGCATCGCGTCCTCGGCGGGTACTTCCTTGAGGTACAGGTTCAGCGGGCGCAGCCGGCGCTCGACGTAGCAGTGCGCGATCACGATGTCGTCGCCCTCGGCCTGCACGCTGCTGGCGCAGCTGGTCATGAGTTCCTCCAGCAGCTCGGGCGCGAACTGGCGGCGCGGAAAGCGCAGGTGGCGGAACTCCTGCGCATCGACCAGGCGACCGGCGCGATCGTGGTGCGAGACGATGCGGTACTTGGCCATCACCTCCTCGCGCGCGGTTTCCTTGGGATAGGCGAAGCGGTCCCGGATCAGCTTGAACACCAGCGGCCATGAGGGCAGGGTGAAGACCAGCATCACCATGCCGCGCTCGCCGTCGGCGTGCACGAACTGTTCGTCGGGGCGCTGGGTGAGGTGGCGGAAAAAGGCGCGGTAGCGCTCGGTCTTGCCTTGCTTGGCGCGGCCCAGCACGGTGTAGAGCTCGTCCACCGGCTTGTGCGGCAGCAGCGAGCGCAGGAACACCACGGCGTCGCCCACCGTGGGCAGGTCGGCGAAGAAGTGGCTGCGGGTATAGCCGAACAGCTGGGCGATGTGGTCGCGATCGGTAAGAAGCGCATCCACGAAGAGGCCGTCCGGCCCGCTTTCCAGCGCGATCACCAGCGGGGTGTGGCGGTATTCACCGAAGGCACGGCCCACCAGGTAGGCGCGCTGCTCGCGGTAGAACACCGTCTCCAGCAGCTCGATCTGCACGAACTGCGCGGCGCTCCAGTGGGTGAAGCGCTCGCGCACCGCGCCCGCCATGGCCCGCGCGCAGCGCGTCGGATGCGCCCAGGGCACGGAAAAGCGGTAGCCCCGCAGCACCCGCTCGAACACCGCCGCAAGGTCGCCCTGCACCGCGTAGCTGTGGCGTGCCACCGGATGGGTGATGTGGTCGGTGGGTTCGATGTCCAGCGCGACGAACTCGATGGCCGCATCGACGCCCAGGGTGCGGAAGAAGCGCCGCGTCAGGGTGTTGTACCAGGTCTTGTACAGCTCCTGGTCGAGCAGGTCGGCCACCGCCTGCGCATAGGCGTCGCGGATGCGCGCCCACAGCGCGCGGTCCTGCGCGTGCGCGCCCAGCACCCGTTCGAGCCAGTGCTGCATCTGGTTAACGCACACGTCGTACAGCTCGATGCGCTCCACCAGATCCGCGCGCATCGCGGCGGCGTCGCGCGTTTCGAAGCGCGACCGGGCGCGGCGCGTGATGGCGGCAAAACGCGCGTGGTAGTCCGAAAACCCGTCGCGGATCTTCGCCGCGATCCCTTCCGAAAGCACCTGCATCGACCCGCTCCCGCCGTCTGCGCGCCGGAGGCCGGCGACGACCGGCAGGATAGGCGCTACTGGAATCGCTGTCCCGTGCGACCGCACCTCCCACGTCGCCCTCTCCAGTGGAGCAATGCTCACCGATGCGCTGGTCGGCGGACTCGGGCGGACGCGGCATGTGCGTGCCACCGGTAGTGGAAGGAATCGTGGCCGCAGGCATTTCCACGCGGGTGGCGGTCTGCGCCATGCTAAGGCGCTCCGCCGTCCGATGGTTCGCCATGTCCCTGCGCAGCAAGCTCCTGGTGCTGGCCCTTTCGATCCTGGTGCTGCCGGTGGGCGGATGGCTGCTCGTTCGCCAGCTCGAGGCGCTCCTGCGCGAAGGCCAGGTCCAGGTGCAGCTGGCCTCGGCGCAGATGCTGGCGCGCGCCATCGCGACACAGGCCCCCGCCTTCCCGGACGCCGGGCCGGCGTTCTTCGTGCAGGAAGCCGCCGCGCCGCTGTCGCTGGATGGCTATGACGAGGACTGGCGCGCGCAGGGGCTGGTGGAACAGGCGCTGGCGCCGGGACTGCGCATCGCGCTGGCGTGGTCGGATCACCAGCTCCACCTCTTCGTGGCCGTGGATGACGCCAGCCGCGTGCGCGCGGACGCCGGGCAGGCACAGGCCGGACACGCCGACCAGCTCGTGCTGGTATTGGAAGACGCGCGCGGACGCCATCGCCTGCGCCTGGCCAATGCCGCGCCCGGCGCGCTGTCCGCGATCGCGCTGGCCAGCCCGGAGGCGCCGCGGCTCAACGGTGCCTGGGAGGAGGATGCGCGCGGCTATCGGGTGGAGCTGCGCTTTCCGGTGGGCTATCTGCCGCAGCGCCTGGGCGTGGACGTGCTCGATTTTTCCGATCCTGCGCTGGCGCCGGAATCGCGCGGAACCGGGAGCGGACTGGCCGAGGGGCGCTGGCAGGTGCAGCGTGCGCCGCAGGTGCTGCAGGCCGTGCTGGACGATCTGGTTCCCGACGGCGTGCGCGCCACCCTGACGCAGGCCGACGGCTGGGTGCTGGCGCGCGCGGGCCGTTTCTCCGACGGCGCGCGTCCGGTCGGGCGCTGGCGCGCTCTGCTGTATCGCATGGTCACGCCGGTTCCGCCGGCGCCGACACCCTCCGATGCGGCCGGCGGCCTGCTCGATCGGCAGGAGCTCTGGCAGGCCCTGTCCGGGCCACCCGCGCTGGCCTGGTATGCGCTCGACCGGGGCCGCGGCCTGCTCCTGGCCACCGCGGTGCCGGTGCGCATCGGCGGGCAGACGCGCGGTGCGCTGCTGCTGGAACGCCAGGGCGAGGCGCTGCTGCTCACCGGCCAGGCCGTCGGTGGCCTGATGCTCGTCACCGTGCTGGCGATGCTGGTGGTGGGATTGGCCCTGTTCGGCTTTGCCGGTCGCCTGAGTGCGCGCATCCGCACGCTCAGCCGCGCGGCCGAACGCGCGATCGCGCGCGAGGGGCACGATGCCGGCGCCGGCTTCGCCGCGTCTCGCGCCGGCGACGAACTGGGCGACCTGTCCCGCAGCTTCAAGCGCCTGCTCGACGAGGTGGGTGCCTACAGCGAATACCTGCGCGGTCTGGCCGGCACGCTCTCGCACGAGCTGCACACGCCCATTGCGGTGGTGCGCTCCTCGCTGGAGAACCTGGAGAGCGAGTCGCTGGAACCGGCGTCGCGCACCTACGTCGAGCGCGCCCGTGCCGGCGTCGATCGCCTTGCCGCGATCGTGCGTGCGATGAGCGAGGCCAGCCGCATGGAGCGCGCCATCGCCAGCGCCGAGATCGAGGCGTTTGATCTTCGAGCGCTCGTCGCCGACTGCGCCGAAGGCTATCGCGCCGTGCTGGCGCCGCGTCGCCTGGAGCTGATGCTGCCGCCGCAGCCCCTGCCGTTTCGCGGCGCGCCCGACCTGATCGCACAGGCGCTCGACAAGCTGGTCGACAACGCGCGTGGCTTCTGTCCGCCGCAGGGCTGGGTGTTGATCGCGCTGGCGGCGCGCGGCGAAGACGTCGAGATCGTGGTGGCCAACGCCGGTCCGCCGCTGCCCGAGGCCATGCAGGAGCGTCTGTTCGATTCGCTGGTCAGCCTGCGAGGCCAGGGCCAGCGCGGCGACGGCGTGCCGCATCTGGGCTTTGGCCTGCACGTGGTGCGACTGGTGGCGCAGCGCCACGGCGGCCGGGCGCGTGCCGCCAACCTGCCGGGCGGCGACGGGGTCGAGTTCCGGCTCGTGCTCGCGACATCCTGCTGAGCGGCGGGCACGTCTCGCGCACCGGCGCGCCGCAGGGCGCTCGAAACCCGGCGCCCGTCACGGGTGCATCGCGCGAAGTTTGCCTATAGTCTGCGGTGCTGCATCGAATAGTGATTGCCCTGCACGGCGCGATGGGCCGTGACCGGGTGACGGGAAGCAAGGGAAATGTCGTACTTCACGGGAATGGTGTTCATCGCATTGGGAATGGTCGCGGTCTCCGCACAGGCCCAGGATGCGGCCGCGCTGCAGCAGGCCGAGCGCCGCGGCGCCGAGTTGCTCGAGCTGGATCGGGTGATCCAGGCCGCGCGCGCAGCGGGTGAGGACGTGCGCGCCTTTCGCCGCGACGACGATGTCGCTGGCTGGGTCGCGACCCGCAGCGGCGATGCCTACCGGATCACCTTCATCCGCCTCCAGCGCAACGGCGAGCCGGTCGGACGCTACCGGGTGACGGTGAGCCGCACCGGCCAGGCGCTGGGCGAGATGGAGCGGCTGGACGACCTTCCTCTGGATGCCCGCGAGGCCGCGCAGTTCCGCGCCCGCGTGCGCGCCGAGGCCACTCCGCACAGCGCCTGCTCCACGACCTACGAGACCCTGGTGCTGCCCGAGGCGTCCGGTGCCTGGAGCGCCTACCTCATGCCGCGCGCCGCCTTCTCCGATGTGCTGCTCCTGGGCGGCAGCTACCGCGCCGAAGTATCGGCCGATGGCCACACCGCGGTGAGCTTCGCGGTGCTCGCTTCCGGCTGCACGGTACTGCCCAATCCGGGTGATGCCGACGCGCTGCGCTTCGACGATCCGGAAGGCCGCGGCATCAACGAGCTTCACGCCTACGCCGCCGCCCTCGCAGGCAAGCCGCTGTACGTGAATGCGGGCGGGACGTCCTGGCTGGTGAACGCGGGGCGCATCCAGGCGGTGCCCGACGCGCGCTGAGCGCGGACGCGGCGGTACGCGCGGCCCGGCTTCACTCCGACCGGGCGCGCAGCAGCTCGCGTAGTTCGTCCTTCTGCGCCTCGTCGAGCGCGCCCTGACCCATGAGCTCCTCGATGCGCTGCTGGCGGGTCTGGCGCGCCAGCTGGGTGATGGCGTCGTTGAGTTCGAGCTGCCAGGTGGCGGCGTCGCCGGGAAGCTGGGCGAGTGCGAGTTTTTCCAGCGCGGCGGCTTCCTCGCGGCCGGAAAAATGTTCGATCAGGTTGCCGGCGCGCAGGTCCACGTTGGCGCTGGCGCGGATGTGCTCGAGCAGCTCGATCAGCAGATCGACGCCCGGCTGGCGCAGCCCGACGAAGGGCCACGGCGGCTCGATCGCCAGCGCGAGGGCGGGGTTCTGCAGCAGCAGGGTGATGGCGCTGCGTACCAGGCTGCGGCGCGGCGCGGCCGCGTGGCCCTGGGGGGCGCGGCGCGCGGGACGAATGGGTGCGGTGGGCGGTGCGGGCGATGTCGCGGAGATGCCGGTCAGCTCGCCCAGACGCTGGCGCATCAGGTCGGCGAAGGCGCCGTCGGGAATCTGCGCCAGCAGAGGCTTGCAGCGTTCGGCCAGGCGCGCGCGGCCGTCCAGGGTGTCCAGGCGCACGTCTTCGGACTGCGCCGAGAAAAAGAATTCCGACAGCGGCACGGCGGTGGCAAGGCGGGCCTCGAAGCCGGCGGTGCCCTCGCTGCGCACCAGCGAATCGGGGTCCTCGCCCTCGGGCAGGAAGAGGAAGGCCGCCTGACGCCCGTCCTTCATGCGCGGCAGCACCGATTCCAGCGCGCGCCAGGCGGCGCGCCGGCCGGCGGCGTCGCCGTCGAAGCAGAAGAACACGTCGGGCGCGTTGCGGAACAGGAGCTCCGCGTGTTCGGGCGTGGTGGCGGTGCCGAGCGTCGCGACGGCGGTGGTGATGCCGTACTGGAACAGCGCCACCACGTCCATGTAGCCCTCCACCACGATCAGGCGCGGGATCTTCGAATGCGCCTGCCGCACCTGCCACAGGCCGTACAGCTCGCGGCCCTTGTGGAAGAGCGGAGTCTCGGGGGAATTGAGGTACTTGGGGCCGGCCTCACGTCCGTCCGCCGTGGTCTTGCCCAGAATGCGCCCGCCGAAGGCGATGGGACGCCCGCGCCGGTCGTGGATCGGAAACATCACCCGTTCGCGGAAGCGGTCGTACACATGCCCGCCGTCACTCTTGGCGAGCATGCCGGTCTGCTCCAGCAGGCGCAGCGCCTCGGGCGAGGTGCCCAGCGCGTTCCTGAGGCCGTCGAAGCCTTCCGGCGCGTAGCCCAGCGCGAAGCGTTCGCGCGTGGCCGCGTCGATGCCGCGCCGCTGGAAATACTCCCGCGCCCGGGCGGAGTCGGACAGGCGCGCCTGGAACCAGCGCGCGGCCTCGCCCAGGGTGTCGTACATGCGGCGCAGCGCGCCGTCCTCGTTGCGCTGCCGGGTTTCGCGCGGCACTTCCATGCCGGCCCGCTTGGCGAGGTCCTCGATGGCGTCGAGGAACTCCAGGCGCTCGTACTCCATGAGGAAGCGCAGCGCGCTGCCGTGCGCGCCGCAGCCGAAGCAGTGGTAGAACTGCTTGGCAGGGGAAACGGTGAAGCTGGGCGAGCGCTCGTCGTGGAATGGACACAGCCCCTGGTACTCGCGCCCGGCGCGCTTGAGCGGCACGCGCGCGCCGATCAGCTCGACGATGTCCGTGCGGGCGATCAGGTCATCGATGAAGGCGTCGGGGATGCGGGCCATGGGAGAATGATAGGGTGCAAGGGGCGCGTTTCGAGGAAACCGGATGATGGTCGCGGCGGTTCGCCGAGTTTTCTTTTTGATCGTTCCGGCTCTGGCCGGCTGCGCGTCCCTGAAGCCGCAGGCATCCGGTGAAGTTTCCCTCGCGTCGCTCGAGCCGCCGGATGCGGAACGCCACGCGCTGAGTTCCGGCGAAGACTTCCGGATGGGGGCCTCCATCGCCGAGGATGCGCGCGCGATGCCGCCCTATCCCGCGAAATGGATGGAACGCGCGCCGGTGCGGCTGGAGGTTTGCGTGGAAATCACCGTGGGCGAGCGCGGCGAGGTGGAATCCAGCCGCCCGCTGCGCGATGCGCCCGGATGCGGAATGATCGAAGGCGAAATGGCACGGGATTTCGACGCCGTCGTGGCGCAGACCGTGCGCACCTGGCGCTATATGCCCAGCCTGCTGTGCCGGCTGGTGCCCGGAGCGGAGGCGGACGGAAGCTGCGGGAATGCGCTGGAACGTGCCCCAGTGCCGGTGCTGCGCGCCTACCGCTTCGTTTTCGAGCGTCGCGCCGGTGCTGTGCACGTGGGGGTGTCCGAAGCCGACGACCGGTGAGCTCCCGCGCGCCGCATACCGGGTGGGTTGAGGGAGCATCGGTGCACGGCATCGCGAGCAAGCTCGCTCCTGCGAAATCTTGCGAAGCCCCGGATGCTGCAATGCAGGAGCGACTGTGGCCGCGATGGGGCGCAGAAGCGCCGGTCAGCTCTGCGCCAGCGCCCGCAGCGCGTCCCCGGTCAACCGCTGCACGGTCCAGTCGTCCATCGGCACCGCGCCGAGGCGGCGGTAGAAGGCGATGGCCGGGGCGTTCCAGTCGAGCACCGACCACTCGAAGCGGCCGTACCCGCGTTCCACCGCCAGGCGCGCGAGGTGGCGCATCAGCGCCAGGCCCACGCCGCGGCCGCGCCGGTGCGGATAGACGAAAAGGTCCTCCAGATACAGGCTCGGGCGGGCCAGGAAGGTGGAATAGCTGGTGAAGAAAAGCGCGAAGCCGGCGGCCTCGCCATCGCATTCGGCGATCACCACCTCGGCCGCGGGATGTTCGCCGAAAAGCGTGGCGGCGAGTGCGTCGGCGCTCGCCACGCATTCGTGCGCGAGCTTCTCGTAATCGGCCAGGGCGCGGATCAGGTCGAGGATCAGCGGCACGTCATCGCGCACCGCGGGCCGAAGTCGGAGGGTCATGTCGGGCAAATCCTCGCCGTGTCGCGGAGCGGGCCGGCTCAGCCCGCCAGCGCCTTCTTCACCAAGGTCGAGACCAGGCCCATGTCGGCCTGACCCGCGAGGCGCGGCTTGAGCGCGCCCATCAGCTTGCCCATGTCGGCCGGGCCGGCGGCGCCGGTCTGCGCGATGGCTTCGGCGATGGCGGTGCGGATCGCGGCCTCGTCGAGCTTGGCCGGCAGGTAGACGTCGATCACCGTGATTTCGGCGCGTTCCACCGCGGCCAGGTCCTCGCGTCCGGCCGCCTCGAACTGGGAGACCGAATCACGGCGCTGCTTGAGCATCTTCTCCAGCACCGCGATCACCGCGGCATCGTCTAGAGCGATGCGCTCGTCCACCTCGCGCTGCTTGATCGCGGCGTTGACCAGACGGATCGTTGCCAGACGCTCCTTTTCGCCGCTCTTCATCGCGGCCTTCATGTCATCGGCAAGGCGTTGCTTGAGGCTCATGGCTGGGTTCCCGGGATATGGAGGATCAAGACGGAGGAATCGAAAGTGGAAAGGCTGCGCGCAGGCCGTGCCGGATACCGCTTGCGAATTCCGCCAAACGCAAAAAGCCGGCAACGCGGGTGCGTGGCCGGCTTTTCGGAAGGCAGGGCCTGACCTCAGTAGAGGCGGCGGCGCTTGGTCACGTCGCGCGAAACGCGGCGCAGGTGACGCTTCACCGCGGCGGCCGCCTTGCGCTTGCGCTCCTGGGTCGGCTTCTCGTAGAACTCGCGCTTGCGGGTTTCGGCCAGGACGCCGGCCTTTTCGCAGGTGCGCTTGAAGCGACGCAGGGCAAACTCGAACGGCTCGTTTTCGCGGACTTTGACGCTGGGCATGGAAGCTCCGGATCTATCGGGGTGTGCCGGGGATGGATCCCCGATCGTTAGGCGAGCCGCGTATGATACTGGGCAATACGCGTCCGACGCAAGCTGTGGCCTCGCCGCTGCTTTCCGGATCGGCGCCCACACCGGAATTCCCATGATCGTCCTCGGCATCGAAACCAGCTGCGACGAGACCGGCGTGGCGGTTTACGACACCGCCCGCGGCCTGCGCAGCCACACGCTCTACAGCCAGATCCGCCTGCACGCCGACTACGGCGGCGTGGTGCCCGAGCTGGCCAGCCGCGATCACGTGCGCAAGCTGGTGCCGCTGGTGCGCGAATGCCTGGCACAGGCCGGGCTCGGCCTGACGGACCTCGACGGCGTGGCCTACACCGCCGGGCCGGGGCTGATCGGCGCCCTTCTGGTCGGCGCCGCGCTGGGTCGGTCGCTGGCCTTCGCGCTGGACATTCCGGCCATCGGCGTACACCACATGGAAGGCCACCTGCTGGCGCCGCTGCTGGAGGAAAACGCGCCGCAGCCGCCCTTCGTGGCGCTGCTGGTGTCCGGCGGGCACAGCCAGCTGGTCGACGTGCGCGGCATCGGCGACTACGTCCTGCTCGGCGAAACCCTGGACGACGCCGCCGGCGAGGCGTTCGACAAGACCGCGAAAATGATGGGCCTGCCCTACCCGGGCGGGCCGCATCTGGCGCAGCTGGCGCGGCAGGGCCGGCCGGGTGCCTTCGAGTTTTCCCGCCCGATGACCGATCGGCCCGGGCTCGAATTCAGTTTTTCCGGGCTCAAGACCCAGGTGCTGCTGGCCTGGCAGCAGTCCGACCGGAGCGAAGGGACCCGCGCCGACATCGCGCGCGGCTTCGAGGAGGCGGTGACCGAAACCCTTGCGATCAAGTGCGAGCGTGCCCTGGCCCAGACCGGTCGCGGCGCGCTGGTCGTGGCCGGCGGCGTGGGCGCGAACCGGCGGCTGCGCGAGCGTCTGGCGGAGCTCGCGCAGCGCCGCCGGGTGCAGGTCTGCTTTCCGCGCCTGGAGTTCTGCACCGACAACGGCGCGATGATCGCCTTCGCCGGCGCCCTGCGCCTTGCGGCCGGCGCGCGCGAACCCGCGGCGATCCGCGCGCAGCCGCGCTGGGACATGGCTACCCTGCCGGCCCTCTGAGCGCGCGCAGGCCTGGCGCTGCGCCTGCCGGCACGGGCCGGGCTGCTCGAAGAGCTGTCCGCGGCCTCCGGCAGCGCGCCTCCCGCGCTGGACAGCGAGGTGGCGAAATCGCACCTGCTCCGCCCGACCGCGCGCCTTTTCCGACGGCTGGCGGAAACCCGGCGCGCCGGTGGAGCCGGTTCAGCCGGCTGGCTGGGGTAGTCTGGCGTCATGCGCTCGTCCCGACCGTTCTCGCCATGACCACGCCCGCGCCGCCGCGGCACGCCTGGATGCCCGATTTCTGCCGCGCGCAGGCGCTGTTCGGCGTGATGGTGGCGGTGGAGGTCGCGGTGCTCAGCGCGATCTTGCTGCGCCTGCCGCAGCCGGCGGGCGGCTGGACCGACCTGTTCACCGCAAGCCTGCTGGCCCAGTGGCTGGCGCTGTCGTGCGCGGCGGTGCTGTGCAAGCTGCGCGGCGCCATCGACCGCCTGCCCTTCGTCGCGGGTGTCGCGCTGGCGCTGGCGCTGCCGGTGGCCATTGTGGGGAGTGCCACCTGGGTGGTGGCGGTGCTCGACCAGCAGCTCGATCTCGGCTTCACCGTGCCGCCGCCGCTGACCGGGCGCTTCGTCGCCGTGTGCATGGCGGTGGCCCTGTTGCTGTCGGCCAGCCTGCTGCGCTACTTCTACGTCACCGCGCAGTGGCAGGCGCAGGTGGCGGCGCACGCGCAGGCGCAGGTGCAGGCGCTGCAGGCGCGCATCCGGCCGCACTTCCTGTTCAACAGCATGAACTCCATCGCCGGACTGATCCGGCATGAGCCGGCCTGCGCCGAGCGTGCGGTCGAGGATCTCTCCGAACTGTTCCGCGCCGCGCTGGGCAGCGGCAGCGCGGAATCGAGCCTGGGCGAAGAACTGCACCTGGCCGAGCGCTACCTCGCGATCGAGGCGCTGCGCCTGGGCTCGCGGCTGGCGGTGGAATGGACGCTGGATGAAGGCCTGCCGCGCGCGCTGCCGCTGCCGCGCCTGATCCTGCAGCCGCTGGTGGAAAACGCGGTGGTGCACGGCATCGCGCCGCGTCCGGAAGGCGGCACCATCCGCATCGAGGCGGGCGCGGAAGGGCGCGCGCTGCGGATCCGGATCGTCAATCCGCTGCCGGCGGTGGCCGGCGCCTCGCATGGCAACCATCACGCGCAGGCCTCGATCGCGCAGCGCCTGACGCACCGTTTTGGCTCCCGTGCCCGCATGACGGCCGGCGCGCAGGGCGGCTACTATGCCGCCACCCTGACCGTGCCGTTGGACTGATGAAGCTGCTGATCGCCGACGATGAGCCCCTCGCGCGCCGCCGCCTGCGCGACCTGATCGGCGACATCGGCGGGCACGAGGTTCTGGGCGAAGCCGCGGACGGGCGCGAAGCCTGCGAGCTGGCCGCGCGGCTCGCGCCTGACGCGGCGATCCTGGACATCGCCATGCCGGTGCTCGACGGGCTGGAAGCGGCCCATCACTTGGCCCGGCTCCCCAATCCGCCGGCGGTGATCTTCTGCACCGCCTGCGACGAGCACGCCTTGGCCGCCTTCGAGGCGCAGGCGGTCGACTACCTGGTCAAACCGATCCGCAGCGAACGCCTGGCCGATGCGCTGGCGCGCGCCGGGCGCTATCGGCAGGGTGCATCGACGCGTCATGCATCGGCTTCCGTTCCGACGCCGGCGCGGCGTTCCCACCTGTCGGCGCGCATGCGCGGCTCGCTGCGCCTGATCCCGGTGCAGGACATCCGCTACCTGCAGGCCGAGGACAAGTACGTCGTGGTCTACCACGCCCAGGGCGAGGATCTGATCGAGGACACGCTCAAGTCGCTCGAAGCCGAATTCGGCGACCATTTCATCCGGGTGCACCGCAACTGCCTGGTGGCCGCGCACGAGATCAAGGAACTGCAGCACCAAACCGACGGGCGCGGGCTGGTCTGCCTGCGCCACTACCCGACCTGCCTCGAAGTCAGCCGCCGCAACCTGCGCGCGGTGCGTGAACGATTGACGAACCTGTGAATACTCCTCCTCTGCTGCGCATCGCCACACGCAAGAGCGCGCTCGCGCTGTGGCAGACCGAACACGTCGCCGCGCGCCTGCGCGACATCCATCCCGACCTCGCCATCGAGCTGGTGCCGCTGTCCACCCGCGGCGACGAGATCCTCGACCGCTCGCTCGCCTCGATCGGCGGCAAGGGCCTGTTCCTCAAGGAGCTGGAGGTGGCGATCGAGGAAGGCCGCGCCGACTGCGCGGTGCACTCGCTAAAGGACGTGCCGATGGAGCTGGAGGCGCCGTTCGCGCTGGCAGCGATCCTGGAGCGCGCCGACCCCTTCGACGCCTTCGTCTCCAACCGCCATGCGTGCCTCGACGCGCTGCCCGCGGGCGCACGCGTGGGCACCTCCTCGCTGCGCCGCCAGGTGCAGCTGCGCGCGCGTCGGCCCGATCTCGAGCTGCGCGACCTGCGCGGCAACGTCAACACGCGCCTGGCCCGGCTCGATGCCGGCGAGTACGACGCCATCCTCCTGGCCTGCGCCGGCCTGATGCGCCTGGGATTCGATACGCGCATCCGCGATCGCCTCGCTCCGCCCGATTTCCTGCCCGCCGCCGCGCAGGGTGCCATCGCGGTCGAATGCCGCGCCGATGATGCGGCGACCCGCGCCCTGCTCGCTCCGCTCGAGCACGCTCCCACGCGCCGCTGCGTGGACGTGGAGCGCGCCATGAACCTGCGCCTGGGCGGAAGCTGCCAGTTCCCCATCGCGGCGTTCTGCACCGAGTCGGACGGCCGCTGGAAGCTGCAGGCGCTGGTGGGCGACAGGCGCGGCAGCGAGCTGCTGCGCGCCGAGGCACAGGCTGACGCCGCCGGTCGCGATGCCCTCGGCGTGCGCGTGGCCGAAGACCTTCTGGCACGCGGCGCCGACCGGCTGCTGGCGGGCTGATCGCAGCGCGGAACTCGCGCTGCGGCCTAGCCCTTGCGGGCCGCAATCGCCTGCATGGTGCCCATCACTCCGAAGCCGGGCGCCCACGCGCCGATGACTTCCGCCGTGGCGAAACCGGCCTCGCGCAGCGTATCGAGCAGGTCCCATCCGAAGTGGTGGAAGCACAGCACGCCGTCGGAGACCGGATCGCCGTGGTACTCCGGCGGCAGGAGGTGGGTGATGCTGCCGTCGGAGTTGAGCAGGGCACGGGTGACGGTGTCCTGGGCCATGTCCAGGAACGGCGCGGTGAGCAGCAGCTGCCCGTCCCGGACCAGGATGCGGGCCATCTCGCGCAGCGCCAGGCGGTAGTCGGGCACGTGTTCGAGCACCTCGAACGAGGCCACCATGTCGAAACTCTCGTCGGCGAAGGAGAGCCGCGTCACGTCTTCGATGTGCAGCTGCTCTTCGGGGTCGTCGGTGATATGGCGGATGTATGCGTCGACGGCGACCCTGCGCTGCTCGTCATGGATGAATTCGCTGCCGTGCACGTTGCCGAAGCGGTGCTTCAGCAAGGCGTAGCCGTGGGTCGCCTGTTCGGTGAGGTAGAGCCGTGCGCCGGGTCGCGTTGACATCCATTGCGCCAGCACGCCGGTGCAAAAGCGCATCCGTCCGTTGAGCTGGCACTCTGGGCAGACCACCGACTCTCGCCAGTTGACCGCATCATCCGTGCCGGGCTCCAGGTGCAGCGTGGCGAGGCCTCCGTGGGCGTGGCACAGGTACTGGAACGGCGTGAGACGGGCGAGGTTCGCAATGCCCTGCTCGACCGCACCGCGCGCCTCCAGCGCGTCGCGCATCGTTTCACGTGATGCCAGGTAATCCGCCAGAGAACGATGGGTCTCGATGACGGGTTGGAAAGGCGCCTGCTTGCTGAAAATCTCTTGGGACATGCGGATTCCAGGATGCGAAAGGTGTCCCCCCGTGGCGTGGCGCGCGGGCACCAGTCCCGCGACGTCGACGCGGCATCATAGCCGCTGCGGTGCAACCTGCTCGCCGCGCTCGTAGACCGCATTCGCACGGCCCACCAGCAGCGGATCGAGCGCACCGATGCGGTCGGGATTCCTGTTGGCGTAGGGCAGGGACAGCAGCACGTAGCGCAGCGCGTTGAGGCGCGCGCGCTTCTTGCAATCGGACTTGACCACGGTCCAGGGCGCATCGACCGAATCGGTATGGAAGAACATCGCCTCCTTGGCGCGCGTATAGGCTTCCCATTTGTCGCGCGAAGCCAGGTCGACGGGCGAGAGTTTCCACTGCTTGAGCGGATGGGTCTGGCGCTCCATGAAGCGCCGGTGTTGCTCCTCGCGGCTCACCGAGAACCAGAACTTGATGAGGTGGATGCCGCTGCGCACCAGGTGACGCTCGAACTCGGGCGCCTGGCGCATGAATTCGGCGTATTCGGCATCCGTGCAGAAGCCCATCACGTGTTCGACCCCGGCACGGTTGTACCAGCTGCGGTCGAACATCACGACCTCGCCGGCGGTGGGCAGGTGGCGCACGTAGCGCTGGAAGTACCACTGGCCGCGTTCGGTCTCGCTGGGCTTGTCCAGCGCCACCACGCGCGCGCCGCGCGGGTTGAGATGCTCCATGAAGCGCTTGATGGTGCCGCCCTTGCCGGCGGCGTCGCGGCCCTCGAACACGATCACCACGCGCTGGCCGGTATCCTTGACCCAGGCCTGCAGCTTGAGCAGCTCCACCTGCAGGCGGTACTTCTGCCGCTCGTAGGTCTTGCGCAGCATGCGGTGGCGGTAGGGATAGTCGCCCTCGCGCCAGTGCGGCGAAAGCTCCTCGTCCTGTCCGGCGTCGGCCTCTTCGGCGTCTGCGGCGAGGCGTCCGCGTTCACCGAGCTGGCGGCGCAGGGCGCGCGCATCGTCGGGCGACATGCCCGCGAGGATCGATTCCAGCGCCTCCATCGCGGCGTGGAAGCCGCTGCTGCGTCCGGTCAGATCCTCGGCCAGCGAGTGCGAGGCTTCCCGCGCGGCGCTGATCGCCTGTTCGACCCGTGCCTCCTCCAGCGCCGCATCCGCAGCCTGCGTCACCGTTGAAGGAGCGCCAGAGCGGACTTTGCGGCGCGGCGAAGCGCCGGAGGGTGAGGATGTATCGGCGGTCATGGACAGCTCCTCGATGCGGTGCGCACAAGTATGTCGCAGCACATGGTCGGATGGCGTGCGTTATCTGACGTCCCCGGCCTCTGCCCCGATCACCCAGGGCTCGTGGCGACGACCCCAGGCCACGTCGAGACGGTAGCGCGCCGCGTCGCGGTTTCCGGCGGTGGCGAGCGCGTCGTGGAAGCGGGCCGGCACGTGAAGGGATTCGACGTCCAATGCGGTGACGTGGGCGCGGTAGCGCGGCGGATTGAGCGGCTCGCCGGCGGCCCATGTCTCAACCGTCACGCCGATGCGGCCGCCCAGGATCAGGTAAAGATCGCGCTGCGGATAGCGCGCGCGCAGCGCGGCCGGATCGGTGCCGGCGTCGATCACGAACAGCCGGCTGCGCTCTTCACGCTCGGCGTCCAGCGCCTCGCGCGCGGCCTTGGCGCGGTGCGCGAATTCTGCGCGGGTCGCGTCCGTGGCGACATCGACCTGCGCCTGCGCGCGTTCCATGTGGCGTCGCGCCGCCTCCACCGCCGCCGCATGCGCGGCGCCGTCCAGCTCCAGCACCAGCCAGGCGCCACGATCGCCGTCGATGCGCCTGCGACGGGCCTCGTCGCTTCGAGCGGGCGCCGCGTCCGGCAGGTCGAATCCGAGCGCGCGCAGGCGCGGCAGGTCGAGCCAGTCCACCTCGCGCGAGTAGTGCGGATGGGGCGGTGCCTCGCCGACCTCATGGGACATCACGCGCCAGGCCAGCTGCAGCGAGATCGCGCTGCGCTCCTGCTCCAGTCCGTGATTCCAGCCCGGCGGAAGCTCGCGCTGGGTGAGGGTCATGCGCGCCTCCTCGGCGCTGCGATTCCACACGGCACCGGCGAGGATCACCGCGTTGACCGCAATGATCAGCGCAGCGCCTGCAAGGAACAGCCTGCGCGAACGCATGGCGCGGCTCATGGGTGCACCTGCGCCGCAGCGGCCATTGCACGGCGCAGCCGCCCGAACACGAAAAGCATCAGCACCGCGGTGGCGGCGATGAGCAGGAAGAACAGATACTTGGGCACCGCGTCCCACCACCAGTCGAAGATGCGCGTGTAAAGGAACAGGAAAAAGAAGGTCACTCCGGTGTTGACCACCTCGCCCCAGCCGCGCCGGATGCCCAGCCAGATCGCGCCTGCGCTGAACGCGAACCCGGCAATCTGGTAGACGCGCTCGATGCTGCGCGCGCTGCCGGGCAGGTAGCTGCCCCAGGCCCAGTTGGCCAGCAGCAGCACCGGCAGCAGCAGGCAGAGCAGCCCCGCGATGCGCCAGGTCGCGGCAAAGCCGGCGTACGCGCGCTGGTCGAGGAACTGCGGCACGAGGAAGAACAGCAGCGCCGCCGGAAAGAAGTTTTCCGGCCGCGCGCCGAAGTCGAGCCAGTACATCCCGCCGAAGGTGCCGGTGCGCGCCGCGATGAACCCCGCCAGGCATGCGATGCCCGCCACCAGCAGCAGGCGCAGCTCGCAGGCGTAGGCCAGCAGCAGCGCCAGCGCGGCCCAGGGCAACAGCGCCCTGTCCGAGGGCGAGATGTTGAACAGTTCGCCCAGCAGGCTCACGTTGAGCACGAAGCAGGCGAAGGCCACCAGCGCCGCCAGCTTGGTGAAGTAGCCCGAGGCGTCGCGCCTGCCGATCAGCCAGCAGCCGATGAGCGATCCGATCGACGCGCCCAGCAGCACGATGACCTGCGCTGCGGTGGGCAAGAGCCCCCAGAAGCGCTGGAACACGAAGTACACCGCCGCCGCCATCGCCACCGCGCCGAGGAAGGACACGATCCGCATTCCCAGCGACAGCCGCCGCGCATCGGCGCTGCGGTCGATGTCATAGCGCCGCGCCAGGTCGATCAGGAGCGCATCGTGGTGGCCGCGCACCGCGCGAAGCCAGGCCGCATCGGGTGCGGGCAGGCCTTCTTCACCCAGGCGATCCAGCTCGCTGCGGAATCCGGCGATGGCATCGGCGCGCCGCTGCGCCGCGCTGCGGCCGGTTTCCGCCTCGCCCTCGTAGTGCCTCGTCATCCGCCGTGCCCCGGTCATCACCCGATGCCGGCAGTATGCGTCGCCGTAGCCATCTCGCCTAGACGCACCCGGCCACCGTGCCGGAAGGCACACGCCGCGGCAGAACCGCCGCGGATATGATGCGCGCCCCGGAACCTGTCGCCCCGGCGCGGGTCCATGCAAGTCCTCCGCGTGGAATCCCCATGATGCCTCCCCCGATGATCGAGCTGGACGCGGTCACCCGCCACTACCGCATGAGCGGCCAGACCGTGCGCGCGCTCGACGGCGTGGATCTGGCGATCCGCGCCGGCGAATACGTGACCCTCACCGGCCCCTCGGGCTCGGGCAAATCCACCCTGCTCAACGTGCTCGGCTGCCTGGACCGACCCGATTCGGGCAGCTACCGGCTCGACGGCATCGAGGTGCGCACGCTCGACGACACCGCCGCCAGCCGCGTGCGCAACCGCCGCATCGGCTTCGTGTTCCAGAGCTTTCACCTGCTGCCGCGCCTGACGGTGCTGGAAAACGTGCTGCTGCCGATGCGCTTTTCCGAGCACCCCGATGAGCAGGCCCCGCGCCGCGCGCAGACCCTGCTCGCGCGCGTGGGCCTGGGCGACCGCATGGGCCATCGCCCCGGCGAACTTTCCGGTGGACAGATGCAGCGCGCCGCGATCGCCCGCGCGCTGGTATTGAAACCCGCGCTGCTGCTGGCCGACGAGCCCACCGGCAACCTCGATTCGCGCAGCGCCAAAGACGTGCTGGCGCTGATCGACGAGGTGCACCAGGAAGGCCAGACCGTGGTGATGGTGACCCACGACAACGACGTAGCTGCGCACGCGCCGCGCCAGGTGCGGCTGCGCGACGGGAAGATCGAACATGACACAGCCGCCTGAATCTTCCATCCGCCAGCGCGGGACATGGCGCGCCGGCCTGCTGGCGCTGGCGCTGTCCAGCGCGCCCGCACTGGCCGGTCCGCTGATGCTCACCGGCCAGGTGCGCGCGCTCGACGCCGAGCCGATCCTGATGCCGCAAAGCGACGTGGCCCCGGCGACGCTGCGCTACCTGATTCCCGAAGGCACCCAAGTGCAGCCGGGCGACGTGCTGATCCGCCTGGATCCGGGCAATTCGCTGAACAACCTGCAGGAGCTGGAGGCGCAGATTGAACAGGCCGGCGCGCGGCGCGACAAGGACCTCGCCGAGCTGAAGGTGAAGGCCATCGACGCACGGATCGCGCTGATCCAGGCGCGCGCCACGCGCGACAAGGCCCAGGTGGATGCGGAAATCCCGCGCGATCATCTCTCGGCGCTGGATTTTGATCGCTACGCCGGCGAGTACGAACGCGCCCGGCGTGAGCATGACCTGAAGCGCGCCGAGCTGGCCGCCGCGCAGGGCGCGGTGCAGCGCCGGCAGGCCGATGCGGTGCTGGAGGTGCGCAAGCTGGAGGCGCAGCTGGCCTACCACCGCCTGCAGGTCGAAGCCGCCGAACAGCGCGCCACCCGCGCCGGCACGGTGCGGCACGGCTTCGATTCGCGCAGCGGCCAGCGCTATGCGGAAGGCATGTCGGCCTATCCCGGCGCGCAGGTCGGTGAAGTGGCCGGCAACAGCGCCATGGGCGTGCGCGCCTTCGCGCTGGAATCCGAACGCGCCGGCCTGCGCGAAGGCCAGCCGGTCACGCTGCGCTTCGATGCGCTCGGCGACGTGGTCGCGAGCGGTCGGATCGAACGCATCGCGGGCGCACCGGAGGCCAAGCGGGAGTGGGGCGACGGGCGCTATTTCGAAGTGGACGTCGGTATCGACGATGCCGCCCTCTCGCCGCGCCTGCTCTCGGGCATGAGCGTGCGCGTGGATGCCGAAGTGCCCGATTCCCCCGCTGCCGCACAGGTCGCGCCGTGAAGCGCCTCGTTCCTCTCCTGCTGCTGCTGCCCGCCCTGGCCCCGGCGCAGACGCTGCGCCTGGACGGCGAGGTGTTCGCGCGCAGCACCGAGCAGATCGTCCCGCCTTCCATCGACAACCTCTGGAACCTCAACATCACCGAAATGGCTCCGGACGGCTCGATGCTCCAGGCCGGCGACATGGTGGTGGTGTTCGACGGCGGCGATACCCAGAACCAGCTCCTCACCCAGCGCAGCGCGCTGGCGGAAAAGGAGTCCCAGCGCGGCCAGCTCGTGCTGGAGCTGGCCGAGCGCGAGCGCAACGAGCGCCTCACCACCGAGGAGCGTCGCGCCAGCCTCGACAAGGCCCAGCGCAAGGCGACCCAGCCCGAAACCCTGGTGCGGCGGGTCGACTACCGCAAGCTGGTGATCGAACGCAGCGAGGCCGAAGAGCTGATGGCGCTGGCGGCCGAGCGCGAGCGTCTCGCCGCCGAGCAGCGGCATCAGGAGCTGCGCCTGATCGACTCGGAAATCGCCGTCCTGCAGCACAAGATCACCCGGCTGGAAACCGCGCTGGCCGCGCTGCGCGTCACCGCCCGGCGCGCCGGCATGGTGAGCCACCGCAGCAGCTGGGATGGCGAGAAGTTCGCGGTCGGCTCGCGCGTGTTCCGCGGCCAGGCGGTGGCCGAGATTCCCGACATGGACACCCTCGCGGTCCGCACCCAGGTGGACGAGCGCGACCTGGCGCGCGTCGCCGTGGGCATGCACGCGCGGGTGGTGGCCGAGGGCAGCGGCGTGGTGCTCGATGGGCACGTCGCCGACATCGGCCGCGTGGTGCGCAGCAAATCGCGGGTGCAGCCGGTGCCGGTGGTCGATCTGCGCGTGGAACTGGAGCGCAGCGACGCCAAGCTCAAGCCCGGACAAGGGGTGCGCGTGGAACTTTCGCCCGGCCGCACGGAGGCCAGCCGCACATGAGAATGATTCGAATCCTGGCGCTGGCACCGTGCCTGCTGCTTGCCGCCGCCTGCTCCCGGGCTCCGCTTCAGGAGCTGCCGGTGGAAGTGCTCGTCGCCGCGCCACTGGCGCTGGACATCGAGACTCAGGGCCAGGTGCGCGCGGTGCGCTCCACCCCGCTGGTGGTGCCGGGCCGCAACTGGACCCGCCAGCAGCTCACCGAACTGGCGCCCGACGGCAGCGCGGTGAAACAGGGCCAGGTCATCGCGCGCTTTTCCGCCGCCCAGGGCGAGCTGCAGCTCACCGAGGCGCTGCTGGAAATCCAGCGCAACGCCCTGACCCGCGCCGGCAAGCAGGAAACCCTGGATTCCACCGTCGGGCGGCTGGAGGTGGATCTGGCGCAGGTGGATTCGGATCTCGCCATCGCCAGCCGCTACGCCGACGCCGACCTCACCATGTTCGCGCGCAACCAGATTCTCGATGCGATCCAGGATCGCGCCTTCCTCGATGCCAAGGACGACACCCTGCGCTGGCGGCTGGATCAGGCCAGCGACCGCGGCAGCGCCGAACTGGCCGTGGTCGATGCGCAGGCCGCCACCTACCAGCACACCGCCAACCTGCGGCGCGAGGATCTCTCCTCGCTGGAGCTGATCGCCCCGCACGACGGCGTGCTGGTGCTGGAGGCCGACTGGAGCGGCGACAAGCCGACTGTGGGCTCGACGCTCTGGGCGCAGAACGAACTGGGCAGCCTGCCCGACACCTCCACGCTGGAGCTGCAGGTGTCCATACCGCAGCTGGATGCGCACGATGTGGAAAAGGGGCTGGCGGTCAGCGTCCACCCGCTCGGCCATCCGGAGCAGATCACGACCACCGCGCTGGAATTCGTCGCCAACGCCGCGCAGGCGGCCGGGCGCGACAACCCGGTGCGCTACCTCAAGGCCAAGGCCCCGCTGCCGGCCGAGGCCGCGCAGCGCTGGGGCTGGGTGCCGGGCCAGGCCTTCCGCGCCGTGCTGCACCTCAACGACGCCACCGAGCCGACGCTGAGCGTGCCCAACGTGGCGCTCCGCTCCGATGCCGGGCAGAGCTATGTCTACGTGGTGCGCCGCGGTGAAGCGCAGCGGCGGAACGTGGAAACCGGCGCGCGCGGCCCGGCGCGCACCCGCATCGTCTCCGGCCTGGCCGCAGGCGATGCGGTGCTGCTCCTGCCCGATGCGATGGAGCGCGCGGATGCGGGCGGCGCAACGACCGCGGAGGCCGCGCCATGACATCCAACACCTCGAAAAACTGGCGCGCTGACCTCGCCCTGTGGCGCGAGGCGCTGGAGGAACTCTCTCGCCGCAAGCTGCGCACCGGCCTCACCCTGCTCGGTCTGATCTTCGGCATCGGTGCCATCGTGGCGATGCAGGCGGTGGGCGAAGGCTCCAAGCGCGAGGCGCTCAAACTGGTGCAGGGCCTGGGGCTCAACAACCTGATCGTCGAAGCGAGAACCTTCGATGCGGACTCCCTGCGCGAGAACCGCAACCGCAGCATGGGCCTCACGGTGGCCGACGCGCGCGCGGTGCTCGAATCGCTCCCCGGCGCGCAGCAGTTCGCTGCCGAAAAGCGCATCAAGACCCACGCCGCCTTCAGCGCCAGCGGTGCCGGCGATGCCCAGGTCAGCGGCGTGACGCCCGACTACTTCGACCTGGCGGCGCTGGTGCCGGAGCAGGGCCGCGCCCTGACCCAGGCCGACGAAACCCGCCTGGCCTCGGTGGTCGTCCTCGGCCACCAGGCCGCGCGCGACCTGTTTCCCGACGGCAGCGCGCTCGGCCAGGCGGTCAAGCTCAACCACGCCTGGTTCGAGGTCGTCGGCGTGCTCACCGATCGCGACCTTTCCGCCGACAAGTTCGAGGGCGTGCAGCTCGGGCTGGAGAGCAACCGCGCCTTCGTGCCGCTTTCGACCGCGCGGGCGCGCCTGCGCACCCAGCCGATGGAGGACGAGGTGGATCGGTTCTGGATCCGCATCGACGATCCCGCGCGCATCGCCGACGCGGCGCGCGTGGTCGCGGCCGTGCTCGACCAGCGCCACGGCGGCGTCGACGACACCAGCCTGGTGGTGCCGGCCCAGCTCTACCGCCAGCACCAGGAAACCCAGCGCATCTTCCAGATCGTGATGGCCGCCATCGCCGGCGTCAGTCTCCTGGTGGGCGGCATCGGCATCATGAACATCATGCTGGCCAACGTGCTCGAGCGCCGCCGCGAGATCGGTCTGCTGCGCGCCCTGGGCGCACGCCAGCGCGACGTGATCGCCCAGTTCCTGCGCGAAACCTTCGTCATCTGCGTGCTCGGCGCCCTGCTCGGCGTGGTGTTCGGCGCGATCGTGGCCTACCTCATCGCCACCCTCGCCGGCTGGCAGGTGGCCTGGGCACCGCTGCCGATCTTCCTCGCCACCGCGCTGTGCGCCCTGATCGGCCTCGCCTTCGGCGTGTATCCGGCGCGCCAGGCCGCCCAGCTCGACCCGATCGCCGCGCTGCGCGCCGAATAGGTGCGCCGGGCCAGGGCTCCTGTGCGCACGGCAATGCCCTGAACTCCTTCGACTGCCGGGCAAGGTCGGAATCGTGCGCGTGTTGCGCATTGCGCGCAGTTTCCCAGCCGTGCTCGATGACGGGCAGGGAGCCTCGGCACGACGCAGTGTGCTGGCGCCGGTACACTCGGGCGAAGCAGAATCGTGTGCCTTCCGGCCATTCCACGTGGTGCCATTCAGGTCGAAGTCGCCTCAGCACGGGTGGCCGAGGCCGGGCGTTCCGCCACACAAACTTTCCGTTTCCCTCATCCCTGGACACTCTCCATGCGCTCATCCCTAATCCGCATCCTGCCGATGCTCCTTGCCCTGCCCGTGTCCCTCGCCGCAGTCGCTGCCGAGCCGCTGACGCTGGAACAGATCATGGCCGACCCGGACTGGATCGGCGCGCCGGTGGAGTCGCCGTTCTGGGCATGGGATGGCTCGCAGGTGGCGTATTCGCTCAAGCGCGAGGGCAGTTCGCTGCGCGACCTGCATGCGGTGTCGCTGGCTGATGGCGCATCGCGCAGGCTGGAGGATGCGGAACTGGCGGGGCTGGATGCCGCCTCGCCGGTGTACGACCGTGACCGCACGCGCGCGCTGTTCGTGCGCAACGGCGATCTCTTCATGCGCGATCTGCGCAGCGGTGCGCTGCTGCCGCTGAGCCGCAGCGGCAGCGTTGCAGGCGAACCGCAGTTTTCCGCCGACGGCCTGAAGGCGCAGTTCCGCAGCGGCGTGGACTGGTATTCGGTGGATCTGGCATCGCGTCTGGTATCGCAGGTGGCCGTGCTGAAGGCGGAGAAGGATCCGGGCGCGGAACCCAAGGCCGATGCGTTGCGCGATCTGCAGCTGGAGCTGTTTTCCACGCTCGCCAGACAGAAGGCCGACAAGGCCGCACAGCGCGCGCGCGACGCCGAGCTGCGCGCTGCCGACGCCACGCGCGCGCCGCTGCCGGTGTATCTGGGTGATGACGTGAACATCGCGGCATCCGCACTCAGTCCGGATGGGCGCTGGCTGCTGGCCATCACCACCGAGAAGAAGCACGACCGCGGACAGGGCGGCAAGATGCCGCTGTATGTGACCGAATCGGGCTACGAGGAAGTGGAGGACGTGCGCACGCGCGTGGGGCGCAACGCACCGGGCGGGCACACGCTGGTGTTCGTCGACCTGGCAGCGCGCACGCAGACGGTGGTGCCGTTCGATCCGCTGCCGGGTGTGGGCGTCGATCCGCTGGCCGAGCTGCGCAAAGCGGCCGGCAAGGATGCGCTGAGCGGGACGCGGCCGGTGAGCGTCGCCGGCATCCGCTTTTCTTCCGATGGTTCGCGCGCCGCGGTGCAGCTGCGCGCCAATGACAACAAGGACCGCTGGATCGCCGCGGTGGACGCGGGCAAGCCCGCGCTCAAACCGCTGCACCGGCTCACCGATCCGGCCTGGATCAACTGGAACTTCAACGAATTCGGCTGGCTGCCGGACAACCGGACGCTGTGGCTGCTGTCGGAGGAAAGCGGCTGGTCGCACCTTTACACGGTGGCGGACAGCGGCAGGCCGAGGGCGCTGACCTCGGGCGAGTGGGAGGTTTCCGATCCACAGCTTTCCGCCGACGGCTCGCGCTTCTACTTCCTGTGCAACCGTGCCTGGCCGGGTGACTACGAGGTCTGCGACAAGTCTCTGGGCAAGAGCGCAGTGCGTGAACTGACCGCGCTCGACGGCGTCGAGGAGTTCAGGCTTTCGCCCGACGGCAGCCAGCTTCTGGTGCGCTACTCGGGCAGCTACCTGCCCGCGCAGCTGGCGGTGCTGCCGAGCCTCGGCGGCGAGGCGCGCGTGCTGACCGATACGCGCACCGCGGCGTTCAAGGCGATCGACTGGATGCAGCCGCGCTTCGAGCAGGTGCCGTCCTCGCAGGTGGGCGCGCCCTTGTGGTCGAAGTTCTACCGGCCCGAAACGCTGGAGCCGGGCAAGGCCTATCCCGTCGTGCTGTTCGTGCACGGCGCCGGCTACACGCAGAACACCCACGCGCGCTATCCCTACTACTTCCGCGAGCAGATGTTCCACAACCTGCTGGTGCAGCACGGCTATCTGGTGCTGGATATCGACTTCCGCGCCTCGGAAGGGTACGGCCGCGACTGGCGTACCGCGATCTATCGCCATATGGGCGAGCCGGAGCTGCGCGACCTGATCGACGGCGTGGACTGGCTGGTCGAACGCCATCAGGGCGACGTGGAAAACGTGGGCCTGTACGGCGGCTCCTACGGCGGCTTCATGACCCTGATGGCGATGTTCAAGGCGCCCGAGGTGTTCCACGCCGGCGCCGCGCTGCGTCCGGTCACCGACTGGACCCAGTACAACCACGGCTACACCGCCAACATCCTCAACACCCCGGACATCGACACGGAAGCCTATCGCCGCAGCTCGCCGATCCTTCTGGCCGATGGGCTGAAGGGCCACCTGTTGATCGCGCACGGGATGATGGACGACAACGTGTTCTATCAGGACTCGGTGCGGCTGGCGCAGCGTCTGATCGAGCTGAAGAAGGAGAACTGGGAGCTGGCGAGCTATCCGCTGGAGCGGCACGGCTTCGTCGAACCCGACGCGTGGCTGGACGAATACCGCCGCATTTTCGCGCTGTTCGAGCGCAGCATCGGCGCGAAGGCGGCGGGTACGCGGCATTAGAACGCGGGGCGGAGCGCCCTCCGGAGCCTCCGTTCTCGATCGGGAGCGACTCGGGTAGGGCGCCGGTCAGGTGCGGCGGCGGATGGTCGTCACGGCGCGGTTCCGGTCGAGTCCGACCACGATGTCCGCGCGCATCGGCAGGCAGGTCAGCGCATTCGGCAGGGCCAGCGCATCGAGGCGGGCCAGCGCCGTCGCGTCCACCTCAGCGCGCCGCGCGCCGCGCCCGCATGATGGCGTCGTAGGCCGCATTGATGGCGCGGGCACGCTCTTCGGCCAGGGCGCGGATTTCCTCGCTCGCATCGATCACGCGATCCGGGTGGTACCTGGACATCAGGCGGCGGTAGGCGGCATCGAGCGCTTCGGTGCTGTCGTCGGGGGAGGATTCGAGCGTGGCATAGGCCGCGTCCAGCGCGCGGTCGCGCGACGCGCGACGCAGCCAGCCGGCGTCGAAGGCGTGGCCGACGAGGGCACCGATCAGCAGCCCGAACGGATGGCGCATCAGCGCGAAGCCGAGCAGCCCGCCGAGCACCTTGCCGTAGTAGCGCGCGCCCGAACCGCTCACGGCGCATCTTCCGCCGGTGCCGCGTCGAGTGCCGGCCAGGTCTGGCGCGCATACCAGTCGGCCAGCGCCTCGATGTCGCGCCGGCTGAGCACGCCGATCACGCTGCCCATCACGTCGCCCTCGCGCCGACCTTCGCGGTACTGGGTCAGCGCCCAGACCAGATACGCCTCGTTCTGTCCGCCGATGTGCGGTGCCGCCGGCATCCGGCTGCGGCCGTCCGTACCGTGGCAGGCCACGCACAGGCCGATCTTGGCCGGTGGCGCGGGTGCGGCGTCGGGGGCAGGTGCGGCGGCCGCGGCGGCGGCGATAAGAAGCGCGATCATGGGCGCGATTCTAGCGCGCCGCCGATCCGGTTCCATGCGCGCCGTCGTTTCTGCGACACTGCCGACCCGCCGGCACGGAGGCACGTCATGCGCGTCTGGTCCCTGCACCCTCGCTACCTCGATCCCGTCGGCCTGGTCGCGCTGTGGCGCGAAACCCTGCTCGCCCGCAAGGTGCTGTGCGGGCAAACCCGCGGCTATCGGCATCATCCCCAGCTTCGCCGCTTCCAGGCGCAGGCCGATCCGGTTGCCGCCATCGATGCCTACCTGCAGGCGGTGCACGGCGAAGCCCGGGCTCGCGGTTATCGTTTCGATGCCGGAAAGTTCGACGCCGCCGCCCGCAGCCCGTCGATCAGCGTCACCGATGGCCAGCGCGACTACGAATGGCAGCACCTGTGCGCCAAGCTGCGGGTGCGAAATCCGGCGCTCATGGCGCGCTGGGAGGCGCTGACGACGCCGGATCTGCACCCGCTGTTCACCCTGGTGCCCGGCGCGATGGAGCCGTGGGAGAAGGTCTGAAGCGACTCCTGATCGGGTGCGCTTCAGGACGTCAGCGCGCCTTCGCTCACGATCACGCCGTCCGCATCGGCGTAGAGCCAGAATCCCGGCGCCACGCGCACGCCGGCGATTTCCAGCGTCACCTCGCGCAGGCCCTCGCCGCGCTTGTCGGTCTTGCGCGGGCAGCGCCCGAGAGCCTTCACGCCAAGATCCATCGCGGCGATGGCGGCGCTGTCGCGGATCGCGCCGATGATGACGATGCCTTCCCAGCCGTTCTCCACGGCCTTGGCCGCAAGCAGGTCGCCCAGCATGGCGCGCGCCAGCGAGCCGCCGCCGTCGACCACGAGCACGCGTCCATGGCCCGGTTCGGCCACGGCTTCGCGCACGCGCGAGTTGTCCTCGAAGGCCTTGATCGTGGAAACCCGGCCGTGGAAGGCGGCGCGCCCGCCGAGATCGAGCCAGGGCAGCGCCAGCACGCGCACGGCGCCCTCGTGCGCATCGCACAGGTCGGCGGTGGCGAAAGCGGCCTCGTTCACGGGTGAAGGATCCCGTGTCGCCTCAGGTGAAAAAGCCGGTGGCGCGATCGCGGGCGCGCTGGATTTCCCGGCGCATGGTATCGATCACCCGCGCATAGTCGCTGGCGCCGAAGATGGCCGAGCCGGAAACGAAGGTGTCGGCGCCCGCGAACGCGACCTCATGGATGTTGTCGGTCTTGACGCCGCCATCCACCTGCAGGCGGATGGCGCGGCCGCTGCGGTCGATCATGGCGCGGATGCGGCGCAGCTTCTCCAGCGCGGAGGGGATGAACTCCTGGCCGCCGAAACCGGGGTTGACCGACATCACCAGGATCAGGTCGATGTCTTCGAGCACCCACTCGAGCACGTCCAGCGAGGTGGCGGGATTGAGCACGATGCCCGGGCTGCAGCCGTTGGTGCGGATCGTCTGGAGGGTGCGGTGCACGTGCGCGCTGGCCTCGGGGTGGACGCTGATCGCGGTGGCTCCGGCCTTGGCGAACTGCGGTACCAGGGCATCGACCGGCTGCACCATCAGGTGCACGTCGATCGGTGCGGTGACGCCGTGCCGGCGCAGCGCCTCGCACACCATCGGGCCGACGGTGAGGTTGGGCACGTAGTGGTTGTCCATCACGTCGAAGTGGATCCAGTCGGCACCGGCGGCGAGCACGGCATCGACCTCTTCGCCCAGGCGCGCGAAATTGGCGGAAAGGATGGAAGGCGCAATGATCGGTTCGAGCATGGTGGTCAGGCTCCGGAATCGGAAGGAAGAGAGGGCGGCGTGCTGGCGGCGTCGAGCGCGGCCAGATCGTCGGGAGCAAGCGTGAGGGCCGCCGCGCCGGCGAGTTCCTCGAGTTGCTGCACCGATGTGGCGCTGGCGATGGGCGCGGTGATGCCGGGCTGTGCCATGACCCAGGCCAGCGCGATCTGCGCGGGCGTGGCGGCGTGATCGTTTGCCAGCCGGTCGAGCGCGGCCAGCACGGCCCCGGCCTGCGGCGCCGCCAGGTGTTTTTGCGCCGCATCGCCGCGCACGCGCCCCGCGGCATCGGCCGCGCTGCGGTACTTGCCGGTGAGAAAGCCCGAGGCCAGGCCGTAGTAGCTGATGACGCCGATGTCTTCCTTCCGGCACAGCGCCTGCAGCTCGCCTTCGAACTCTTCGCGCTGCATCAGGTTGTAGGGCGGTTGCAGGGTCTGGTAGGCGGGAAGGCCGTGGAGCCGGGCCGCCTCCAGGGCATCGAGCAGGCGCGCGGCGCGGTGATTGGAGGCGCCGATGGCGCGCACCTTGCCCTGTTCGATCAGGGTCTGGAACGCCGAGAGCGTTTCCTCGGGCGGGGTGTCCTTGTCGACCCAGTGCGACTGGTAGAGGTCGATGCAGTCGACGCGCAGGCGGCGCAGCGAATCCTCCGCGGCAGCGAGGATGTGATCGCGCTTCAGGCAGACGTGGCCCAGCCCCATGTCCGAGCCGACCTTGGTGGCGATCAGCACGTCGTCGTGGCGGCCGCGCCGGCGGATCCACTCTCCGATGATCGACTCCGACTCGCCGCCCCGATGCCCGGGTACCCAGCGCGAATAGACGTCGGCGGTGTCGATCAGGTTGAAGCCGTGGGCGACGAAGGCATCCAGAACGCGGAACGACTGCGTCGCATCGCAGGTCCAGCCGAAGACGTTGCCTCCCAGCGCCAGCGGGGCGATGTCGAATCCGGTTCGGCCCAGCGGGCGGCGTGACATGGCGATCTCCAAGGCTGCGCCGATAGCGCGCTGCCCATTATTGCGGATCGCAGCCGCCGGTGCGTGGCCGGGGGTCAGATCGCCGCGAAGGCGTCGCGGGTCAGGTTCTCCGGCGCACCTTCGGTGCAGGCCACGTCGTCCTCGATGCGCACCCCGCCGAAGTGCGCGAGATGTTCGATCAGCGCCCAGTCGATCGCGCCTGCGTGCGGGCCTTCGCGCAGCGGCGCCAGCAGCATGTCGATGAAGTAGAGCCCGGGTTCGATGGTCACCACCATGCCCGGCGCGAGGGTGCGGGTGAGGCGCAGGAAGGGATGCCCCGCGGGCCTGTCGATGATGCCGCCCGAATCGGAAGCGGCGAAGCCCGCCACGTCGTGCACCTGCAGTCCGATCAGGTGCCCGATGCCGTGCGGGAAGAAGGCCGCGCTGACGCCGGCTTCAAGCTGCGCTTCCGGGCTCATCCGGACCACGCCAAGATCCTGCAGCACGCCGGCCAGCAGGCGGTGCGCGTCGAGGTGGATGTCGCGGTAGTCGCGGCCGGCGCGCACCTGGTCCACCAGCGCAAGCTGGGCGCGTTCGACGCCGGCGATCAGCGCCTCGTAGCGTTCGTCGCCGTCGCCGTAGCTGCGGGTGATGTCGCTGGCGTAGCCCAGGTGGGTGGCGCCGGCATCGATCAGGAAGGCGCGTGAGCGTGGCGGTGCGGCAAGCTCCTGGTGCTGATAGTGCAGCACTGCGGCGTGCTGGTTGAGCGCCACGATGTTGCCGTATGGCAGGGTCAGGTCGTTCTGGCCCGAGGCCCCGAGATAGGCGCGGTGGATCTCGAACTCGGACAGCCCGGTGCGGAATGCCGCCTGCGCCGCAACGTGCCCGCGCACGGCGGGAATCGAGGCCAGGCGCATGCAGGCCAGCTCGTAGGGTGTCTTGAAGGCGCGGTGGTAGTGCAGGTAGTCGAGTACCGCGACGGGGTTGTTCGGAACCAGGCCCTCCAGCGCGGCGTCGGCTTCACCCAGGATCGCGGCGCGGCCGCCGCGCGGCAGGTGCGCGGCGGCTTCCTGCGGGCTGCGGATCACGCGCAGGTCGAAGTGCTCGACCCAGAATCCCTCCGGCGCGGCCGGCGGCAGGTGCCAGTAGTCGGCCGGCTGGTGGTAGACCAGCACCGGCTTCTTGCCCGGAGTGATCGCGATCCAGCCGTCGGTGTGGCCGGGCAGCGGAGCGACATGCAGGACGTGCGGATTGGCGGCGAAGGGGTAGGGCCGGTCGTCCAGGAACTGGTACTTGAGCACCCCGGAAGGAATCAGCAGGTGGTCGAATCCGCCGCGCTCCAGCGCGGTTTCGGCGCGTGCGAGGACGGTGGCGAGGTGCGAGGCGTAGAGCGGGGCGAGGTCCATGGCAGATCCCTGGAAAGGCGACGGTGCGCCGAATCCTGGAAGGATGGCAGGGCCGCTGCGGCATGTCTTGTGCCAGGGGCGCGGGATCGCGCCGCGATCGGCCGATCGCGGCTAGACGTACTGGCTGCCCGGCAGGTCGATCCAGATGCGCAGCACCGCGAGATCTTCGGCGCTGATGTCGATGAAACGGAAGCCGGTCCAGAACTGGCCGGGCCGGCTGGCCGGTTCGGACCAGAGCTGGTGGCTGCCGATGCTCACTTCGCGGCGGTTGCCGCCGGCGTCGGCGAGGGTGAAGGACATCTGGAACAGCGCGTCCTCCATCATCTCCGTGTTGGCGAGCAGCATCATCCCGGTTTCGGAAATGTTTCCGATCAGGCCGACCACGGACTCGGTCACTGTGTCGGTGACGTCGATGCGTTCAGCCACCTGCTTGCGCTTGGCGCGCCGGTATTCCTGGCTCATGGTCTTCCTCAGGTTGCGGCGGCGGGCGTGGCAGCGGTCCCGGCGTCGCCGGAGAACGAGCGCAGCGCCTTGACGATCGTTTTCCAGGCGCGGTCCACGATCGAGTCGCCCTCGGGCTCCACCATGCTCACGTTGCCGCGGGTGATCTCGCGCGCCAGCCACGACAGGGTGTAGTCGCCTGCGCGCTGGCCGCGGTGGTTCACGAACAGGCAGTGGTCGGTGACGGTGCTGTACCAGGACAGGCGTCGGCGCGCCTTGATGCCCTGCTGGTTGATGGTGAAATCGAACCAGGTGCCGAATGCGATCCGCTTGAGGCGGTCGTGCCAGACTTTTTCCTCGGGCGAGAGGGGCGCGGCTTTTTCCGTCTTGCCGGCCTGGGGCTCCAGCGCCGTGGCACTGCTCTTGACGTCCTCGCCCAGGCGCGCGCGGGTGCGCAGTTTGAAGGTCAGCTCGGTGCGCGAGATGGGCTCGGCCGGGGCCTCCGCGTCCTTGCTCTCCTCTTCGCCGCTGACCACCGAGATCAGTCGCGCCGAGAACGCCTTGGCTTCATCACCGGAGTGTCCGACCTGGGCCAGAGCGGCTTCCACGTCGCCGCGGATTTGCGCCAGTTCCAGCGGCTTGAGCGCGACGCGCTTCTCGTTCGGCAGCGCCGCCGCGACCAGGGTTTCGGCCAGACCCAGATACTGGCGGAAGGCGGGCGCATCGCCGCCGCCGCGCAGGAGCGCCAGCGCCAGGACGTCGGTCCAGACCTGTTCCAGCAGGGTCTTGAGGAACTTGGGAACGGTTTTGCCCGCCACCAGGGCGTCGATGGCCTCTTCGGCCTTGAGTCGCGCGATCTCCAGTTTCTCGCGCCCGCGCGCCGCTTCGACGTGGCGACGCTCCGCCACTTCCGCACGGCGCTGCTGGGTGGACAGGTGGCCGCCGAGGTCATCGACCATCTCGCGAAGCTGTGCGGTGTCGGCCTCCGGGTTTTCGCAGACCTGGCGCACCACCGTGCCCATCTTCTGGATCAGGTCGCGATCGACCTCGTCTTCGCTGCTCCAGTAGGCCGTGGTTTCGGTGATGGTGGTCAGCAGCTGGCGCGCGGGATGGGTTCGATCGGAGAAGAACCCTTCGTCCTGCAGCGCCACGCGCAGCAGCGGCAGCTGGAGCTGGCTCAGGAGCTTGCCGCCCGGCGTCTGCGGCTGCACCTCCTGGGAAATCTGTTCGAACAGCATGCCGACCAGATCGACGGTGTCGCCCTGTGTTCCGGAGAGCTGCGGGATGCGTCCACCGACGGCATGCGAGGCCAGCTGCGCGGCGATTTCGCGGCGCAGGTCGCCCAGCGGCGGAGATGCGCCGTTGGCCCACTGCGAATTGAGCCGCGCCTGCAGCGCCCCGAGGCTGTCCTGGATCTGCGCCGGACTGGCGACCGGGCCGCTGATGGCGTTGGTCTGGAGGCGGTCGAGCAGGCTGCGCCGGCCGGCGAGCAGGCGGCGCAGGGTGTCGAACAGTGCCACGTCCTCCGCGCCGCCTTCCGCCGCGGCCTGCTCGGAAGCGTCCTGCGCCAGCGACGGCCAGGGGATGCGCTCCTCTGCAGCGGACTGCGGTTGTGCGGGGGGCCTGGGAGTGTTTCCTGCGGCGGCGGGCCGCGCCGTGGCTCCGGGCGCGCCGCCGTGCCTCGCGGCGCCGCCGGGTACGGGAGGGAAAAGTCCCTTGCCTGCGGCCGTGCCGGTCGAGTGCGTCCCGTGCGCGTGCGGCGCCCGCGCATGCGCGGGCGCCGGAGAAAAACCGCCGGCCTGGGGAAATGCCCCCGGGGCGGACGGTGCCTGCGCGGGCTCCGCGCCGGTGTCCGGGTCGGCCGGTGCCGCATTTTCTCCCGGCTTGGCTTCGGGCAGTTTCACCGGCGCTTCGCGACGGCGCTGCGGAGCCTTGCTGCGCGGCGCCACGTAGGTCAGATGCGGCAGGATCGTCTGCTGGATGAGGTAGTTGTTCAGCGCCTCGAGGAACTGGCCGAAGAACTGCATCACGCTGCGGTCGAACTGCCCGAACACCACGCCGCGCTGGCTGGCGTCCAGATCGAACACGTTGATGGATTCGCTCAGCATCTGGCACAGGCGGCGCGGGCCGATGGGAAGGCGCTCGGCGTCGAAGGCGGGACGCCCGGCCACCACGCCCAGGCGCTGGCCAAGGAGAAACAGCGGGAGACTGTTGCGGATTTCGGTGCGCGTGGCGATTTCCCTGAGCGCTACGGTTTCATCCATCGCGCCGGTATCGACCAGCGCCAGTTCCGAGAACTGCGGTCGGGCAGTGTCCGGGGCTTCCTGCTGGATCGGGTCGGGCAGCGTCGCCAGCGCCGTCTCGATCCGCTCGAGCATCGCCGGCACCAGCTTGGCGCGATGGGTACTGATGCGTTTTTGCGATTCCAGCAGGGCGCGCTGCACTTCGTTGCTGCGGGCGTTCTCGGCGCTGCGGAACATCTGTTGTTCGAGCTCGTTGAGCATCAGCTCGAGGCTGCGGGAAAACTCGTCCTTGAAAAATCCGAACAGGCCTTCGAGCAGCGCCCGCTGCCGACGCGCGAAACCACGATCCGCGATCTTCGTTCCCCCGGCAGACGCGCTTCGGCGTGCCCCTGTGCCCGATGTGTGCATGCCCGATCCGATACCCTTGCGTAGGGAGGATCATTCTATGACATCGGTCACAGAACAAGCACCAATGCTCACGGCCGGCGCGGACGCTTCAATATCGCCATTGCGGCGAACGCCGCAGCCTGTGCGCAGGCACCCCGCAGGGTATTTCCGCAAACTCCCCGCTGTTCGGGATGGAAAAATCGCCGGGCGACGGCGGAAAATCCGTCGACCCGGCGAGCGGGTCCTCAGCGCTCCTGCCAGCGCAGGCTCAGCAGCGCGGTCGGGCCGGGAGTGCGATAGCCGTCGACCAGCACATAGTCGCGGTCGAGCAGGTTGTCGACGCGTGCGTCCAGCCACAGGCGGGCCGACAGCGGCACGCTGGCGCGGACGGACAGCACGCCGTAACCGGCCAGGCGGGTGTCGAAGTCGGGCCGGTCGGACGCCGCGTGGCCTTCCACGCCCAGGCGCTGGCCGCCGTCGAATACCCGCTCCACCAGCGCGCTCGCCTTGCGCGCCGGGCGCCGCAGCAGGGCCTGGTCGGTGTCGCGGTTGCGCGGATCCTGCCAGGTGGCGCTGGTCTGGATGTTCCAGCCCGGCGGCTGCCAGCGCCATTCCAGTTCGACGCCGTCGGCGCGCGCGCGCGCCACGTTGATCGCCTGGGCCTGCGCACCGCTGAAGTCGATCAGCTGATCGAAAAGGGTGCGGAATGCGCGCAGCGAGAGCTGGCTCGCTGCGCCCGGCAACAGGCGCAGCGCCAGTTCGGTGCTTTCCGAGCGCTCCGGTGCCAGCGCGGGATTGCCGGCATACCAGCCGTCCCAGCCGGGCGAGTACAGCTCGTTCATGGTCGGAGCGCGGAAGCCCTGGCCCCAGCTGGCCGACAGCCGCAGCGCGTCGCCCAGATCCCAGCCCCAGGCGCCGGCGAGGCTCGACTCGCTGCCATAGACGCTGTTGTCGTCGTAGCGGCCCGAGAGGTCGAATGCGTGTGCTCCCGCGCGCCCCTGCCAGGCCGCGAACGCCGCGCGGGTATGGCGCGACTGTCCGTACACGTCGGCGCCGGCGGCGGTGTCGGTCTGCCGGCCGCGCTCGCTCAGCCACGACAGCCCCATCGTGAGGGTGCTCTGTGCGCCCATGGTGAGGCTGTGCTGCCAGTCGGCCTGGTGGCGGCGCGAGAGGTAGTGCGTGAAGGCATCGGGAGTATCGAGCCGGTCGCGGCTGCCGCCGACGCTGAGACGATGGGTCCAGTCCGCGCCCAGCTCCCCGCCCAGCGCCAGTCCGAACACGTCCTGCCGGGTATTGGAGCGGCCCTGGTCGAACTCGATGTCGTTGTCGCCGTGCAGCAGGCTGGCCTCAAGCCGCTGGTTGCCCAGTGCCAGATCGCCGTGCGCCGCGAGCGTGCGGTAGACGGCGCCGTCGCGATCCGGATCGTGGCTCCAGTTCGAGGGCGTAGTGGCATCGGTGCCGCGTGTGTCGAGCCAGCCGACGCTCAGGCCGAAGCCGCCGCGCGCCGAACGCGTGCCCGAGCCGGCTTCGATGCCCCAGGTGTCATGGTTTCCGGCCCGCAGCGCCGCACGATTCGCGTCATCGCGCCGGGTGAATATGTGGATCACGCCGCTGAGCGCATCGGCACCCCACAGCGCGGCGCGCGGCCCGCGCACGATCTCGATGCGCTCGATGGCCGACAGCGGCAGCTGCTCCCAGGGGTAGATCCCGGTCCCCAGCGCCGATACGCGCACCCCGTCGATCAGGATCAGGGCGTGGTTCGAGTTGCCGCCGCGCATGAATACGCTGGTCTGCTGGCCGAGACCGCCGCCGCGCACCGCATCCAGACCCGGAACGTGGCGCAGCAGGTCGAGCACGTCGACGCTGGCGCTGGCGTCGATGGCGTCGCGGTCGATCACGCTGACGGGAGCGAGAGACGCGGACAGGGGCTGCGCCAGGCGCGTGGCGGTGACCAGCACCGGATCGGCCATCGGCACGGACTGACCCTGCGCGGACAGGAAGAAGGAAGGTGCGAGCGCAAGCGCCGCGGCCAGCAAGGTGGGGTGACGGGGGGACATCGAAGGCTCCGGGAAAGGGGTGCGGACGCGCGCCGTGGCCGGACAGACGCCGCGCAAGACCTCCGGAACGCAGGTTCGATGCGCTCGTCCGCATCGCCCACCGCGACGCAACGGAACCGGCGCACGGCGCCGGCGCTGCAGGCCGGTCTCCGGACTCACAGGCCGGGATCGCTCCCGCTCCGCCCGCCTTCCCGGCCCGCTGGCCAGTGGCTGTTCCCCGAAAGAACCTGGACGGATTGCGCCTGCTTACCGTTGCGGGGGCAGCGCCGGATTCACACCGGCTTCCCGAGCACCTGTAGCGGTGCGGATTCTATACCCTGCACAGGGATCAAAGCCCCTTGGCGGCCTGCGCCACGGCGCGGAACAGTGCGCGGCCCTTGTTCATGGTCTCGTCCCATTCCTTTTCAGGATCGGAGTCGTAGACGATGCCGGCGCCGGCCTGCACGTGCAGGCGGCCGTCCTGGATGACCGCGGTGCGGATCGCGATGGCGGTATCGGCATCACCGTGCCAGCCGATGTAGCCGACCGCGCCCGAATAAATGTTGCGCTTTATCGGCTCCAGCGCGCGGATGATTTCCAGGGCGCGGACCTTGGGCGCGCCCGACACCGTGCCGGCCGGAAAGGTGGCGCGCAGCACGTCCATGTAGGACAGTCCCTCGCGCAGCGTTCCGGTGACCTCGCTGACGATGTGCATGACGTGGCTGTAGCGCTCGATCACGAAGCGCTCCCCCACTTCGACCGTGCCCGGTGCCGAAACCCGCCCCGCGTCGCTGCGTCCCAGGTCGATCAGCATCAGGTGCTCGGCGCGCTCCTTGGGATCGGCCAGCAGTTCGCGCTCCAGCGCCAGGTCTTCCTCGGGGGTGCGCCCGCGCGGACGCGTTCCGGCGATCGGCCGCACCGTCACCTCGCCGTCCTGCAGGCGCACCAGGATCTCGGGCGAGGAACCCACCACCTGGGTGGCGCCGGTGTCGAGGAAATACATGTAGGGCGAGGGATTCATCGCGCGCAGCGCGCGGTAGACGTCCACCGGGCGCGCGTGGAAGGGAATGCTCATGCGCTGGCTCAGCACCACCTGGAAGGCATCGCCGGCGCGGATGTAGTCCTGGCAGCGGCGCACCGCGTCGAGGAAGCCCTCGCGGGTGAAGCCGCTGACGAAGTCGCCCTCGTCCAGCGCCTTGCCGTGAAGGGTTTCCGGATAGGGCGCGCCGCCGTGGCGCAGGCGGTGTTCTAGCGCGTCCAGACGCCGCGTGGCGCGCGCGTAGGCCTGTGGTTCGGAAGGGTCGGCGTGGACGATGAGGTAGAGCCGTCCCTTGAGGCTGTCGAACACCGCCAGTTCTTCGGACAACATCAGGAAGATGTCGGGTGTGCCCAGCTCGTCGGGCGCATCGCCGCGGCCCAGGCGCGGCTCCATGTACTCCACGCACTCGAAACCGAACCAGCCGACCAGGCCGCCGGTGAAACCGGGCAGGCCCTCGATCTTCGGCACCGAATGGGCCAGACGCAGCGCCTCGACCTCGGCCAGCGGATCGGCGACCTCGCGCCGCGCCAGCACTTCGCCGTGCTCGATCGTTTCCAGCACGTGTCCGCGCACCGCGTAAACCCGCTGCGCCGGCAGGCCGATGATCGAATAGCGCCCGAAGCGCTCGCCGCCTTCCACCGATTCGAACAGGTAGGTATGCGGGCCGTCGGCCAGTTTGAGATAGACGGACAGCGGCGTGTCCAGGTCCGAAAGCACCTCGCGCACCACCGGAATGCGGCTGTGGCCGGCAGCGGCGAAGGCTTTGAAGGCGGCGGCGTCGATCACTGGAAGTAGCCGGAAAACGGAGGGGCGACAGTATGCCAGCGCGCCCGGCCGATGGCCGATGGATGCCGCCGCGGGCGGCGCAGCGGCGGGATGTTGCTGGCGGCGGCGGCGGCACCCTACACTGCAAACCGATTTGCGCGTGGTCGATACGGCATGCTCAAGGGGAGGCCTGACATAGTCGCGCGGCTCTTGCGCTGGGCCATGGCGCTGCTCGTGCTGGGCGCGGTGTTCGCACCGACGGCGGGCATGGCCGTGGTGCGCGACTACTACTTCCGGACGCTCGACAGCCGTCAGGGACTGCTGCAGAGCTCGATTACCGCGCTTCACCAGGATCGCGCCGGATTCGTGTGGGTCGGCACCCAGGGTGCGCTGCACCGCTTCGACGGCTATGCCTTCGTCACCCTCGATACGCTGACCGGCATCGACAGCGCGTTGCCGAGTTTTGCCCAGGCGCTGGCGGAGGACGCGAGCGGCGTGCTCTACGCAGGCACCCTGAGCGATGGGCTCTTCGCCATCGATGCTGCGCGCCGCCGCGTCACGCCGGTGGCGCTCGCCCCCAACAAGGGCGCGTCTGCGGTGCAGATCGATGCGCTGCTGTTCCAGCCTGGCGTCGGGCTCTGGGTTGCGCGTCCGGACGGGATCGGGCTGGTGGATACGCACACCGGACTGTATCGCCAGGTGCTGGCCTTCGAGCTGCCCCATGCGGGCGGCGCGGCGGCGGGCATTGCCCGCACCGTCAATGCGCTCGCGCTGGACCCGCAGGGCGATGTCTGGGTGGCGGCAAGCCACGGCATCTATCGGATCGAGGCCGGTCAGGGGCGCGCCGAGCGGTTTTCGGTGGAAAGTGCGCGTGCGCTGCTGGTGGACGCGGCCGGAACCCTCTGGGTCGGCACCTCCTCGGGGCTGCGCCGCAAGCCGGCCGGCGCCGATGCGGCCGAGATCGTATGGCCCAGCGCGCCGCGGCCCAGGGACGGCACCTGCTGCGACGTGGCCGCGCTGGCGCAGTCCGCCGACGGCACCCTCTGGCTCTCGGTGGTCGGCGGCAACCTCTGGCACATGGATCCGGCCACGCGCGACGCGGTGGCGATTCCGATCAACCCCTGGGTGGACGGAATGCTGGCCGAACCCGGCTTGCCGCGCCTGATGGTGGACCGCTCCGACCTGCTGTGGGCGGGCAGCCACGTGCGCGGCGTGGTCACCACGCCGGCCTCCGGCACGCCGTTCCGCGCCGTGTTCGACCTCGATCCGGCGCGCGATCCGCTGACCGGCAACGTGGTGCGTTCCCTGATCGAGGGCGATGACGGCAGCCTGTGGCTGGGCACCCAGGGCGGCCTGCGCCGCTACGACCCGCTGCGCGACGAGTTCGAATCCTTCGATGCCGCCTTCGCGCACGCGACCGGGGCCGGTGGGCCTCTGGGTGCGCCGACCGTCGTGGGGATCGCTCACGGCAACGACGGCACCTACTGGATGGCCAGCAACCTCGGCCTTTTCCGCTTCGATCCGCGCGAGCGCCGCGCTGTCGCGGTGGCGCTGGAGGAAGGCGCTGCTTCGCCGCCGATGCGGGCGCTCGAGCGCAGCCGCGACGGCGTGCTGTGGATCGGCTATGGCGACAGGGGCCTGATGCGCTACGAGCCCCACAGCGGTGAGCGGACCCTGTTCGGGCCGCGTCCGGGCGTCGAAGGGACCCAGCAGCAGGGGCGGATCATGGCCATCCACGAGGATTCGCGGGGGCGGCTGTGGGTGGGCGGAATGGCCGGCCTGAGCGTGCGCGATCCGTCGAGCGGGAACTTCCGCAGTTTCACGCACGATCCGGCGCGCCCCGACTCGCTTTCGGGCAGCATCGTGCGCGCCATCTACGAGACCCGCGACGGCACGCTCTGGATCGGCAGCCATCGCGGCCTGGACCAGGCCGTCGAAGGGCCCGGTGGCGCGATGACGTTTCGCACCTGGCGGATCTCCGCCACGGAGGTGCCGTCGGTCGTCTATGCGATCGCCGAGGACGCCCAGGGCCACCTCTGGCTGAGCGGCAACGACGGTCTGGTGCGGCTCGACCGCGGCGATGGCAGCACGGTGCGCTTCGGGCTGAGCGCAGGGCTGCAGGATCTGGAGTTCAACGGCGGCGCGGTGACGACGCTGCGCGACGGGCAGATCGCCTTCGGCGGAATCCGCGGCTTCAACCTGATCGATCCGGCGCGGGTGCAGCGCAGCCGCTTCGACGCTCCCGTGGTACTGAGCTGGCACGGCAGCGGGCGGCACGCCCTGGCCGGGCCGTTCAATCGCAGCGCGCCGGTGGTGTTTTCCCAGCAGGACCAGGTGCTGACCCTGGGCTTTGCGGCGCTGGACTACGCCTCGCCCGAGACCAATATCTACTCCTACCGGCTGGATGGCTTCGATGCCGACTTCAGCCTGCCGGCGCCGCGGCCCATGGCGGTCTATACCAACCTCCCGGCCGGTCGCTACACCTTTCGCGTGCGCGCCACCAATCGCGATGGAGTGTGGAGCTCGAGCGAGCTGAATGTCCCGGTCACCGTGGTGCCGCCGTGGTGGACGTCGCCCCTGGCCTGCGGGTTCTACGCGCTGCTTGGTCTGGTGCTGGTCTTTTTCCTGTGGCGCTGGCAACGCCAGCGCATCGCGGTGCAGGCCGACCTGATGAAGCAGATCCGCGAGCGCGAGGACCGGCTCAAGCTGTCGCTCTGGGGTGCAGGCGATTCGTTCTGGGACTGGGACCTGCGCAGCAACCAGCTGCACCGCATCGGTTCGAAGCAGTTCCTGAATGCCACGCAAGAGGGGCTCATGAGCACCGAGGAGTGGCGCAGCGACGCCATCCATCCCGACGACCTGCCGCGCGTGCACAAGCTGATGTACGACCACCTCGCCGGCAAGACCGCCTCGTTCGAATCCGAACACCGCATCCGCAACGTCTACAACGAATGGGTCTGGGTGCGCTCGCGCGGCAAGGTGGTCGAGCGTGACGCGGAGTCCAATCCGTTGCGCGTGGCCGGCACTGCGCACGATGTCACCTTCGTGCGCCAGGCCGAGCGCGAGCGCCGCATCGCCTCCGAGGTGCTGCGCAGCATGAACGAGGCGGTGGCCGTCGTCGATCTCAACTTCCGATTCGTGTCGGTGAATCCGGCCTTCTCGCGCATCACCGGCTATGGAGAGCAGGATGTCATCGGCATGCCCGACAGCCTGCTGGAGAGCGGCCAGCATCCTCCCGAGTTCTACCGGCTCGCGCACGAAGCATTGACCGCCAAGGGGAACTTCCGCGGCGAGATGTGGCTGCGGCGCGCCGACGGCGAGGAGTTCCTGGGCTGGATCGAGCAGAGCGAGGTGCGCGACGAACTGGGTGTTCGCAGCCACTACGTGTCGGTGGTCAACGACATCACCGACAAGAAGCGCGCCGAACAGGAGCTGCGCTACCTGGCCAACTACGACACCCTGACCGGCCTGCCCAATCGCAGCCTCCTGACCGAGCGGCTGTCGCGCGCGGTGGTGCGGGCGCGCCGTCACGGTTGCGGCGTGGCGGTGCTCTTCCTGGATCTGGACCACTTCAAGGTCATCAATGACTCCCTCGGCCACGCCGCGGGCGACCGCATCCTCAAGGCCTCCGCCGCGCGGCTGCTGGGCGTGGTGGGCAGCTCGGACACCGTGGCGCGCCTGGGCGGCGACGAGTTCACCATCGTCATGGAGGACGCCAACGACCGCGATGCGGTGAAGGGCATGGCCGAGGCGGTTCTGGCGGCGTTCGGAGAGCCGATCCTGACCGAGGGTCACGGCGACATCGTGATCACGCCATCGATCGGAATCTCCATGTTCCCCGACCATGGCCAGGTGCCGACCGATCTGCTGAAGTTCGCCGATGCCGCCATGTATCGCGCCAAGGAGCGGGGGCGAAACAACTTCCAGTTCTACGACGAAGCCATGGATGCCGAGGTGCGGCGCCGTGCCACCCTGACCGCCGCGCTGCGCCGGGCGCTGGACCGCGAGGAGCTGTATCTGGAGTTCCAGCCGCGCCAGTCGCTGTTCGACGGGCGCATCAGCGGGGTTGAAGCGCTGCTGCGCTGGGACAGCGAAGAGTTCGGCATGATTCCGCCGGCCACCTTCATCCCGCTGGCCGAGGAGGCCGGGCTGATCCTGCCGATCGGCGAATGGGTGCTGGCGGAAGCCTGCCATCGCCTGTGCGAATGGCGCGACCGGGGCGTGCTCGACCTCAGCGTGGCCGTCAACGTCTCGGTGCTGCAGCTGCTGCGCGGCAACCTCGCCGCGAGCGTGGCGAAGGCGCTGGAAGTGAGCGGCCTGCCCGCCACCCGCCTGGAGCTGGAGCTGACCGAAAGCGTGGTCATGGCGAACGCCGAGCAGACCATCACGATCCTGCGCGACCTCAAGCGCATCGGCGTCAGCATCGCGATCGACGATTTCGGCACCGGCTATTCCTCCCTGATCTACCTCAAGCGCCTGCCGATCGACACCCTCAAGATCGACAAGGAGTTCGTCGGCGACCTGACCCGCGACCCGGATGATGCCGCCATCACCTCCACCATCATCACCATGGCCCACTCGCTCGGCCTGACGGTGATCGCGGAAGGCGTGGAAACCGCGGAACAGCTGCGCTACCTGCGCAGCCAGGGCTGCGACGAGATCCAGGGCTTCCTGCTGGCGCGGCCGATGGAGGCCGACGTCTGCCTGGATTTCCTGTTGAAGCACGCCCGCACGCAGTGGACCACCCCGGCCGGTTGACCGCTTGCGGATCGCCGCCTATCGTGCCGCCATGGCCAGCCCCGATTCGCGCCAGAAGCTTGATCACCTGACCGCCCAGCTCGACGCGCTGGGCGAAGTGCTGGCGCGCCTGCTTGACGAGAACCGCAGCCTGCGCGCCAGCCAGGAGCAGCTCATGGGCGAACGCGCGGCCCTCCTGTCCAAGAACGAGCAGGCGCGTTCGCGCGTGGAAGCGATGATCCTGCGGCTCAGGTCGCTGGAGCAGAACGCATGAGCGAACCGGTCAACGTGCGCATCGCCGATCGTGAGTACATGGTCGCCTGCGAGCCGCACGAGCGCGAAGGCCTGATCGAGGCCGCACGCCTTCTGGATGGCCGGATGCGCGAGATCCGTGCCGCCAACCGCATGGCGGGCATCGACCGGATCGCGGTGTTGGCCGCGCTCAACCTGGCGCACGAGCTGTCGCAAACCCGGCGCACGGATGACCGCGACCAGCGCGAAATCGCCCTGACCCTGGACGACCTGTCGCGCAAGATGGATCGCCTGCTGGCCGCCGCCGGTCGCTGAGGAAGATTTCCCCGCCGGCCACGCAGGGCCGACCTGCGGTGGCGGCGCACCGCGCACGATGGTTCGCCCGGCTACCGAGGCGGTTCGTAGGTCGGGGCTACGCCCCCGACGCGGCGTTCTCCATGAACCGCGCCGGATCGACCCGCACGAACACGCTGTCGCCACGCGCCGTGATCTCGCCGGCCGCGATCACCTCGCACAGCACCCGCGTCTTGCGCCCGGTTTCCCCTTCCACCCGCGCGCGCAGCGTCAGTTCCTGGCCCATCGGCGTGGGCTTGAGGTAGTCCAGGCCCAGATGCGCGGTGACGCAGTGGATCGGCGGCAGGCTGCCCGGTTCACGCCCTTCCGCGCGGTAGTGGTGGGCCATCGCGGTCCAGTTGCAGTGGCAGTCCACCAGCATCGCCAGCAGGCCGCCATAGACGCGGTTGGTCCAGCCGGCGAATTCGGGGCGCGGCAGGTGCCGGGCGATGACGTGCACCCCGTCGGGATCCCAGCGGCTCTTGATGCGCAGCCCGCTCGGATGCGCGCGACCGCAGCCGTAGCAGATGTTGTCCGGATGGGCGAGATCCTGCAGGGCGGAAGCGGCGGGCATCATGGGTGAAAGCACGCGATGGCAACATCCCATTATGGCCCACGGCGACGTCATGCGGGGTGAACCCGGCGCGGCGCGCACACCTTCCGCGCCGGCCGATGCGCTACCATGGCATCGGCAGACTCTGCCGTGTGCGACAGCGTACGCTTACATTTGCCTTGACCCTAATGAACGACCCCGGGGACGCGAATCAAGGCTGGTGTGCAGGCCCGCCGCGAGCGGTAAGCCCGACGCCTTGCAAGCGTTCCCACCTGATCCTCGGGATCAAGGTCGTTTCGTACGCACCGCCACGGTGGAGCCTGCTCTCTTTTTCGCGGATCACGCGCCGATGACCCCTGTTTCCGAAGACCGCGCCGCGCTGCGCGTGCGCATGCGCGCGCGCCGTCTGGAACTTCCGGCGCGGCTGCAGATGGCGGCGGCCGAGGCGCTCGCCGAACGCCTGCGCGCGCTGCCGGAGCTGGCCGACGCCGGCTACGTGGCCGGCTACTGGGCGGTGCGCGGGGAGATCTCCCTGCACGCCATGCTGGCACCGCCGCCGCGCTTCGTTTATTGCCTGCCGTGCCTGGCACCCGGCAGCACGCTGCGCTTTGCGCCCTGGCGCTTCGGCGATCCGCTGGTGGCCAACCGCCACGGCATTCCCGAGCCGGACCATTCCCCCGCCGCGCAGCTGGCGCCGTCCGACCTTGCCGCCGTGCTGGTGCCGCTGCTGGCCTTCGATGCCGCCGGCACGCGCCTGGGTGCCGGCGGCGGCTACTACGACCGCAGCTTCGCCTTCCTGCGCGAGCTGCCGCGCCCGGCGCGCCCGCGGCTGATCGGCGTGGCGCACGATTTCCAGCAGGTCGACGCGCTCCAGGCCGCGCCCTGGGACGTGCCGCTCGACCTCGTCGTCACCGATGCCCGCACCGTGCGCTGCCGGTAGAATCCGCGCCTTTCCGCCGAGACCCGCGCTGCCATGGCCCATTGGTTGATGAAATCCGAGCCGGAGGAATTCTCCATCGACGACCTCGCTGCGCGCGGGCGCGAGCCGTGGACCGGCGTGCGCAACTACCAGGCGCGCAACTTCATGCGCGACGACATGCGCGTGGGCGACGGCGTGTTCTTCTACCACTCCAACTGCGCCGTGCCCGGCATTGCCGGCATCGCGCGGGTGGCGAGCGCAGCCTACCCCGACCCGACCCAGTTCGATCCGCAGAGCGACTATTTCGATCCCAAATCCACGCCTGCCGCACCGCGCTGGCAGATGGTCGACGTCGCCTTCGAACGCAAGCTGCCGCGCACGATCAGCCTCGACGAGCTGCGCCGGCACGCCGACGCGCTGGGCGACTTCCCGCTGCTGGCGCGCGGCAACCGGCTTTCGGTGCTGCCGGTGAGCCATGCGCAGTGGAAGACCATCCTCGCGCTCGCCTGAGCGCTTGCGAAAGTGGCACCGAGCTGGTTGAGTACTTGCGTCCGGCGGACACAACGCCTGTCCGAGGAGGGCCTCTGAACACATCCGTTCACGCACGGATCGCCGCCCGCATTGCCTTCCAGCCCATAGCCATCGCACGTGCCTGAGCCATGCCTTCATCCAAGCCCGCCTACGATCCGCCGTCCGGAGCCGCGCGCCCCGCCGTCAGGGAAGAGCACATCGAATACGGCTTCATCGGCAGGCTCCAGGACCTGAAGTACGAATACCGCGACGACATCCGCGACCGCGCCGCGCTGGAGAGGAACTTCCGCGAGAAGTTCGAGGCGCTGAACCGGGTCAAGCTGACCGACGCCGAGTTCCAGCGCCTGCTGGACGAGATCGTCACCCCGGACGTGTTCACGGCCGCGCACACGCTGCGCCACCGCAACGCCTTCACCCGCGACGACGGCACCCCGCTCAACTACACGCTGGTCAACATCAACGACTGGTGCAAGAACGACTTCGAGGTCGCCAGCCAGCTGCGCATCAACACCGATTACAGCCACCATCGCTACGACGTGCTGCTGCTGATCAATGGCGTGCCCGTCGTGCAGATCGAGCTGAAGACGCTGGGCATCAATCCGCGCCGGGCCATCGAGCAGATCGTCGAATACAAGAACGACGTGGGCAACGGCTACGCCCGCACGCTGCTGTGCTTCATCCAGCTGTTCATCGTCAGCAACCGCGACGCCACCTACTACTTCGCCAACAACAACACGCGCCACTTCGCCTTCAACGCGGATGAGCGCTTCCTGCCCATCTACCAGTACGCCGCGCCGGACAACAGCAAGATCAGCGGGCTGGATGCCTTTGCCGATGCCTTCCTGCCCAAGTGCACGCTGGGGCAGATGATCAGCCGCTACATGGTGCTGGTGGCCAGCGAGCAGAAGCTGCTGATGATGCGGCCCTACCAGATCTACGCCGTGCAGAACATCGTCGAGTGCATCGACAAGAACCTGGGCAACGGCTACATCTGGCACACCACCGGCAGCGGCAAGACGCTCACCAGCTTCAAGGCCTCCACCCTGCTCAAGGCCAACCCGGCCATCGACAAGTGCCTGTTCGTGGTGGACCGCAAGGACCTGGATCGCCAGACCCGCGAGGAGTTCAACCGCTTCCAGGAAGGCTGCGTCGAGGAAAACACCAACACCGAATCCCTGGTGCGGCGGCTGGTGTCCGACGATGCCGCCGACAAGGTGATCGTCTGCACCATCCAGAAGCTGGGCCTGGCGCTGGACGAATCCAGCACCCGCAATCGCGGCCGCGAGAAGCGCGGGCTGGCCAGCCATGCCGAGGAGCTCGCCGCGCTGCGCAACAAGCGCATCGTCTTCATCTTCGACGAATGTCATCGCAGCCAGTTCGGCGAGAACCACCAGGCCATCCGCGAGTTCTTTCCCAGGGCCCAGCTGTTCGGCTTCACCGGCACCCCGATCTTCGAGGACAACGCCAGCTACAGGCGCATCGAAGGCGACGAGCAGACGCTGAAGACCACCGAGGACCTGTTCCAGCAGTGCCTGCACGAATACACCATCACCCACGCCATCGAGGACAGGAACGTCCTGAAGTTCCACGTCGAGTACTACAAGCCGGACGGCAAGCTCGCGCCCAAGCCCGGCGAAACCCTGGCCAAGCGCGCCGTGGTGGATGCCATCCTGGCCAAGCACGATGCCGCCACCGGCGGCCGGCGCTTCAACGCGCTGCTGGCCACCGCCTCCATCAACGATGCCATCGCGTACTTCGACCTGTTCAAAGCGGCGCAGGCCGAGAAGCAGCAGGCGGAGCCGGACTGGCAGCCGCTCAACATCGCCGCCGTGTTTTCGCCGCCCGGCGACGTCAGTGCCGACGTGCGCCAGTTGCAGGAAGACCTGCCGCAGGAACAGGAAGACAACAAGCAGGATCCGGAGGCCAAGAAGGCGGCGCTGAAAGCCATCATTGCCGACTACAACGCGCGCTTTACCACCAACCACCGCATCGAGGAGTTCGACGCCTACTACCAGGACGTGCAGCAGCGCATCAAGGACCAGCAGTTCCCCAATGCCGACCTGCCGATGAAGGGCCGCGAGAAGCTGGACATCGTGATCGTGGTGGACATGCTGCTCACCGGCTTCGACAGCAAGTACCTCAACACCCTGTACGTGGACAAGAACCTCAAGTACCACGGCCTGATCCAGGCGTTTTCCCGCACCAACCGCGTACTCAACGACACCAAGCCGTACGGCAACATCCTGGACTTCCGCGGCCAGCAGGCGGCGGTGGATGCCGCCATCGCGCTGTTCTCCGGGGCGCGCAAGGACCAGGCCCGCGAAATCTGGCTGGTGGACACCGCGCCCGTGGTCATCGACAAGCTGAAGGAGGCGCGCGCCGCCCTCGACCGCTTCTTGGCCTCGCAGGGGCTGGGCGGCAAGCCGGAAGACATCGCCAACCTCAAGGGCACGGCGGCCAAGGTGGCCTTCGTCCAGCACTTCAAGGAAGTCCAGAAGCTGCAGACCCAGCTGGACCAGTACACCGACCTGACCGCCGAGCAGCGCGAACAGATCGAGACCATCCTGCCGAAGGACGAACTGCGCAGCTTCCGCGGGCAGTACCTGCAGAAGGCCGAGGAACTGCGCGCCGACCGGAAGAAGCCCGGCGACCTGGACGAGGCCACGCGCAACGCGGTGGAGCAGCTCGACTTCGAGTTCGTGCTGTTCGCCTCCAGCACCATTGACTACGACTACATCATGAAGCTGATCGCCGACTACTCGGGCAAGGCGCCGGGCAAGGCCAGCATGAGCCGCGAGCAGCTGATCGGCCTGATCGCCAGCGATGCCAAGTTCATCGGCGAGCGCGAGGACATCAGCGCGTACGTGCGCGGGCTGAAAGCCGGCGAGGGCTTGAGCGAGGACGCGATCCGCGCCGGCTACGAGAAGTTCAAGGCCGACAAGGCCGCGCAGGACATGGCTGCGCTCTGCGAAAAGCACGGCCTGCCGATCGCGGAGGTACAGGCCTTCGTGGACGGGATCCTGTCCCGCCGCATCTTCGACGGCGAACAGCTCACCGAGCTGCTGGCCCCGCTGGATCTGGGCTGGAAGGCGCGCGCGCAGAAGGAACTGGCGCTGATGGGTGACCTGCTGCCGCTGCTGAAGAAGCGGGCGGGTGGGCGCGAGATCGCCGGGCTCAAGGCGTACGAGGCATGAGCATGGCGAAGCAGGGGGCGAAGACGGCCGTGCCGAGGTTGCGGTTTCCAGAGTTTCGGCATCATGTTGCCTTCGGCCCCGCAGCGCTTGGTCGCGCCTTTGGCCAGATAACGAACGGAAAAGCCAACGCACAGGATCACGAGGAAGGCGGCGCTTTTCCGCTCTTCGATCGCTCTGAAGTCATAAAGGCATCAAGCAAGTTTGCTTTTGACTCAGAGGTCGTGATCTTGCCCGGTGAAGGAATGTCCTTCCGGCCTCGTTACTTCGAGGGAAAATTTGATCTTCACCAACGCGCTTATGCGCTGATGGAATGCCAAGGGCACAGCAAATATTTCTACTACGCACTGGATCACGCGAAGGCTGAACTCGCACTCAAAGCAGTCAAGTCGACCGTCCTATCTCTACGCTTGCCGATCATCGAGAAATTCGTCGTATTCGCGCCCCCAGACAACGCCGAGCAACAAAAAATCGCCGACTGCCTGACCTCGCTGGACGAGGTGATTGCCGCGCAGGGACGCAAGGTGGAGGCCTTGAAGGCGCACAAGCGCGGCCTTATGCAGCAGCTGTTCCCCCGCGAGGGCGAAACCCGCCCCCGCCTCCGCTTCCCGGAGTTCAGCGATGCGCCGGAGTGGGCCAAGGAGCCAGTTTCGGCCTTGATTTCTACCGTGACACCGCCAAAAAAAGGGTATCCGGAATCTGGTGTGGGTTCTGGCTCCTTGGGTCTTTGTAGCTATCACTTTCAAAGAATGGATTTTGGTGTTGGACGGCTGAGCGGATGTGCTAGAGTAAAAGTCGGATTTCAGTGTGGGTTCGCCCAAGGTGCTGAGTGACGGACTTTCTCCAGCTGCGAAGCCTGAAGACGCTTGAAATCCTGACCAGCGAGGACAGTTACGTCGTCAAGGCCGAAGGCGTCAATCAGTGGGTGACCTGCCCGCTGTGCAAGACCGGACGCCTGCATGGTCACGGCTCACAGGAACAGTCGTTTCAGGACACACCGACGCACGGCAAACCCGTCGTGATCTTCATCCAGCGCCGTCGCTATCGCTGTACAAGCTGCACCAAGACCTTGTTTGAGCCTGTGGCGGACCTTGATGGAAAACGCCAAGCCACGGCGCGTCTGGTGCGTTATATCCGCGACCAGTCCTCCTCCAAGACCTTTGCGGCCCTTGCCCGGGAAGTAGCCGTGGACGAAAAGACGGTCCGCCACGTCTTCGACGATTTCATCGAGGAGGTCGAGGCCAAGACCCAGTTCCGGACGCCGCGGGTGCTGGGTATCGACGAGCTCAAGATCATCGGCCAGTACCGGGCCATGATCACCAACGTCGAGCGCAAGACCGTGTTCGATATCCGCCCCAGCCGGGCCAAAGCCGAGTTGATGCCCTATTTCCGCGACCTGCGGGACAAGGACTCGGTCGAGTGGGTGGCGATGGACATGTACCACGTTTATCGGCAGGTGGTGCGCGCCACGCTGCCACAGGCCCGGATCGTGGTCGATCGATTCCATATCCAGCGCATGGCGAACGACGCGCTGGAGAAGCTGCGCAAGCGCATTCGCAAGGATTTGTCCACCCGGCAGCGCCTCAAACTCAAGGACGAGCGGTTCCTGCTGCTCAAGCGGCAGCACGACCTGACAGGGAGAGATATGGACCGGATGCGGGAATGGTTCCAACAGTTCCCGCTCCTAAGCGAAGCCCACGCGCTCAAGGAAGGATTTCTGTCGATCTGGGATCAGAAGACCCGCCCAGCAGCAGAAGCCGCCTGCGCGAAGTGGCAGGCCAATATTCCGACCGAATTGGCGGCCACGTTCAAGGACCTGACCACCGCCGTGCACAACTGGCACGACGAAATCTTCGCCTACTTCGAGCAGCCGATTACCAATGCCTATACTGAGTCAGTCAACCGAGTGGCCAAAGACATGAACCGCATGGGCAGGGGTTACAGCTTCGAGGTGCTTCGGGCGCGCATACTCTACGACAAGAAGGCGCGCAAGGATGGCTCGGTTATCGAAACCGTGTTGGTCGATGACGACGACCCAATGACCACGGACTTCGTGTTCCAGCGGATGACCACGGCGGCAACGCGCAAGAAGAAGATCACGCGCGTGGTCGAGTACGGCCCCTATCTCCCGACGCTGGCGCGGCTACTCGAAGAGGGGTATTTCGAATAGTCCTCAGCCCATTGTGCAAGAGGCGGCGCTTCAGCCTGAATTTGTGATTCAGCCGATGAAGCATAGGTAAGAGGCCCAGCCACTACCCCGCGCAACAGGACAGTTGCTTTACGTCCTTGGTGAAGGTTTGTGCCGCGAGTTTCAGCCCCTCGACCATCGTCAGGTAGGGGAATAACTGGTCGGCCAACTCTCGCACCGTCATGCGGTTGCGAATCGCCAGTACTGCGGTTTGGATCAGCTCGCCTGCTTCCGGGGCTACCGCTTGCACGCCGATCAGTCGTCCCGAACCGGCCTCCGAAACCAGCTTGATGAAACCGCGCGTGTCGAAGTTGACCAGCGCCCGGGGCACGTTGTCGAGCGTCAGCGTGCGGCTGTCGGTCTCGATACCGTCGTGGTGCGCTTCGGCTTCGCTGTAGCCCACGGTGGCGACCTGCGGGTCGGTGAACACCACCGCCGGCATCGCCGTCAGATCCAGCGTCGCGTTGCCACCCGTCATGTTGATTGCAGCGCGGGTGCCGGCCGCCGCCGCGACGTAGACGAACTGCGGCTGGTCAGTGCAGTCGCCGGCGGCATAGATGTGCGGCACGGTAGTGCGCATCGCGTGGTCGATGGTGATGGCGCCTTGCGCATTGACCACCACACCGGCCGCGTCGAGGTTGAGCGTGCGGGTGTTTGGGGTGCGGCCGGTGGCGAACAACAGCCGGTCGGCATGCAGTTCGCCGCGTTCGGTGGTGAGCACGAATTCCCCATCCTCATAGGCGACCTGGCTGGCCTGGGTGTGGTCCAGCACTTCGATGCCTTCGGCGCGGAACACGGCCGTGATGGCCTCGCCAATGGCGGGGTCTTCGCGAAAGAACAGTGTGCTGCGCGCCAGCATGGTCACCTTGCTGCCCAGCCGGGCAAAGGCCTGCGCGAGTTCGACGGCCACCACCGACGAGCCGATCACGGCCAGCCGATCGGGGATCGTGTCGCTGGCCAGCGCTTCGGTCGACGTCCAGAAGGGCGTGTCTTTCAAGCCCGGGATCGGTGGAATCGCCGGACTGGCCCCGGTGGCGATGAGGCAGCGGTCGAAACTCACCTCGCGCATCCCGTCGTCAGCGGTTGCCACGGTCAGCGTGTGCGCATCCTTGAATCGGGCATCGCCGCGCAGCACGGTGATGGTCGGGGTGCTCGTCAGGATGCCTTCGTACTTGGCGTGGCGCAGTTCATCGACGCGCCCCTGCTGCTGAGCCAGCAAGCGCTTACGCAGAATCTTCGGCGAGGCGGCGGCAATGCCGTCATCGAACGGACTCTCGCGACGCAGATGCGCAATGTGGGCAGCGCGGATCATGATCTTGGACGGCACACATCCGACGTTGACGCAGGTGCCGCCGAGAGTGCTGCGCTCGATCAGCGTCACACGCGCCCCTTGCTCGACGGCCTTCAACGCCGCCGCCATCGCCGCGCCGCCGCTGCCGATCACGGCCACGTGCAGTGCAGCCTCATCGTCCTCGCGCTTTGGTTCGCCGCCCAGCCGCTCTTGTGCATTGTTCAGCAGGTCGCTGGGTTGCCCCGGCGCATCGGCAAGCTGCGCTCGGTAACCGAGTGCGGATACCGCCGCGACCAGCGAGGTCACGTCCGCGGCGGTACCTACGCTGGCCTCAATCTCGGCCCGGCGCTGTGGGTAGGACACTGAGGCCGAACGCACGCCGGGCACCTTTTCCAAGGTCTGCTTGACGTGCTCGGCGCACGACCCGCAGGTCATGCCATCGATGTGCAGCGTGATCGCCTCGGTCATGAGCGTGTGCTCACTTCTTGACGGTAGACGGGTAGCCGGCGTTCTCGGTGGCTTTGGTCAACGCGGCCGGAGTGGTCTTGGCATCGTCGTAGGTTACCACCGCCTCCTTGGGCTCCCAGGTCACCTTGGCCTCGATGACGCCTTCGACCTTGGTCAGCGCCTTCTTGACCGTGATCGGACAGGTGGCGCAGGTCATGCTCGGCACCGACAGCGTGACGGTTTTGGTGGCGGCCCAGGCGGGAGCGCTGAGGGCAACGGTCAGAGCGAGCAATGCGACGAGTTTCTTCATGGCAATCTCCTTTCAGTAGAACAGGGGCATGAGGTAGGGGAACACGAGCGCGATCAGCACCAGGGCGGTGACGATCCAGAAGATCACCTTGTAGGCCGTCCGCACCTGGGGCACGGCGCATGCGTCGTCCGGCGCGCAGGCGCGAGCCGGCCGGAAGATGCGACGCCACGCGAAGAACAGCGCCACGAGCGCCACGCCAATGAAGATCGGCCGGTACGGTTCCAGCGCGGTCAAGTTGCCGATCCAGGCGCCGGAGAAACCCAGCGTGATCAGCACCAGCGGACCGAGGCAGCAGGTCGAGGCGAGGATGGCGGCGAGGCCACCGGCGGCCAGTGCACCGCGGCCGTTGCTGGGGTCTGCCATGTGAGGGATCTCCTTCCGAGACGTTGCGTGATGCGCTAAGGTTACTTCCGTAGTCAAGTACGGAGTCAAGCGCGATGGTGAACGATCCGCAAACACTGACCATCGGGGCTTTCGCCAAGGCCGCTGGGGTCAACGTGGAGACCATCCGGTTCTATCAGCGCAAGGGGTTATTGCCAGAACCAGGTCGGCCCGTCGGCAGTATTCGCCGCTACGGATCGGCGGACGTGGCGCGGGTGCGTTTCGTGAAATCCGCCCAGCGGCTGGGGTTCAACCTGGACGAAGTCGGCCAACTCCTACAGCTTGAGGACGGCACTCACTGCAGCGAAGCCGCCGAGCTGGCTGCGCTCCAGCTCACCGACGTGCGCACCAAGATGGCGGACCTGACGCGAATCGAAGCGGTGCTGTCACGGTTGGTCAACGAGTGCCATGCGCAGCGAGGCACTGTGTCGTGCCCGCTGATCGATTCTCTGCACGGGAGCTAGGCGCGTGGCTTAACCCGGTTTTCCGTTCCACTGCGCCTCAAACCCCAGTTCGAGCCGGGGGCAAGGTGACCTGCCACTGATTGTTTCCTTGCACCGACATGCGCCAGACAAAGCCCACACTGAAGGCTAAAAGCGCGTAAGCCTTGCGATACCAGAAACCTACCGAACGAGAGCTGTCAGACAAGAAGGGCTAGTGCGGTCTTCCCACACTAAAATCCGGATACCCAAAAAAAATCGCAACCTCCGGCTACCAATCTACTGGGCGCTTAGCGATTGTGGATCAGTCAGCTGCCTCTTTGTGTGGCTGGACCGATGATCTGAGCGCGAAGGTCGACGCATCGCTGCCACTCTTGGTTTTCGGTGACCACACGTGTGTGCTGAAGTTGGTCGAACATGACTTCGCACAAGGTGCAGACGGCATCAAGATCATCTCAGCGAAGCCTCGCGTAGATATCCGCTTTTTGTTCTTCGGCCTACAGGCTGATCCGATTGTGTCGGCCTCGTATCGGCGTCACTTCTCCCTTCTTCAAGAAAAGTCACTTGCGCTTCCGCGAGAGGTAGCCGAGCAGCAACGCATCGCCGACTGCCTCTCCTCCCTCGATACCCGGATCGCCGCCGAAACCCGCCAGCTCGCCGCTCTCAAGACCCACAAGCAGGGCCTGATGCAGCAACTGTTCCCGGCGCCGGAGGCGGCCCAGGTATGAGCGGCCTGATCCTCTACACCAGCGAGGACGGCAAGAGCCGCATCCAACTGCGCGCCGACGGCCAGACCGTCTGGCTGACCCAGGCGGAGATGGCGGAACTGTTCGACGTCACCGCCGACAACATCAGCCTGCATCTGAAAAACATCTTTTCAGACAAGGAGTTGGAACCTGAACGAACTACCGAGGAATCCTCGGTAGTTCAACGGGAGGGCGGTCGCGCCGTGCGCCGGCCGGTCACGCTGTACAACCTCGACGCCATCCTGGCCGTGGGCTACCGGGTGCGCTCCCCGCGTGTCGCCCGGTGCGACACGCTGATGGTTGGCTCGCAAGGGGATGCGAGGCTGCCTTGCATATGGAGCTTGCTCGCCCCTATATTGCTGTTAGCCTTCACTATGGCCCAGGGCCACCGCCATATGCACGCCAGCCTCGTATGAGCACGTCGCCCGAAGTCACCCAACCGCTGCGCCATCGTGCGGGACGCTACATTGCACAGCCGACCGGCTATCGCGCGTTTTCCCCGGCGCCATTGCCGCCGCAACCGCCAGTCAGGCTCGAGGGTGAGCTGCAGGGCCTGCTTTCAAAGGCCGACCGCGCGCTGGGTCGCCTCGATGGTTCGATCCAGATCTTGCCCAACCCCGATCTGTTCGTCTTCATGTACGTGCGCAAGGAGGCCGTGCTGTCGAGCCAGATCGAAGGTACGCAAAGTTCGCTGCAGGACCTGCTGGCGGCGGAAGCGCACATCCTTTCGCCCGGGCTGCCGCGCGACGTCGACGAGGTGGTCAACTACGTTACCGCGATGAACTACGGGCTCGCGCGCCTGGCCGAGCTTCCAGTCTCGGTGCGGCTGATCCGTGAGATCCACCAACGGCTGCTGCAGGGCGTACGGGGTGCGCGGCTGACGCCGGGCGAGCTGCGCCGCACGCAGAACTGGATCGGCCCGGGCGGCTGCGGCCTGAACGAAGCGACCTTCGTACCACCACCACCGCATGAGGTGCCCGAAGCGCTCGGCGCGCTGGAAACCTTCCTGCATGCCGAGAGCGATATCCCTGCGCTCGTCCAGATCGGGCTGGCCCACGCCCAGTTCGAGACCATCCACCCGTTTCTCGACGGCAATGGTCGCGTCGGCCGCCTCCTGATCAGCTTCCTGCTCTGCCAGCGTGAGATCCTGGTCAAACCGGTGCTGTACCTGTCGCACTACTTCAAGCGCCATCGCGCCGAGTACTACGAGCGGCTGCAGGCGATACGCGACACCGGTGACTGGGAAGGCTGGTTGGCATTCTTCCTGCGAGGCGTCGCCAGCGTGAGCCTGGAGGCCACTGACACCGCGCGACGCATCCTCGCGCTGCGCGAAGACCACCGCGCCCGCGTCACGCAAGGCCTGGGTCGCGCCGCCGGCAATGGGCACAAGGTGCTGGAACACCTGTACCAGCGGCCGATCGTCGCCGTCGCCGATGTAGAGGCGCTGACCGCAACCTCGTATACCGCGGCGAACAATCTGGTCTCGCGGTTGGTGGAGCTTGGAGTGTTGGTCGAGGCGACGGGCTACCGGCGCAACCGGCTGTTCCGCTATCAGGCGTATATCGACCTGTTTGGTGAGGGTGGGGAACCAGGGCATCAACCATGACCGACGACGACCAGAAACAACTCGGCAAGACCCTGTGGGCCATCGCCGACCAGCTGCGCGGCAGCATGAACGCGGACGACTTCCGCGACTACATGCTGTCGTTCCTGTTCCTGCGCTACCTGTCGGACAACTACGAGGCGGCGGCGAAGAAGGAGCTGGGGGCGGACTATCCCGATCCCCAGACCATCGGCAACGGCGGCAAGACACCGCTGTCGGTGTGGTACGCGGCCAACCCGGACGATATCGCTGCGTTCGAGCAGCAGATGCGGCGCAAGGCGCATTACGTCATCCAGCCCAGGTACCTGTGGGGCAACATCGTCCATCTGGCGAAAAAGCAGGACGATGCGCTGCTGAAAACTCTGTACGACGGTTTCAAGTACATCGAGGAGAAGTCGTTCGAGAGCAATTTCCAGGGCCTGTTCTCGGAGATCAATCTGTACTCAGAAAAGCTCGGCAAGCGTCAAACCGACAAGAACGCCAAGCTGTGCTCGATCATTTCGGAAATTGCGCGCGGCATGGCGCTGTTCTCCACCGACACCGATACGCTTGGCGACGCTTATGAATACCTGATCGGGCAGTTCGCCGCCGGTAGCGGCAAGAAGGCCGGCGAGTTCTACACGCCGCAGCAGATCTCGAACATCCTGTCGGCCATCGTCACCCTGGACGGCCAGGAGCCGAAGACCGGCCCGCGACGGTCGCTTCCCAGCGTGCTCGATTTCGCCTGCGGGTCGGGCTCGCTGCTGCTCAACATCCGCCATCGCATGCAGGAAAACGGCGGCGCGATCGGCAGGATCATCGGTCAGGAATCCAACATCACCACTTACAACCTGGCGCGCATGAACATGCTGCTGCACGGGGTGAAAGACACCGAGTTCGAGATCCATCACGGCGACACGCTGAAGAACGACTGGGACTGGCTGCGCGAAACCAATCCGGCGAAGAAGCCGCGTTTCGACGCCGTGGTCGCCAACCCGCCCTTCAGCTACCGCTGGGAGCCGGGCGAGGCGATGGCGCAGGACCCGCGCTTCAAGAACCACGGGGTGGCGCCCAAGAGCGCGGCCGATTTCGCCTTCCTGCTGCACGGCCTGCATTACCTGAAGGATGACGGCGTGATGGCGATCATCCTGCCGCACGGCGTGCTGTTCCG